>JADGQX010000251.1 GCA_017881445.1 Gemmatimonadota bacterium | reverse complement strand
CGGCGCGGGCGTGTTCCACCAGGGGCGCTGGCGCACCGGCTACCGGCTGCCGGACGCGGGCTCGCCCTCGGGGGTGCCCACCCGGGCGACGCACGCGGTGCTGGGCGCGGAGCGCGCGGGCAGGCTGGCGCTGCGGGCGGAGGCGTTCCTCAAGCGCTACGACGGCTACGTGGCGCTCTCGGCGCTGCCCTCGGAGTGGATGGCGCAGGCGACGGCGGGACCGCTGGCCCGCGCCGGCCACGCCGAGGGGCTGGATGCGCTGGCGCGCTGGACCGGGTCGGGCCGCCTGACCGGCTGGCTCTCCTGGTCGCTGCTGCACTCGACCGTGGAGCTGGCGGACGGCCGCACGGTGCGCTCGCCCGTGGACGTGACGCACTCGGTGACGGGCGTGGCCAGGCTGGCCATTGCCAGTGCCTGGGAGCTGGGGACCACGCTGCGCTACGGCACGGGCCGGCCCTACACGCCCATCCTGGGGGGCGGGCCCGCCGCCGACGGGGCGACCGGGGCGACCGGGGCGAACGGGGCGACCGGGGCGACCGGGGCGACCGGGGCGGCCGGGCCCCTGGAGCCGATCTACGGTGTCCCGGAAGGAGCGCGCATGCCCGACTATTTCCGCGCCGATGCCCGCGTCACCTGGCTCGCGTCGGTGCACGGCCGGTCCGTGGCCTCCTACCTGGAGACGCTGAACGTGTTGGATCGGCGGAACGTGGCGGGCTATAGTTACGATGCGAGCTACCGCAACCCGCGTCCGATCGGCTCCTTCTTCGCGCACCGGACGCTCGTCCTCGGCCTGGACGTGCAGCTGTGATCATCGACGTGGTGGCGGTGGCGATCTCCTTCTTCGCGCTGGGGGGCGTCCTCTTCTTCTCCGCGCTGCTGCTGCTGCTGAACCCGCGCGGGCGGAGCGTGCGCTGGCACATGCCCTTCCAGGTCGGGCTGCTGCTCTGGCTGCTGGGGCAGGGCATGGCCTCCGCCGGCGGTGGGCACGCGTGGGGCATACTCTCCCTGTGCATGGCCGTCGCGCTGCCTGGCCTCTTCCTCACCTTCGGCATGGTCGAGCGGCTCAAGACCACCCGCTGGGCGACGGCGGGCGTCCTCGGCTCGCTGGCGATCGCCGTCGCCTTCGTCGCCGCCTTGCGCGGCGGCACGCCGCCCGTGGTTTCTCTTTCCAACGGCCTCCTCTGGGTCTGGATGGTCTCCGGCTGGACCGGGGGCGCCCTGCTGATCTGGGCCCGGGTACCGGGCCGGTCGGCGCCCGCCCGGCGGGAGAAGGCCGACATCCCGCTCGCGCTCGTGCTGGCCGCTGCCGCGCCGGTCTGCGTCGGCCTGGCCTTTTTGCTAAGTGCCCGTGGATTCACACTCTACGCCATGCCGCCCATCACCGTGGCGCTCGACTTCCTGGTCTTCGTCGGCATCGCGCGCCACCAGTACTACGACATCGAGGTGCGCGTCCGCCGCTCGGGCGAGCTGGCCGCCGACGCCGCCGAGGGCGAACGGCTGGCCATCGTGGGCGAGCTGGCGGCGGTCGTCGCGCACGAGGTGCGCAATCCGCTCACCGGCGTGCGCTCGCTGGCGCAGCGGCTGGCGGAAGAGGACGTCGACGACGAGCGCCGCCGGCGCTGGGCCGGGGTCATCCTGGAGGAGACGTCCCGCGTGGAGCGGCTGGTGTCCAACCTGCTGGAGATCGCGCGGCGCGCGCCCCGGCCCGTGCCCGGGCAGGGCGCGACCCCGCTGGGCCCGCTCTTCGACGACCTGGCGCTGCTCGCCGGGGCGCGCGCCGCCCGCGGCGGCGTGGCGCTGGACGTCCAGGCCGCCGACCTGGTCGCGGGCGCACCGCGCGAGCCCCTGGCCCAGGCCACGCTCAACCTGCTGCTCAACGCCATCGCCCACTCGCCCGCCGGCGGACACGTTCGCCTGAGCGCCGCCCGCGAGGACGGGGGCGTGTGCATCCGCGTGGCCGACCAGGGGCCGGGCGTGCCGCCGGAGGAGCGCGAGCGGATCTTCGACCCCTTCCACAGCGGCACCCCCGGCGGCACCGGCCTGGGCCTGAGCGTGGTCCGGCGGCTCGCCCGCGAGCTGGAGTGGCGCGTCGAGGTGGGCGACGCCGCCGGCGGGGGCGCCGAGTTCCGAATACACCTCACGGAGGCGGGCGTCGCATGAGGATCCTGGTCGTGGACGACGAACCTTCGGTCCGACTTACGCTTACGGAACTGCTTGCCGACGCCGGCCACCAGGTGCGGGCCGCCGAGCACGGGCCCGCCGCGCTGGCGCTGCTGCAGGCGGAGGCGGCGGATATCGTGTTGTCGGACCTCAACATGCCCGCCATCGACGGGCTGCAGCTGCTGGCCGAGGTGCGGGAGCGGCACCCGGAGACGCTGTTCGTACTGATGACGGCGTACGGCGACGAGCGTACGGCGGTGAAGGCGCTCAAGCTGGGGGCGTACGACTACCTGCCCAAGCCGTTCGACAACGACGAGGTGCGGGCGCTGGCGGCGCGGGCGCGGGAGGTGCTGGCGCTGCGCCAGGAGAACGCGCGGCTGCGCGAGGAGCTGGCCGCGCGCGTGGGCCCGCTGGTGGGCGCCTCGCCCGCCATGCGCGAGGTGTTCCGCGTCATCCGCCTGGCCGCGCCCACCGACGCCACCGTGCTCATCACGGGGGAGAGCGGGACCGGCAAGGAGCTGGCGGCGCGGGCGATCCACGAGGAGAGCCGGCGGCGGGCGGGGCCCTTCGTCGCCCTGAACTGCTCGGCGTTGCCCGGGGAGCTGATCGACAGCGAGCTGTTCGGCCACCGCAAGGGCGCGTTCACGGGCGCGGACCGGGACCGGGTCGGGCTGTTCCAGGCCGCCGACGGCGGCACGCTCTTCCTGGACGAGGTGGGCGACCTGGCCCCCGCCGCCCAGGCCAAGCTGCTGCGGGCGCTGGAGGAGCGCACCATCGTGCCCGTGGGCTCGACCGCGCCCATCGCGGTGGATGTGCGGCTGCTGGCGGCGACGAACCGGCCGCTGGAGGCCATGGTCGCCGCCGGCTCCTTTCGCGAGGACCTGCTCTACCGCCTGCGGGTCATCGCCCTGGAGCTGCCGCCGCTGCGCGAGCGACGCGAGGACATCCCCGTGCTGGCGACGCACTTCGTGGCGGAGCTGGCCGCCCGCCACGGCCGGCCCGTGCGCGGGCTCACCGAGGCCGCGCGCCTGGCGCTCCTCGCCCACGACTGGCCGGGCAACGCCCGCGAGCTGCGCAACGCGCTGGAGCGGGCGGTGGTGCTGGCGCAGGGCGAGGACATCGACGCCGGCGACCTGCCGGCCAGCATCGCCCGCGGCCGCGCCGCGCTCCGCCCCGACGAGGCCGCGCTGGCCGAGCTGCCTTTCGCCGACGCCCGCGCCCGCGCCCTCGAGGCCTTCGACCACGCCTTCCTGGCCGCGGCGCTCGAGCGCCACGGCGGCAACGTCTCCGCCACGGCCCGGGCGCTGGGACTCCACCGGCAGTCACTGCAGAAGTTGTTGCGCAGGGCGGGGATTAACGAAAAGCAGGGCGAGGGCTAGTGCTTTCGCCCTGGCTGAGCGGCGCTGCGCACACGGTTCTCGGCCCGCCAAGTCGTGGTCCGGGGCGCATTTCATGCACGCTCACTCCATGGACGGGCGCGCTTGTTGGCCGCCGGCCCGGCCCGTAATTCTCCATGGCAATGTCCGGCACCGCCCACGCCAGGAGCATCACGCCCGTGAACCACCGCCTGCGCCTCCTGCCGTGCTCGCTCGCGCTCCTGGCCGCGCTCTGCGCGGGTGGCTCCGCCCATGCCCAGGACCGGTCGATCGTGCTCGCGACCACGACCAGCACGCAGGACTCGGGGCTGCTCGACACGCTCGTGCCCCTGTTCCGGAGGGCGACCGGCATCGAGGTGAAGGTGATCGCGGTCGGAACCGGCGCCGCCCTGGATCTGGCTGCGCGCGGCGACGCGGACGCCGTGCTCGTGCACGCGTGGGAGAGCGAGAAGCGCTACGTCGCCCGGGGCGACATCGTCGAGGGGCGACTCGTCATGCACAACGACTTCCTGCTGGTCGGCCCGCGGGCCGACCCCGCGCACGTGCGGGGCAGCGCCGGCGCGGTCGCGGCCATGCGCGCCATCGCGGCCGTCGGCCCCTACATCTCCCGCGGCGACGGCTCCGGCACCGAGACGATGGAGCTGGCCCTCTGGAGGCTGGCGGGGGTGGACCCGAAAACGGTGCCCGGGCGCGATGCCACGGGCCAGGGCATGGGCGCCACGCTGCTGGTCGCCGACCAGCGGCACGCCTACACCCTCACCGACCGCGCCACCTACCTGGCCTTCCGCGAGCGCCTGCGCCTCGTGCCGGTGCTGGAGAAGGATCCCCGTCTGCTCAACGTCTACCACGCCTACGTCGTGAACCCGGCGAGGCACCCGGGGGTGAAGACGGCGCTGGCCCGGACATGGGTCGACTTCCTGGTCGCGCCGGCGACGCAACGCGCCATCGGCCGCTTCGGCCGGGCCAGGTTCGGGCAGCCGCTCTTCGTCCCCGACGCCGGCAGGACCGAGGCGCAGCTCGGGCTGGTGCCGTGAGTCCATGCGCGACCTCGTAGCGGCGCTCGGCCAGGCGCTGCGCCTCCTCGCTTCCGGCGATCCGGCGCTCTACGTCATCATGGGCCGCACCCTCCTGGTCTCCGGGGCGGCCACGGTCCTGGCGTTGCTCGCGGGGGTTCCGCTCGGCTATCTGCTGGCCCGGCGCCGCTTTCCCGGCCGCACCCTGCTGCTGGGGCTGGTCAATACCGGCATGGGACTCCCGCCCGTCGTCGTGGGGCTGTTCGTCTGGCTGCTGCTGGCCCGCAGCGGACCCCTGGGCGCGCTCGACCTGATCTACACGCGCCAGGCCATGGTCCTGGCCCAGCTCGTCATCGCGCTGCCGCTCATCGTGGGCTTCACGGTCACCTCGATCCGCGCCCTGCCCGAGCGCCTGCCCGACCTGCTCTGGACCCTGGGCGCCGGGCGCTGGCGCAGGCTCTGGCTGCTGGCGGGCGAGGCCCGCCTCGGGCTGCTGGCGGCGATCATGGCCGGGTTCGGCGCCATCATATCCGAGGTCGGTGCGTCCATGACCGTGGGGGGCAACCTGGAGCACTCGACCCGCGTGCTCACCACCGCCGTGGTGACCGAGACCAGCCGCGGCAACGTGCCGCTGGCCCTGGCGCTCGGGCTCATCCTCCTCGCCCTCGCTTTCGTGGTCAATCTCGTGCTCACCTTCGCCCAAACGCGCGGGGGCCGGTGAGCGACGTCGCCATCGCCTTCGAGCACGTGCGGGTCGCCCGCGAGCGCCGCACCATCCTGGACGTGCCCCGGCTGGAGGTTCCGACCGGGACGACCACGGTGCTCTTCGGGCCCAACGGCGCCGGCAAGACGACGATGCTGCGGCTGATCGCCGGGCTGGAGAAGCCGGACGCGGGCGTCGTCCGGGTCGATGGGAGGATCGGGACACCGGCGGGCGGCGTCGCCTACGCGTTCCAGGAAGCGGTGTTCCTGCGCGGCAGCGTGCGGGCGAACCTGGCGCTGGGCCTGGAACTGCGCGGCCTGCCGCCGGCGGAGCGGACTGACCGGGTCGATGCATCCGCGCGGGACTGCGGCATCGCCCACCTGCTGGAGCGGGACGCGCACACGCTGTCCGCAGGCGAGGCGCAGCGGGCCAACCTGGCGCGCACGCTGGCGTTGCGGGCTCCGATCATGTTGCTGGACGAGCCCCTGGCCGGCTTCGACCGGGTGGGACACGCTCGCTTCCTGGAGGATCTGGCGCGGCTGCTGCGCACGATCGCCGGGACCGTGGTCCTGGTCACGCACGACCGCGAGGAAGCGTTCCGGCTCGCGGACCGCATCGTCGTGGTCGCGGCCGGCCGCGTGCGGGCGGCCGGGCCGCTGCGGGCGGTGCTGGAGCGCCCGCCCGACCGCGAGACGGCGGAGCTGCTGGGCTACACGGTGCTGCTGGACGACGACGGCGCGCTGCTGGGCATTCCGCCGGGCGCGCTGCGGCCGGGGCCGGGCGCCCGGACGTTCCGCCTCGTGGTCGAGCGCGTACTGACGGTCGGGCTGGAGGCGCGGCTGGTGGGCGACATCGTGACCCGCGCGGGACCGGTCCCGGTGGAGCTGCCGCTGCCGGCGGGCGCCGATCGACCGCCCCCGGGCGAGACGGTCCAGATCGCCGCGGACGCATGGGCGACCATCGGCGATTGACCCGGGGCATTTCGCGCAGAAGGGGCCGCGCCGCGCCCGCACCGGGAATCAGGATGCGGGGCGATCCGACGACGCACCGCCTCGCGCCTGGATCGCCACCCGCAGTCGCCAGCGCACTCCCCAGGGATCGGGCCTGGCACCGGCGCCGGCCGCCCCGGTCGTGGGCTCGCCCGAAGCGGCGAAGCGCGGCTCCGGCCGGCCGACCACCTCTTCGAGTCGTTCCAGCATGCGGTCAGGAGCGTCGTGCTTCCCCTGCATCATCGCCTGGCGGAGCGCCAGCTCGTGGCCGGCGTCGAGTCCGCCCGCGCGCCGCTCCAGCAGCAGGTCCGCCCGGGCGCAGAGGCCGGGGTCCGGGCGATGGCGGCCGGCGGCCAGCGCCCGCAGGATCCGGCGGG
>JADGQX010000250.1 GCA_017881445.1 Gemmatimonadota bacterium | reverse complement strand
CCGGCGCCGGCGTCGGGGCTGCGGCGCCTGCTGGCGCTGAGCGGTGAGGGGGAGCCGGCGCGCGAACCGGTGCGCGCGCCGGCGGCGCCGGAGGGCGCGCGCATGGGGCTGACCGGGGTGGTGGACGCTCGCCTGCGCGACGTCGAGCTGGGGGAGAGCCTGGAGCGGCTGCTGCGGCGCGAGGCGCGCCGGCAGGGCATTGACCTGGAGGGCCTGGGCGCATGAGCCTGTCGCGGCCCCACGCCATGGTGACCATCGACGGCCGGCGGCTCAGCTCCGCCGAGGCGGCGCTGGTGCGCGTCACCGTCACCCTGTCGCTGGGCGGCGGGCACGACCCGGCCGAGCTGATCCTGTGGCCCACGTCGAAGTTCGCGGGGTCCGCGCCGGGCTCGAAGATGAGCATCGCCCTGGGCGATGCCGGCGCGGAGGAGGACGTGTGGGCGGGGGAGGTGACGGAGGTCGCCGCCGGCGCCGACGGCGTGATCGTGGCGGGGCTGGCCGGGACACTGGCGCTTTCCCGCAGCCGCGTCTCGCGCGGCTACCTGGACCAGACGGTTTCCGACATTGCCACGGACCTGGCGGGCAGCGTGACCATCGACCAGGTCGCGGGCGACCAGTCGCTGTCGGCGTATGCGGTGGACGACCGGCGCAGCGTGTGGGCGCAGCTGCTCGACCTGGGCCGGCTGATCGGGGCGGAGCCCAGCTCGAGCCCGTCGGGCGGGCTGCGCTTCGTCCTGCCGCGGACGGGCACACCCGATTTCAAGCTGCGCTACGGCGCGGAGATCCTGAGCTGGAGCGGCGGGTCGGGGACGGCCGCGGACGTGCCGGGCGTCGTCGCCTACGGCGCCGCCAGTCAGGCCGGTGCCGACCAGTGGCACTGGATCCTGAAGAACCCCGGAGGCGGGGGGGCGGCCGGCGGCTCGCTGCGCACGCTGGGCGCGCTGCGGACGCAGGACGTCGCCGACGCCATGACGCAGGCACTGACCGACCGGGCGGCGCGGGGCGCGGTGCACGGCACCCTGCGCATCGTGGGCCGGGCGGGGATCCGGGCCGGTGACCTGGTGCAGGCGACGGGGCTGCCCACGGGGGACCCGGGCACGCTGCGGGTGCGCACGGTGGAGCACGTGCTGGACAGCCGGGTCGGGTTCGTGACCACGCTCACGGTGGAAGGGGCAGGCTGATGAGCGACCTGATCGCCACGCTGCGGGCCATCGTCCGGGACGAGCTGCAGCGCAGTCGCGCGCCCGAGCTGGGCACCGTGAGCCAGGTCTACGCCCGCACGGGCAATGACAGCAAGGACAACCACCAGGTCAACGTGAAGCTGCGCTCCAGCGGCCTGGAGCTGCAGCGCGTGCCCGTGCTGGTGGGGCGGCTGGGGCTGTCCGCGCTGCCCAACCAGGACGACCTGGTGCTGGTCGAGTTCGTGGACGGCGACCTGAACGCGCCCGTCGTGGTCGGCTGCCTCTACGACGACCAGGCGCACCCGCCGGTGGCGCAGCTGCACGACGTGGTCTACCAGCCGCCGGACGACCAGGACTCCAGCGTGCGCCGGCTGCACATCGAGCTGCAGAGCGGCAGCACCATCACGCTGGACGACGACAAGCTGGTGCTGAAGCTGGGGGACACGACCCTCACGGTGAACCGCGATGGCGACGTGGTCATCGACGCCAAGGGCAACATCCAGTTCAAGTCCCAGGGCGACATCGAGCTGGACGCGAGTGGCGACGTGAAGATCAGCGCCCAGAGCCAGCTCTCGCTCACGGGCATGACCACGTCGGTGGAGGGCCAGAGCCAGACCAAGGTGAAGGGCGCGCAGCTCGCGCTCGCGGGCATGACCCAGTTCAGTCCGTCCTAGGAGCCGAATGTCAGGACCCCCCGTCTCCATCGGCTGCGCCGTGGTGCTGACGCCGGGCGCCGCTGGCCCGCCCGACAGCGGCGTGATCACCACCATCCTGCAGTCCGCCGTGACCGCCGGCGGGCTGCCGCTGGCCACGGTGGGCAGTATCTGCCAGATGGTGAACTCGCTCTCGGGCGTGCCCTACCCGCTGCCCATCGGGCCCATCGGCTCCAGCGACGTGCTCATCGCGGGGCAGGCGCTGGTGCGGCTGGGCGACCAGATCCCATCGGGCCCGGGCGTGCTGGCCATACTGGGGCCGCCGGCCGCGCCCTACGTCCTGGACACGGGAGCACCTTGATGGCGTCCACCACGCGCGACCTGACCGCCATCGAGCCGCTGCTCGGGCGGGACCTGATGCTGGACTACACGCTGGGCGGCGGCTTCTTCGAGGACGCCGACCTGGCCAGCGGCCGGCGGCCCGACACCGGGCAGGGGGTGGACCTGCAGGTCGCCAGCGGGCTGGACAACCTGACGCAGGCCATCGCCAACCGGCTGAAGACGCGCAAGGGCGAGCTGGCGCCCATCGGCCACCCGGACTACGGCTCGCGCCACCACGAGCTGATCGGCCAGCCCAACGTGGACCGCACGCGCAACCTGATCAAGCTCTACATCCTGCAGGCCCTGAACACCGAGCCCCGCATCGAGAAGGTGCTTTCCGTGAACGTCGTCCCCGAGCACCAGCCACCCCGCGACAGCGTGCGCGTCGAGGTGCAGGCGCGGGTCATCGGCCAGGAGACGCCCCTGAACCTGGTGCTGCCCTTCTCACTGGAGGTGGCCCTATGACGATCGGGGCGACCCGGCGGTCAGTTCACGCGAAGATGCGAAGGGCCGAAGGAGCGAAGGGAGTACAGAAGCGACCGGGCAGGGGATGCATCCTGTTTGTTGATTTCAACGGCAACAGCTTCCGGGCCTTCACGTGTGCGCCCGAGCCCCGGCGCATCGGCCGGCAGGCCGTTGCCGTTAACAACAAAAAGATGGACGTCGGCGGACGCCCGGTGACGTGCGGGCTCGCCGGTCCGCCGCTTCGCCCCTTCGGCCCTTCGCTCCTTCGCGTGAATTGTCGTTTCCCGGTCCCCGGACCGTCCGCCTGCGCGTCTTTGGAGGTGCGCCTGTGAGCTACGCAGCGGAGCCGTACGCGCAGTTCGTCGAGGACCTGCTGACGGGGCTCACGGGCGGGGTGGTGCGGGAGCAGTTCGTCTTCTACCCCGAGGCCGCGCCCTTCCGCCTGTCGCCGCCCGGGCCGATCGTGCCCAGCACGCTGCGGGTCTTCGGCCAGGCGGCGGGCGTGTTCACGCACTTCCGCGCCGACCGCGACTTCACCCTGACGCAGGACTCGACCATCGAGTGGAAGGCCCGGCCGGACGGCACGCCCGCCGCCGACGCGGTCTGGCCGGACGAGGGCACGCCTTTCTACGCCAATTACGACAACCGCGGGCCCGCCGGCGCGGCGCCGCAGCTGAGCGACCGTAACCCGGGCAGCATCACGCGCCTGCTGGCGGAGAGCTTCGCCCGGGAGTACGCCGTCCTCTCGAAGCAGCTGGAGGACGTCTACGACTCGGCCTTCCTGGACACGGCCGCGGGGCGCGACCTGGAGCAGGTCGTACGGCTGGTGGGCGTGGAGCGGCAGAAGCGCACCTCGGCCACGGGCACGGTGGTGTTCGGCCGCTCCACACCCTCCCCGGCCGACGTGTTCGTCCCGGCGGGCACGCGCCTCTCCACCTCGCAGCCGCCGGCGGTGGTCTTCGAGACCACGGAGGACCGCACGCTGCACCGGGGCGCGCTCAGCGTGGAGTCGCCGATCCGCGCCCTCGATGCCGGCGCCGGGGGCGTGGTGCCGGCGAACGCCATCACCGTGATCCACCGCCCGATCTTCGGCATCGAGACGGCGTCCAACCCCCAGACCACGCAGCTGGGCGGCGCGGACGAGACCGACGATGCCCTGCGCTCCCGGGCGCGGCGGGCACTGGAGAGCGCGGGCAAGGCCACCACGGGCGCGCTGCTGGGCGCGCTCTCCACCATTCCCGGCGTGCGCGAGAAGGACATCCGCATCGCCGAGGACCACCTCACGCGCCCGGGCGTGCTGGCGCTCAACGTGGCGGTGGAGCTGAGCCCCGACGACTCCGCCCGGGCCGTGACGCTCATCGAGCAGACCCGGCCGGCGGGCGTGCGCGTGCTGCACAACCTGGACACCGCCGGGCTGCTGCTGCCCAGCAGCGCCGGCTCCAACGACCTGCTGCAGGAGGACACGCCCGCCGAGGCGACAACGGCGCCGGGCGCGCTCTTCTTCCCCGTCGTCGCCACCGCGGTGCTGGTACCGGCGGCGCTGGCCATGCCGGCGGCGGAGCGCACGGCGCTCAAACGCAAGGCGGAGGACGTGATCAATGGCTTCATCGCCGAGGCGGGCATCGGCGAGCTGCTGGTCTACAACCGGCTGGTGGCGCAGCTCATGGACGTGGACGGCGTGCTGGACGTGACCGTCGAGCTGTACCCGGCGGGCGCCCTGCCGGCCACGCCCGTGCGACGCAACGTCAGCCCCACCCCCACGTTGCGCCCCACCGTGGACGAGAAGCAGGGCGGGGCGGTGCACGTGGAGATCGGCGGGCAGCTCGTCGCCATCGACGTGGTCATCGCCATCACGCTGAAGGGCACGGGGCTGCTGGGCGATGCCACGGCCAACCTGGAGGACGCCCGCGCGCTGGTGGCCGGGCAGATCGCGGACAAGGTGGGCGGCGTCACCAACCTGTCGGTGGCCAACCTGCTGGGCACCGTCACGCCCACCGAGACCTTCGACGTCACCTCCCTCGAGTTCACCATCGAGTACATCGAGGCGGGCGTCCGCATCAACAAGCACTTCGCCGCGGCGGATGCGCCCATCCCGCTGAGCGTGCTGGAGCGCCCCTGGATCCGCAGCGTCAAGCTGGCGGGAGGCGGCGCGTGAGCTCCCGGGCGCTGCGCATCCTGGGGCGGTTCCCGGCCCACCTGGGCGCCACCCGGCCCGGGACCCAGCTCCAGGCCGTGGCCGAGGCGCTGGCCGCCCAGATCGAGGTCTTCTCCGCCGACCTGGCCTCGGTGCGCCGCTCCCACCGCATCGGCGACGCCGAGGCGCTGGTGGACGTGCTCAAGCTGGGCGCGCTGCACGGCATCGGGCCGGCGGACCTGGAGCTGGCCACGCTCCGCCGCCAGACCGCGCTCAAGCTGGTGGCCGCGCTCGAGGCGGCCGGGGCGCCAGACGCGCGCGACGCCGCGGCCGCGGCGCTGCTCGACCTCTGGGGCATCGACGAGCCGGACGGGGCGACGCCCCGCCTGGCGCTCTTCGCCCCGGCCCGCGCCGCGGCCGCGCCCCCCGATCTCGCTGCCGCCGCCGGGCGGCTGGCGCTGAAGCTGCGCAGCGAGCTGCGCGCCCGCCGGCAGGTGGACGCGGTGCGCGCCCGCGTCGTGCGCATCGCCCAGCTGCACGCCCGCGGCAACGCCAGCGTGGCCACGCTGCTGGATGCGGCCGCCAATGCCCTGGACCAGGAGCTGGACCCGGCGCGCAATGCCGCGGTGAAGGCGCAGCTGGTGGCGCTCGACCGCGCGGGCACGCTCCAGCTTTCGGTGGCGGACAACCTCTTCCACAGCCAGGACCTGTTCTGGCACTCCTCGTACGTGCGTGAGCGCGCGCCCCTGGTGCGCCCGGTCCCGACGCTGGCACCCGACAAGCTCGTGCGCATGAACGATCGCATCGTGGTCTCCGAGCTGGCCGACCAGATGCTGCTGCGCTTCGAGCAGCTCGCGCCCACACTGCAGCAGCTGGGGCTCGGGGCCCTCCAGGCCAACAGCTCCCTCGACCAGGACACGGCCGCGCGGGTCGCGGGCCAGCTCGGCTTCACGGTCGAGCGCTACGTCCGGGCCGTGGCCGGCATCGGCGCGCACACCACGGTCGCGCGCTTCGCCGTGCTGGTGGGGCAGGGCAGCGCCGCGCTGCTGGCGCACCTGGCCGAGCTGGGCGTCGCCGGGCTCACGGCGGACTCGGAGCTGGCCCCGGACGACGCGGCCCGCGCCGCCCGCCGCTACGGCTACGTCGTCCAGCAGACGCTGCCCGCCCTGCCCGAGATCCTGGGCATGGAGGAGAACCCCATGCGGCGCGAGGACGACCGCAAGGAGGAGTGCGAGCACGGTCGCCTGTTCAGCGTGATCCGCAAGGGCTTCGGCCGGGAAACGCTGCAGGCGCGGGTCACGGGCCGGGGCAACCACACCGTCGGCCCCATGATCGTGAACCGCGACGAGGGGCGCGGGGCCGGCTGGTTCGGCGCCGTGGCCGATGGCCAGACTCTCGTCTTCGAGGAGGACGGCCGCGTGCTGCTCGAGGGCGACGACGTCACCGAGCGCGCCTTCTCCTGGACCGGCGCCTGCTTCGCCGACGCCGCCCGCCCCAGCACGCGCGACTTCGTGCTGGCCGGCGCGGGCGCCGAGGCGATCCGGGCCTCGCTCTTCGCCGTGGCCACGCCCGCCGGGGCGCTGGAGCGGGAGTTCGCCTTCCCGCACGCGGGCGAGAACATCGAGATGCCCGGCGTGGGCATTGGCGAGACGCGCATGGCCTTCTTCGTCCAGCAGGCGCACCTCGGCTCGCGCGACTCCCTCTCGCCCGAAACGGTCCGTTCGGTGACGCCGCACCCTTTCATCGCCTTCGCCGACGCCTCCGTCTTCGCGCCGGTCCCGGCGGGCGAGCGGCCGGCGGGCGACACGCACCCGGACTCCGACTACGTCGCCCCCGT
>JADGQX010000061.1 GCA_017881445.1 Gemmatimonadota bacterium | reverse complement strand
GCGCTCCCCAGGCCACCGCTTCCATGGCGCCTGCGGCGACCCGACCGGGGCCCGCCGCCGTTGTGCCGGGCCCGGCCACGGTCGCCGCCGGCGCTCCCGGCGCGGCTGCTGCACCGGCACCCGCACCCGCACCCGCGGCGGCGGCACCGGCGCCGGCCGCGCCCCGGCGGGCCCACTCCTTCGCGTCCGCGGATCCGGACGCCCGGGCACAACGGATGGCGCGGGCCCTGGTGTCGGACATCGTCGCCTACCACCCCGAGCGCCGCGACCGGGCACTGGCCGCGGGAACGCTGCGCACGGAGTTCCGTGACGAGATCATGAAGAGCTGGGAGGAGTACGTGGCGCAGGTGGGCGCGGAGATGGCGAAGAAGGCACCGCACTTCCGCAGCGCACTGAACGAAATCCTGGCGAACGGACAGCGGATCTTCTGACGTTGCAAAGTGCCGGTCTGCGCGCCCGCTCGCCCTTTTTCGCGGGCGGCGCTAGGTTGCCGGAGCCCAGCGGTGGCGCTATCGTTCGCGCATCGGAACTGCACTCGAGGCCGTCCGCAACCGGGCGGCCTCACGCGTTTGAGACAGGGGAGCTTTCATGGCGAGCGAGCTCATGAGCCGGCTCGGGGACCAGCGCGGGCGCATCGATGCGCTGGGAGGCTATCTTTGACGTCGCCAACAAGCGGAAGCAGCTGGCGGAGTTGGAGGGTCGCATGTCGGCGCCCGGTTTCTGGGAGGACGGGGAGGCGGCGCGGGCGACGATTGCGCGGGTGAACGAGTTGCGGGGTTGGGTCGAGCCGCTGGAAGGGATGGCGCGCAAGGTCGCCGAGCTGGAGGAGCTGGGCGACCTGCTCGCGGGAGAGACCGACGCCTCGCTGGACTCCGAGTGGGAGAGCGAGATCGAGGCGCTGGACCGCGAGCTGGAGCAGTTCGAGCTGAAGACCATGCTGCGCGGCCCGGACGACATGCGCAACGCGCTGCTGACGATCCACCCCGGGGCGGGGGGCACGGAGTCGCAGGACTGGGCGGAGATGCTCATGCGCATGTACACGCGCTGGGCGGAGCGGCACGGCTTCCAGATCTCGATCCTGGACCTGCTCCCGGGTGAAGAGGCGGGCATCAAGAGCGTCTCGCTGGAGATCAAGGGCACGTACGCGTACGGCTACCTGAAGGCGGAGAAGGGGATTCATCGGCTGGTGCGCATCTCGCCCTTCGACTCGCAGAGCCGGCGGCACACCTCCTTTGCCAGCATCTTCGTGTATCCGGAGGTCGAGGACGACATCGAAATCGACATCCGTGAGGAGGACCTGCGGGTGGACGTGTACCGGGCCTCCGGGGCCGGCGGGCAGCACGTGAACAAGACGAGCTCGGCTGTCCGGATCACGCACGGGCCGTCGGGCATCGTCGTCGCCTGCCAGAACGAGCGCAGCCAGTTCCAGAACAAGGCCACGGCCATGAAGATGCTGCGGTCCGCGCTCTACCAGCGGGAGATCGAGCGCAGGGAGGAGGAGCGGGCCAAGGTGGATGCGGAAAAGACGCAGATCGGCTGGGGCAACCAGATCCGCTCCTACGTCTTCCAGCCGTACACCCAGGTGACGGACCACCGCACCGAGCTGAAGGTCGGGGACGTCCAGCGGGTGATGGACGGCGACCTGGACCCGTTCATCGAGGCGTTTCTCAAGCGATACGGCGGGAAGGTGGCGTGATGGGGGACGAGGGGAGGATGGAGAAGAAGAGTGCGGTGCTGGAGGCCCGCCTGGAGAAGCTCCAGGCGCTGGAGGCGCGGGGCGTGGCGCCTTTCGCCTACCGCTACGAGGTGACGGATCACGCGGAGGGGGCACGGGCGGCCTACGAAGCGGCGGAGGGGGCGGCGGCGCCGGGCGAGGCGGGGCAGGGTGCGAGGGTGAGGCTGGGCGGCCGGCTGGTGTCGCTGCGCGCGCACGGCAAGAGCACGTTCGCGGACCTGGCCGACCGCACGGGACGACTGCAGCTCTACTTCAAGGCGGACCGGCTGGGCGAGGCCTACGGGCTGCTGGCGCTGCTGGACATCGGCGACTGGATCGGGGTGGAGGGCACGCTCTTCCGGACGCGCATGGGCGAGGTCACCGTGCAGGTGGACTCGTTCGAGCTGCTGGCCAAGTCGATCCGACCGCTGCCACTGGGCAAGGAGGAGCTCGACCCGGAGACGGGAGAGCGGCGCGTGTACAGCGGTTTCGCCGACGTGGAGCAGCGCTATCGCCAGCGCTACGCCGACCTGGCGGTGAACGCCGAGGTGCGGGAGCTCTTCCTCCGGCGCACGCGCATCGTGAGCGCGATCCGCCGCTTCCTGGACGAGCGCGACTTCGTGGAAGTGGAAACGCCGGTACTGCAGCCGCTGTACGGCGGGGCATCGGCGCGACCCTTCGTGACGCACCACAACGCGCTGGACATGCGGCTCTACATGCGCATCGCGGACGAGTTGTACCTGAAGCGGCTGATCGTGGGCGGCCTGGAGCGGGTCTACGAGATCGCCAAGGACTTCCGCAACGAGGGCATCGACCGGACGCACAACCCTGAGTTCACCATGCTGGAGTTCTACCAGGCGTTCGCCGACTACGGCGACATGATGCGCCTGGTGGAGGAGCTGCTGGTGGAGCTGGTGCGGACGGTCACGGGCGGAGGAACGCGCCTGGTGTACCAGGGCACGGAAGTGGACTTCACGCCCCCGTTCCGCCGGCTGGGCTACTACGAGGGGCTGCGCGAGCATGGCCACCTGGATTTCGAGGCGATGGACGACGCCGCGCTGCGCGACGCCGCCCGCTCCCTCGGCGTCGCGGACGTGAACGACCTCTCCCGGCCCAAGCTGATCGACGAGCTGTTCAAGGAGCTGGTGGAGTCGCACCTGCAGCAGCCGACGTTCATCGTGGACTACCCGCGCGAGATCTCACCGCTGGCCAAGCCGAAGCGGGGCGCACCCACGCGCGTGGAACGCTTCGAGCTGATGGTGGCGGGGCGGGAGCTGGCCAACGCCTTCAGCGAGCTGAACGACCCCCTCGACCAGCGCGAGCGGTTCCTGGCCCAGTCGCGGCTGCGGGAGGCCGGGGACGAGGAAGCCCAGAGCTACGACGAGGACTACGTTCGCGCCCTGGAGTACGGTATGCCGCCCACGGGCGGCGTGGGCATCGGCATCGACCGGCTGGTCATGCTGCTGACGGATCAGGCATCGATCCGGGACGTGATCCTGTTCCCGACGCTGCGGCCGGAGCAGGAGGGCTCGTGAGGCGCCTCGACTGGTACATCGCCCGGCGCTACCTGGCCTCGCGCCGGCGCGGGCGCTTCCTGTCGTTGATCACGCTCATTGCCGTGGGCGGCGTAATGCTGGGCGTCATGGCGCTGATCACGGTGATCGCGGTCATGACCGGCCTGCAGCGGGACCTGCAGTCCAAGATCCTGGGGACGAACCCGCACGTCTACGTCTTCCAGCAGGGGCGGGGCTTCCGCATGGGGAACTGGCACCCCGTCCTGCAGCGCGTCCAGAAGATCCCGGGCGTGGTGTCGGCGGAGCCGTTCATCATGACGCAGGTGGGCGTGACGCCGGGTGCGGAGTACGCGCAGGCCGGCACGCTCTACGGCATCGACCCGGAGGCGTCGGCGCGGCCGATGACGAGCATCGAGGCCGACATCCGCAGCGGGAAGCTCTCCCTGAAGTCGTCGCACGCGGACCTTGCGGGCGTGCTCGTCGGGCGGCGCCTGGCCGACAAGCTGGGCCTGCTGCCGGGCGACACCGTGACGCTCATCTCGCTGGAGACCATCAAGCGGGACCCGTTCGGGAACCTGGTGCCGATCATGCGCCGGTTCGAGGTGACCGGGCTGTTCACCACCGGGATGTACGAGTACGATTCGCAGAACCTGTACGCCCGCATCCCGGCCGTGCAGGACCTGTTGCGGGTCGGCCCCGACACGATCAGCGGCGTGGCCGTCAACGTGACCGACCCCTGGAACGCCAAGGTGGTGCGCGACTCCATCGACCACGCGCTGCGCTTCCCCTACTGGAGCGAGGACTGGATGCGGCTGAACCAGTCGCTCTTCTCGGCGCTGAAGCTGGAGAAGCTGGCTATGGCCGTCATTCTTTCGCTGATCGTGGTCGTGGCCGCCTTCAACATCATCACGCAGCTGACCATGGTGGTGACGGACAAGACGAAGGAGATCGGCATCCTCAAGTCCATGGGAATGACCGACCGCACGGTGCTGCGCATCTTCATACTGCAGGGGCTGACGATCGGTATCATCGGCACGCTGCTGGGTGCCGCGGGCGGACTGGGGCTGGTCTGGCTGCTGGGCCGGTACCACTTCATCACATTGCCGGGCGACGTGTACTTCATCGACACGCTGCCGGTCGCCCTGGACGCCCTGGACGTGGTGCTGATCGTGTTGCTGAGCATCGTGGTCGCGTTCGTGGCCACGGTCTACCCGGCGCGGCAGGCGTCGAAGCTGGTGCCCGTCGAAGCGATTCGCCATGACTGATGTGCTGGCGGGAGAGGCGCCGCGGCGGGCGGGCTCGGTGGTGCTGGAAGCGCGCGGGCTGCACAAGCGCTACCAGGAGGAGGATGGCAGCGAACTCACGGTCCTGGACGGGGTAGAGATCGAAGTCTCGGCCGGCGAGGCCGTGGCGGTGGTGGGCGCGAGCGGCGCGGGCAAGTCGACGCTGCTCCACCTGCTGGGCGGACTCGACCGCCCCACGACAGGCGAGGTGCTACTGGACGGCCGGGACCTGGCGGCGCTCCCGGAGCGGGAGCTGGCGGTCATTCGCAACCGGCGCATCGGCTTCGTCTTCCAGTTCCATCACTTGCTGCGCGAGTTCTCCGCGGAGGAGAACGTGATGATGCCGCAGCTGATCGGGGGCGCGGACCCGGGGCGCGCGCGGGAGAGGGCGCGAGAGTTGCTTGACCAGGTGGGACTCGCGGCCCGCCGCAGTCACAGGCCGTCCCAGCTGAGCGGCGGCGAGCAGCAGCGGGTGGCGGTGGCGCGGGCGCTCGCGAACGGGCCGGTGATGCTCATCGCGGACGAGCCCAGCGGCAATCTGGACACCCACACGGCAGAGCAGCTCCACGACCTCTTCTTCCGGTTGCGTGCCGACCACGGGGTCGCCATGGTTCTGGCGACCCACAACCGTGAGCTGGCCGACCGCGCAGACCGCATCCTGCAGCTGAAGGAAGGACAGATCCGGAGCTTCTACCCGGCGTGACCATGATGCTGTGCGACCACTGCGGCGAGAACGAAGCGATCATCCACCTGACGCAGATCGTCAACAACCAGATGAGCACGTTTCATCTGTGTGAGCGCTGCGCGGCAGAGAAGGGGCTGGAGCCCGGCGTCAACGTCGGGAACTTCCCGCTCACGGACTTTCTTGCGCAGATGGGAAAGGGCGGTACCTCGGAGGCGGGCAGCGCCGGACCGTGCGCGTACTGCGGACTGAAGCTAGAAGATTTCAAGAAAACGGGCCGCCTGGGCTGCTCCCACTGCTACGTGACGTTCGAGCCGCACCTGCGCGGACTGTTGCGCCGGCTGCATGGCGGGACGCAACACCTGGGGAAGGTCTACCTGCCGCCCGACCCGTCGCGGACGCAGCAGCAGGAGCGGCTGGCCGGCCTCAAGCGCAAGCTGGACCGGGCGGTTTCCAACGAGGACTTCGAGCGCGCGGCAAAGCTGCGCGACATGATCCGCGAGCTGGAGGCGGCGCTGTAGCATGAAGGAGGTGGGCTCGCTTCCCGATTTCGGCCTGGGCTGGCTGGAGGCGCGGGGTCCGCATTCGGACATCGTGCTCTCCACGCGCATCCGCCTGGCGCGCAACCTCCAGGCGCATGCCTTCACCACCCGCATTCGCGAGCCCGAGCGGCAGGAGATCTTCGCCCAGGTGCGGGAGGCGGCCAGCCACGCGGCCGCACTGAGTGGGGGCGTGGCCATGGAGCTGGCCGAGCTGAGCCCGCTCTCACGCAAGGTGCTGCTCGAGCGTCACCTGATCTCCCGCGAGCTGGCGGGGGAATCCGACGTGACGCCGCCCCGGGGCACGGGGCTGATCATGAGCCCGCACGAGGACGTGGGGATCATGGTCAACGAGGAGGACCACCTGCGGCTGCAATGCCTCATGTCGGGGCTGCGGCTCCAGGAGGCGTACCAGCTGGTGGACGGCGTGGACGAGGAGCTGGGCGCCGCGTTGCCCATGGCGTTCCACCACGAGCTGGGCTACCTCACCAGCTGCCCCACGAACGTGGGGACGGGCCTGCGGGCATCCATCCTGATCCACCTGCCGGGGCTGGTCCTGACCAAGGAGATCGGCAAGGTGCTGCAGGGCCTCGGCCAGGTCGGGCTGACCTTCCGGGGGCTGTACGGCGAAGGTTCGGAGGTGGTGGGCAACTTCTTCCAGATCTCGAACCAGACCACCCTCGGTAAGAGCGAGGAGGACCTGCTCGATCACCTGGAGAAGATCGTCGGCCAGGTGATGCAGTACGAGGTGGAAGCGCGCAACGTGCTCATGCGCGATGCCCGGACGGTCATGGAGGACAAGATCTGGCGCGCGTACGGCCTGCTCCGTTACGCCCGCTCGCTCTCCTTCGACGAGGTCATGAATCTGCTCAGCGGCGTGCGGCTGGGCGTGAGCATGAACCTCCTCGCCGGGCTTCGTGTATACACCCTCAACAAGATCATGATTTTCAGCCAGGCCGCGCATCTCGAGCAGGCGGCCGGCCGCCCTCTGAACGACGCGGAAAGCGATTTGCATAGGGCGGCGTACGTGCGGCGGATCCTGGAGCGCGAGGGGCAGGTCTCGGCGAGCCTGGATGCGCCGGGCGAAGACGTGGGCGTGTAACGGCGGATCGAATCGAGAGAGTCTCGGCTACGAGGGGCTTCGATGAACTACAATTTCACGGATCGGGTGCGCAAAGTCCTCGCGATGGCTCGCGAAGAAGCGATCCGGCTGCAGCATGATTACGTCGGCACCGAGCACATCCTCCTGGGCCTGATTCGCGAAGGCGAGGGGATGGCGGCGACCGTGCTGATGAACCTGAACGTGGACCTCGATCAGATCCACGAGCGGATCGAGGAGTCGGTCCGGAAGGGGAAGGCCACCATCGCGCTGGGCGAGTTGCCGTACACCTCCCGCGCCAAGAAGGTGCTGGAGTATGCCATGGCCGAAGCGCGCGAGCTGAATCACTCCTATGTCGGCACCGAGCACCTGCTGCTCGGGCTGCTGCGGGAGGAGAAGGGGATCGCCGCTCAGGTGCTGAACTCTCTGGGCGTTTCGCTGGAGGAGGCGCGGGCCGAGACGCTGAAGCTGCTGGGCAGCGACGTGAACCCGTCGCAGCCGTCGCCGCAGGGTGGCAGCGGCGGCATGGCGGCACCGAAGAGCGAGAAGAAGTCCAAGACCCCGGCGCTGGACCACTTCTGCCGCGACCTGACGGACCTGGCGCGGGAGAACAAGCTGGACCCGACCATCGGCCGCGCGAAGGAGATCGAGCGGGTGATGGAGGTGCTGTCGCGCCGGAAGAAGAACAACCCGGTGCTGATCGGCGAGCCGGGTGTGGGCAAGACGGCGATCGTGGAGGGGCTGGCGCAGCTCATCGCCCGGGGCGACTGCCCGGACTCGCTCAAGGACCATCGCGTGCTGGCGCTGGACATGGCCGCGGTGATCGCGGGCACCAAGTACCGCGGCCAGTTCGAGGAGCGGCTCAAGGCGATCATGAACGAGATCGCCCAGAACAAGAACGTGATCCTGTTCATCGACGAGCTGCACACGCTGGTGGGCGCGGGCGCGGCGGAAGGCGCCATCGACGCCTCCAACATGCTGAAGCCGGCGCTGGCCCGGGGCGAGCTGCAGTGCGTGGGCGCCTCAACGCTCAACGAGTACCGGAAGTACATCGAAAAGGACGGCGCGCTGGAGCGGCGCTTCCAGCCGATCATCATCGACCCGCCCACGATCGACGAGACCGTGGACATCCTCAAGGGGCTGAAGAAGCACTACGAGGAGCACCACAAGGTCGAGATCCCGGACGAATCGCTCGTCGCCGCGGCGCGGCTGTCGGAGCGCTACATCACGGACCGCTTCCTTCCGGACAAGGCCATCGACGTCATCGACGAGGCCGGCGCCCGTGCCCGCCTGGCGACTCAGGTTCCGCCGCCGGAAGTGGCGGAGCTGAAGGAGGAGATGGAGAAGCTGGCGGCGCGCAAGGACGAAGCGATCCGGGACCAGGACTTCGAGCGGGCGGCGGAGCTGCGCGACCACGAGCGGGAGCTCCAGTCGCAGATCCGGCAGAAGCAGGAGGACTGGGAGCAGGAGCGCCGGACGCACCGGCCCGTCATCGGCGAGGAGGAAGTCGCCTTCATCGTGAGCCGCTGGACGGGCATTCCCGTGATGCGGCTGCAGCAGACGGAGAGCGACCGGCTCGTCAAGATGGAAGACGAGCTGCACCAGCGGGTGGTGGGGCAGGACGAGGCGATCAAGGCGATCAGCCGCGCCATCCGGCGCAGCCGGGCGGGGCTGAAGAACCCGGACCGGCCCATCGGCTCGTTCATCTTCAGCGGTCCAACGGGCGTGGGGAAGACGGAGCTGGCCCGGGCCCTGGCGGAGTTCCTGTTCGCCGACAAGGACGCGCTGATCCGGGTGGACATGAGCGAGTACATGGAGAAGTTCTCCGTCTCGCGGCTGATCGGCGCGCCTCCCGGATACGTCGGCTACGAGGACTCCGGCACGCTCACCAAGGCGGTGCGGCGCCGGCCCTACTCGGTGATCCTGCTGGACGAGGTCGAGAAGGCGCACCCGGACGTATTCAACATCCTGCTTCAGGTGCTGGACGAGGGGCGGCTGACGGACAACTACGGCCGGGTGATCGATTTCAAGAACACCGTGCTGATCATGACCTCGAACCTGGGCGCTCGCGACATCTCGCGGAACAAGGCGCTCGGCTTCCACAGCCGTGACGAGGGCACCGCGTACGAGCACATGCGCGACCGCGTCAAGGAAGAGATCGAGCGCGCGTTCAACCCGGAGTTCCTGAACCGCGTGGACGACATCATCGTCTTCCACCCGCTCAACAGGGAACAGATTGGCCAGATCGTCCATATCATGCTCAAGGAAGTGCGCGGGCGACTGGGCGAGGATGGCGTGAAGCTGAAGCTCACGGACAAGGCCGTGGAGTACCTGGTGGAGCACGGCTACGACGAGAAGTTCGGGGCCCGGCCGCTACGGCGCGCGATCCAGCGTTTCCTGGAGGATCCGCTCTCGGAGAAGATCCTCTCCAGCGGCATCTCCGCCGGCGACGAGGTGGAGGTCGATGTCGCCGCCGAAGGCGAGGGCTTCGAGTTCCGTGTTCTCTCCTCAAGCAAGACATGAAGAGTCGTGTGACTGAACTGTTTCTGAAGCACCCGGGGGCCGCCGCGACCGCGGCGGCCCTCGTCGCGCTCGTCCTGGCGGCCCCGGGCCCACGAAGCCTGGCGGCACAGCAGCCGACCGGGCAGCAGGCGCCCGCCACGGGGGTGATGCGGATTCCCGTGGACAGCGTGGTCGTCTACGGCACGACGCGGACGAAGCCCGCGGACGTCCGGGCGCAGTTCGGCATCGCGCCGCAGGACACCATCACGTATCGCGACGTGGAGAAGGGTATTCGCAAGCTCTTCGCGACGGGCGAGTACAAGGACGTGCAGGTGTTCGCCCGGGGCGCGACCGCGGCGGGCAGCCCCGTAACGCTGGTGGTACAGCTGGAGGAGCAGCCCTACGTCGCGGACGTCAAGATCCGCGGCCTGGAGCACCTGGGCTCAGGGACGTTCACCGACTCGGCGGGCGTGAAGGCCGGTGGCCCGCTGCGTCCGTCCCGGGTGGCGGCCGCGGAGGCCCGGGCGCGGCGGGAGCTGACGCAGAAAGGCTTCGACGTACGCAAGATCGAGCACCAGTTGGTGCCCGTGCCCAAGAAGCCCGGCCAGTACGAGCTGATCTTCAGCGTGGAGGAAGGCGGGCGAGTGGCCATCGCCGACGTCGCCTTCGAGGGGAACAAGATCTTCGGCTCCGGCGCCCTGAAGGACGCCATGGTGACCAAGCCGGAGGGGTTCCTCTGGTTCCGCCAGGGCACGTACGACGAGGAAAAGGTCCGCAAGGACGTGCGGGAGAGCCTGCCCGGCTTCTACGCGGCTCACGGCTACATCGACGCCTCGGTAACGGGCGACACGCTGATCGTGGACCCGCAGACGGGCAAGGCCCGGCTGGTGCTGCGGGTGAGCGAGGGCTCGCAGTACCGGCTGGCGACCTTCGACGTGCGCGGCAACCACCGCTTCCCGTCGGAGGATCTGAAGAAGTACTTCGAGCAGGACAAGGGCGGGCTGCTGCAGGGGCTGGGGCTGGGCGGCCACGACACCAGCTCGAAGGCGGTCTTCGATGCGGGGGCCTTCGACAAGGCCACCGAGAAGGTGCGCCAGCTCTACAGCAACCAGGGCTACCTCTACGCGCGGGTCGAGCCCGTGGTAGAGCGGGACACCGTGGCCGGGCGGCCGGTGGTGAACGCCACCTGGGAGATCACGGAGGGACAGCCCGCGTACGTGAACAAGGTGACCATCGCCGGCAACACCTTCACGCACGAGCGCATCATCCGCAATGCGGTGCTGCTGCTCCCGGGCGACGTCTACAGCGAGGACATGCTGCTTCAGAGCTACCGCAACATCAGCTCTCTGGGCTTCTTCGAGTCCCCCATGCCGTCGCCGAAGATCGAGCCCAACGACAAGGGCGACGTGAACATCACGTTCAACGTCAAGGAGAAGCAGACCGGGTCGATCAACTTCGGCACGGCCGTGGGCGGCGGCACCGGCGTGGCCGGCTTCCTGGGCTACGACCAGCCCAACCTCTTCGGCCAGGCCAAGGCGGGGCACCTCCGCTGGGAGTTCGGCAAGTACTCGAACAACCTGGAGGCCAGCTACACCGACCCCTCCATCTTCGACTCCGACGTGAGCGGTACGTTCTCCCTTTTCAGCGCCCGGGACCGCTTCTTCACTTTCTCGGAAGGGCAGCGCCGCCGCACGGGCGGCTCGTTCCGCTTCGGGCTGCCGCTACCCAGCGACCGCTCCGGGCGAACCCGCCTTTTCGTGGGCTACTCGCTGGCCCGGACCACATACGAGCAGTTCGAGGACCAGACCTCTTCGATCTTCGGCCTGCCTCCCGGGATCCAGAGCACCGTCTCCCTGGACCTCGTGCGCAACACGCTGGACTCGCCCATGTTCCCCACGGTGGGCACCAAGCAGGAGGTCGAGGCCGACTTCAACGGCGGCGTGCTGGGCGGTGACGCCAGGTTCCAGAAGTACACGGTCACCGGCCAGTGGTACGTGCCCGTGGGCTCCCTGGGCGGCGGTGGCGCCACCGGCGGCGGCCACCCCATACGCTTCACCCTGGGCCTCACCGCGCAGGGCGGCGCCCTCTTCGGCAATGCCACCCGCTTCCCCTTCGAGCGCTTCTGGATGGGCGGCGTGCAGTTCGGGCTGCCCCTGCGCGGCTATGATGAAACGACGGTTACGCCCCTGGGGTATATCGCACGGTGCAGCGGCACCCCGGGGTGTCCGCCTCTCGACGCGCGGCTGGGCGACTCGTATCTCCGGCTCTCTGCGGAGTACGCCGCCCGCGTGAACGACAACCTCTCGCTCTCGCTCTTCTACGACGCGGGCGGCTTGTGGAAGACCCCGGCCGAGATCGACCCCACGCGCCTGCTGCGCGGCGCCGGTCTCGGTGTGACCATCGTCACGCCCTTCGGGCCGCTGGGTCTGGATTACGCGTATGGCTTCGACAAGGATCGGCCGGGCTGGCAGCTCCATTTCAAGTTCGGAGCCGGATTCTAAACTCCTGACAGTGAGACAATCGGCATGCGCAACGTTCTCAGCGTCCTCGCCGCGACCGTCGGTCTCGGCCTACTCGCCACGGGCGCATCGGCCCAGGGCTCGGCCGCGAAGATCGGCTTCATCGACTCCCGCAAGATCCTGGCGGAGGCCCCCGGCGCCAAGGAAGCCCAGGCCACCTTCGAGAAGGAAATGCAGGGCTACCAGGCCCAGCTCAAGGTCATGGAGGACTCGCTCAAGACGCTGATGGACGACTACCAGCAGAAGTCCACCACGCTCTCGCCCGAGGCCAAGAAGCAGCGCGAGGACGCTATCCGCGCCCGCCAGGAGTCCTACCAGAAGCGTGCTTCGGACCTCGAGGAGCAGGCAGGCAGCCGCCAGGCAGCCCTCGTCCAGCCCGTCATGGACCGCATCAAGACGGTCATCAGCGAGATCCGCAAGGAAGGCGGATACGCCATGATCTTCGACGTGGGCGGGCAGGGAAACGGCGTGGTCGCGGCCGACACCGCGCTCGACCTCACCTCCCAGGTGCTGGCGCGCCTGGTCAAGGCGTCGGCGACGGCGGCGGCGCCCGCGGCTGCGGGCCCGGCGGCGAAGCCGCCGGTAAAGAAGCCCTAACTCATTCATTCATTTCTACTTACGGGCGAGGCGATTCGGTGAAAGCATCGGAGATCGCGTTGCTCGTGGGCGGCACGCTGGAGGGGGGCCATGACCCGGAGCTGAGGGGCGTGGCCCCCCTCGAGCGAGCGGCCGGCGAGGAACTGACGTTTCTTGCGAGTGCCCGGTACCTGCCCTATCTTGACGCGTGCCGGGGTGGCGCGCTGCTCGTGGAGGCGGCGCTGGCGGACCGGGGGCGCACGACGATGCCACGCATTGTCGTGCGCGACGTGCATAAGGCCCTGGCGCTGGTGCTTTCGGCGCTGTATCCGGAGCGCCGTCCGGAGGCGGGGATTCACCCGACAGCGGTGATCGGGCGGGAGGCGCGGATCGGAGCGGACGCGACGATCGGCGCCTATGCGGTGCTTGGAGACGGGGTAACGGTGGGGGCCCGCTCGCGCGTGGGTGCGCACGTGGTGGTGGGGGACGGCTGCGTACTGGGGGAGGACGTGGTGCTGCATCCGCAGGTGACGCTGTACCCCGGCGTGGTGGTGGGGGCGCGCAGCGTGTTGCACAGCGGAGTGCGGGCGGGAGTGGACGGCTTCGGCTACGTGTTCGTGGATGGCCAGCACCGGAAGGTGCCGCAGGTCGGTGGTTGCGTGATCGGCGCGGACGTGGAGATCGGCGCGAACACGACGATCGACCGGGGCTCGGTGGGGACGACGGAGATCGGCGACGACGTAAAGATCGACAACCTGGTCCAATTGGGGCACAACGTCCGGGTGGGGGCGCACACGGTGATCGTGGCGCAGGTGGGGGTATCGGGGAGCACGACGATCGGCGTGGGCGTGACACTGGCGGGCCAGGCGGGGATCCAGGGGCACATCGAGATCGGCGACGGAGCAACGATCGGCGGCCAGGCGGGCGTCCTGGGGGACGTGCCGGCGGGGGCGGTGTACAGCGGCTACCCGGCGCGCCCGCACAGGGAGTCGCTGCGGGCGCAGGCGTCGCTCTTCCAGCTGCCGAAGCTCATCAAGCGACTGCGTGCGCTGGAGCGCGCGGTGTTCGGCGGGGGGGCACCGGAGGAATGACGAGTCCGCAGCAGCAGACAATCGGGGGCGAGGCGTCGATCGAAGGCGTGGGGCTGCACACGGGTGAGCCCGTGCACGTGCGGTTCCTGCCTGCGGCGCCGGGGACGGGGGTGCGCTTCCGGCGCACAGACCTGGAGGGCGCGCCGGAGATCGCGGCGACGCTGTCGCACGTTTTCTCGACGGACCGGGGCACGTCGCTATCGGCGGGGGAAGCGCGGGTGCACACGGTGGAGCACCTGATGGCGGCGGTGAGCGGCCTGGCGCTGGACAACCTGGTGGTGGAGCTTGCGGGCCCGGAGCTGCCGATCCTGGATGGCAGCTTCCGGCCGTTCCTGGAGGCGCTGAGCTCGGCCCGGGTGGTGGCGCAGGATCAGCCGGCGCGCATTTTCGCGCCCAAGGCGCCGATCACGGTAGCCGTGGCGGGGGGCGCGTCCTACGTGGCCGCGCCGGCGGCGGAACTGCAGGTTTCGGCGACGATCGAATTCGACCACCCGCTGGTGCGGCGGCAGTTCGGCTCGTTCCGGGTGGACCCGGCCAGCTTCGCGGCGGAGCTGTCGGGGGCGCGGACGTTCGGCTTCCTGGCGGAGGCGGAGGCGCTGTATGCGCGGGGCCTGGCGCGGGGTGCGACGCCGGACAACGCCATCGTGCTGGACGAAACGGGCGTGCACGGCGGCAACGAGCTGAGGTGGCCGGACGAGTTCGTGCGCCACAAGATCGGCGACGTGGTGGGCGATCTGCTGCTGACGGGCGGCCGGGTACGGGCGCACGTGGTGGCGGAGCGGCCGAGCCACGCGGGCAACGTGGCGCTGGCCGAGCAGATCGTGCGGGCGGCGGGAGCCGAGCCGGCGCGACCGATCGTGGACATCACGCAGATCATGCAGTACCTGCCGCATCGCTATCCGATGCTGCTGGTGGACCGGATCGTGGAGTTCGAGGCGGGGAAGCGGATCGTCGGGATCAAGAACGTCACGATCAACGAGCCTTTCTTCATGGGTCACTACCCGGGGCATCCGATCATGCCCGGCGTCCTCATCATCGAGGCCATGGCGCAGGTGGGTGGCCTGCTGCTGATGGAGGCGCTCGACGACCCGGAGGGGAAGGTCGTTTACTTCATGTCACTGGATAACGTCAAATGGCGGCGGCCGGTAACGCCGGGCGACCAGATTCGCTTCGAGCTCGAGATGCTGCAGCTGCGCCGGCAGGTGTGCCGCATGCGCGGGGTCGGGTACGTGGACGGGCAGGTGGTGGCCGAGGCGGAGATGATGGCCGGGATCCGGGACCGTTAGGAGAGGCGTCGGAAATGCTCGAAGTCGAGGGCTGGCCCGTGCGGGAAGTGCACGCGACGGCGGTGGTGGACGCCAGTGCGGAGCTGGGTTCGGGGGTCGTGGTGGGACCCTACGCGATCATCGGCCCGAACGTGGTGGTGGGCGCCGGGACTCGCATCGGCGCGCACGCGATCCTGGAGCGGGACACGATCCTGGGGGCGGAATGCGTGATCTCGCCCGGAGCGGCGCTGGGGGGTGACCCGCAGGACCTGAAGTACCGGGGCGAGGCGACGCAGCTCATCGTGGGCGACCGGACGGTGGTGCGGGAATTCGCAACGCTGAACCGGGGCACGGCGGCGCACGGCCGGACGGAAGTGGGCGCCGACTGCCTGATCATGGCGTACGCCCACGTAGCGCACGATTGCATGCTGGGTCACCACGTGATCCTGTCGAATGCCGTGAACATGGGCGGACACGTGGTGATCGAGGAGTGGGTGAGCGTGGGCGGGCTGACGGCGATCCACCAGTTCGCGAAGATCGGCGCGTACGCGTTCGTGGGCGGGGCGTCGCAGGTGCGCAAGGACGTGCCGCCCTACGTGAAGGCGTCGGAGAGTCCGCCCAAGCTCTACGGGCTCAACACGATCGGCCTGGAGCGGCGCGGCTTCCCGGAGGACGTGCGGCGGGAGATCAAGCGGGCCTACCGGCTGTTCTTCCAGTCGCGGCTGAACATCTCGCAGGCGCTGGAGCGGGCGCGGGACGAGCTGGCGCCGATTCCCGAGGTGGAGCGCTTCATTCGCTTCATCGAGAGCAGCGAGCGCGGGGTGACGGCATGAGCGCCCGCGGGGCAGGCGAGCGTCTGAAGGTGGGTGTGCTGGGCGTGGGCAGCCTGGGGTTCCATCACGCGCGCCTGCTGCGGGACCTGGAGGGCGCGGAGCTGGTCGGCGTCCACGACACGAACCCGGCCCGGCTGGCGGAGGTGGGCGAGAAGCTGGGCGTGCGCACGTTCTCGGCGCTGGAGGAGCTGGCCGACCAGGTGGAGGCCGCGATCATCGCGGTTCCGACGATCGCGCACGAGGCGATCGCGCGGGCGGCGTTGCGCCACGGGATCCACGTGCTGATCGAGAAGCCGATCGCACCCACGCTGGCCGAGGCGGACCGGATCCTGGAGGATGCGGCCAAGGTGGGCGCGACGGTGCAGATCGGCCACGTGGAGCGCTTCAACGCGGCGCTGCGGGCGTGCGAGCCCTACCTGGAGGAGCCGCTCTTCGTGGAGTGCCACCGGCTGGCACCCTTCGCGCCGCGGGGGACCGACGTGCCCGTGGTGCTGGACCTGATGATCCACGACCTGGACCTGGTGCTGTCGATCATGGGCCGGAAGGTGACCTCCATCGCGGCGGTGGGCGTGCCGGTGCTCACCTCGAGCCCCGACATCGCCAACGCGCGGCTGGAGTTCGAGGGCGGCGGCGTGGCGAACCTGACGGCGAGCCGCGTCTCGCTGGAGCGGACGCGCAAGATCCGCTTCTTCCAGCGTTCGGGCTACATCTCGCTGGACCTGGCCTCGGGGCGTGGCGAGTACCTGCGACTGAAGCCGGAAGCCGCGGCGGTGCTGTCGCTTCTGGGGGGGGGGGCCAACGGCCACGGGGCGACGCTGCCGGGCGGTGCGCCGGGCTTCCCGCTGCCGGCGGGCGGCCTGGCGGACATCGTGGAGCGGATCGAGCTGGCGAGCGATGGCGCCGAGCCGTTGAAGTGCGAGCTGGCGAGCTTCGTGGCGGCGGCGCGGGGTGATGCGCCCGTGGCGGTGAGCGGACGCCAGGGGCGGGACGCGCTGGCCGTGGCGCTGGAGATCGTGCGCCGGATCGAGCGGCATGTCGTCGAGACCGACGCCGCGCTCACGTAGGCCCGGCTCCCACGGGCCCATGCGCCCGATGCCGCCCCTGCTGCTGGTCCTCATGCTGGTGGCGGTGCTCTTCACGATCTGGTACCTGAGCCGGTTGCAGTAGCGTGGCCGGCGCGGGCGGCCCCACCATCCTGCTCTCCGCGGGCGAGCCTTCGGGGGATCTGCACGGCGCGGCCGTGGCCCGGGCACTGCTGGCGCGCTGGCCCGAGGCCCGGCTCTACGGCCTGGGCGGCCCGCGCATGGCGGCCGCGGGCGTGGAGCTGCTGGCCGACTTCGAGCAGCTGGCCGTCATGGGCTTCGCGGAGGTGGTCTCGCGCATCCCGTTCTTCCTGCGGCTGCTGCGGCGCCTGAAGGACGAGATCCCGGCGCGGGGCACCCGGTTGGTCCTGCCCATCGACTATCCCGGCTTCAACATGCGGCTGGCCAGGACGGCGCGCGCCCGGGGCGTTCCGGTGCTGTATTACATCGCGCCGCAGGTCTGGGCGTGGCACCGCAGCCGCATCCGCCAGCTGGCGCAGGTGGCCGACCGGCTGGCCGTCATCCTGCCGTTCGAGGAGCCGCTCTTCCGGCAGGCAGGCGCCCGGGTGCAGTTCGTTGGGCACCCACTGCTGGACGCCGGGCCCGCGCCCGTCAGCGCGCCAGAGAGCTTCAGGCGCGACCTGGGGCTGGGTGAGGGACCCGTCCTGGCCATCTTCCCGGGGTCGCGCCGGCAGGAGGTCATTGAGCACCTGCCGCTGTTCGCCGAGACGGCCAGCCGTATCCAGTCGGCGCGACCGCAGGTCCAGCCGGTGATCGCGCGCTCCCCCTCCGTCCCGGCCGAGCTCTATGCCGGCGCACCGTTCCGCCACACGGGCGACGCGCGGGCACTGCTGGCGCACGCCCAGGCGGCGCTGGTGAAATCGGGGACCACCACGCTGGAAGCGGCGCTGGCGGGCACCCCGATGGTCATCGCCTATCGGACCAGCGCCCTGACGTTCGCCCTGGCCAAACGGCTGGTGCAGGTCGATCACATCGGCCTGGTCAACCTGGTTGCGGGCCAGCGCCTGGTGCCCGAGTTCCTGCAGTACGACGCCACGCCGGGCGCGCTGGTGGAGGCGCTCTCGCCCTTCCTGGCGGACGGCCCGGTGCGCCAGTCCGTGGTCATGGGGCTCGCGCACGTGAGCGAGGCGCTGCGTGCCCCCGGCGACGCCGGGGGCACGGCGGCCGGACGAGTCGCCGCCCTGGCGGCGGAGCTGTTGCCGGAGGGCTGGTGAGGGCGCCCGCGCTGGAGGCCAATCGGCGCGGGTCCGACCGCTCGAACCCCCGGCTCGCGTTGCGCTACACCCTGGCCGGCGAGACGGCGGGGCTGATCCTGGACGCCATCCTGGCCACCGTGCGCTGGGACATCCAGGGCGCGGAGCACCATCGCGGTCTCGTGGACGCGGGCCAGCCATACATTCTCGCCGTCTGGCATGGCCGCCTCCTGCCGGCGGGGTACCTGCACCGGCGCGGGGGCCACAGCATGATGATCAGCCGCTCCAAGGACGGCGAGTACGCCTCCGGCCTGGCCCGGCACTGGGGGCAGGTCCCCGTGCGCGGGTCGAGCAGCCGGGGCGGCGGCAAGGCGCTGCTGGAGCTGCTCGCGCACGCGGCCGCGGGACACCCGCTGGCCTTCACCCCCGACGGCCCGCGCGGGCCGCGCCACGTGCTGAAGGACGGCGTGGTGGTGGCGGCCCAGCGCTCGGGACTGCCGATCCTGCCCATGAGTGCGGGCGCGAGCCGGGGCTGGTATACCCGGGGCTGGGACCGCATGCTCGTGCCCAGGCCCTTCTCGACCGTGCGGGTGCGCTACGCCGAGCCGTTCAGCGTGGACCCCTCCGAGGATGTCGAGACCGTGCGGGCGCGGCTCGAGGCGACGCTGCTGCGGCTGACGGCACTGGCGGACGGAGACGACGCGGGCGCCGCCGTGCTCCCGGCGCCGCGAGGTGGCACCGCCCCGAACGCGGGGCGCCGGGCATGAGCGGCCGGGGCGATCGCGGCGGCCAGGCCGA
>JADGQX010000249.1 GCA_017881445.1 Gemmatimonadota bacterium | reverse complement strand
CCCGTGGACTGGGAGACGACGCGCGTCCTCGACGGGAGGATCGGTGACTACGTGGTCGTGGCACGGCAGCAGCGCGGCGGCGACGAGTGGTACATCGGGGCCATCACCGACGAGAAGGCGCGCACCCTGCCGGTGCGGCTCGACTTCCTGCCGCGCGGCCGGCGTTACGTCGCGGAGATCTATGCCGACGGTCCGGGCGCGGACTGGCAGACCAATCCGCTGCCCGTCGCCATCTCGCAGCGGCCGGTGGACTCCACCACCCGGCTGTCCCTGGTGCTCGCCCCCGGCGGAGGGCAGGCGATTCGGCTACGGCCGGCCACCCGGTGAACCGCCCCATCGCGCCATGGCAACGCCCCGTTCCAATGCCTATCTCTCGCGAAGAACGGAACAGGCGGAGAACGGCAAGGCAACGGCATTCTCTCGCGAAGAACGCTAAGAACGCGAAGAACGACATGGACATAGAGGAGATTGCCGGCGAGATCGTGGATGCGGCCGTCGGGCTGCACATGCACCTGGGGCCGGGGCTGCTGGAATCCGCCTACGAGCTCCTATTGGCCAGGGAGCTCGAGCGGCGCGGGCTGGAGGTGGAACGTCAGAAAGTCGTGCCGCTCGAGTTCAATGGCATCCGCATCGAGGATGCTTTTCGAGTGGACCTTCTTGTGGGCGGCTGCGTCGTGGTAGAGCTGAAGTCGGTGGAACGCCTGGCACCCGTGCACATGAAGCAGGCGCTCACGTACCTGCGGCTGATGGATCTCCATCTGGGTTTTCTCATCAATTTCGGTGCATTCCGAACTACCTCCCTTCGCGTTCTTCGCGCTCTTCGCGAGAGACGAAGTTGCCGTCTCCCGCGAAGGCGCGAGGCGCCAGCCTCTAGAAGACGCACCCCTTGCGCGCCGGGATCGTGAGCACGAGCGCGGCGCCTTCCATCCGCGGTGCGGGGCAGACTCCCAGGGCATCGGCGGGTAACGCGCCGAGGGGCAGGCGGACTTCCGCCGGCTTGGTGTCGTTGTTCAGGGCGACGACGCTCCCTCCGCGCCGGAACACCCATGCCTGCTCGCTCACGAACAGGTTCTGCATGGGCGCGTTGCGCAGGTCGGCGCGCTGGGCGCGGAGCTGAAGCAGCTTCTGCACGTGAGTCCACACCGCCTGCTGCTCGGGCGTGCGGCCCGACGCTTCGAAGGCGTTGCGCGGGTCGCCTGGCCAGCCCCCAGGAAAGTCACGGCGGTTGTCCGGATCGCCGCCACCCGGCATGTCGATCTCGTCGCCATAGTAGATGAGTGGCGTGCCGCGCGCGGTGAGGAGGAAGGTGAAGGCCAGCTTCAGTCCGTCGATGGTGGCGCCGGGCTCGTTCATGAAGCGGCTGACGTCGTGGGTGTCGATGAGCGTGACCAGCGCCATCGGGTCCGGGTAGAGCCAGTCGCGGGAGACCATCTGCGCCACCTCGCGCAGGGGGCCGCCCTGGCCGAACGCCCGGCGCAGCGGCCAGGAGAGCGGGTAGTCGAAGAGCGCGTCCACCTTGTCGTCGATGCCGTCGAAGCGCGTGCGCCCGCCCTGGAAGAACGCCACCAGCGTCGGATCGCCGTCCATCACCTCGCCCACGACCTTGAGCTTCGGGTACTCGTGCCGGATGGCGCTCATCCAGTCGCGCCAGAACCGGCGCGGGACGTAGGGCCAGGTGTCCTGCCGGATCCCGTCGACCCCGCTGACGCCCACCCACCAGAGCGTGTTCTGGACTATGTAGCGCGCCACCTCCGGATCGTCCTGGTTCAGGTCGGGCAGGATGTTGATGAACCAGCCGTCGAGCGTCTCGCGTTGCATGGCGGGCGTGGCGTGCGGGTCCATGAGCGTCCACGTCTGCCACGTATTGGCGACGTGGTTCGCCGCGGTCCCGTGGAACCACGTCGGCGTGGGCGAGTCCTCCACCCACGGGTGGTACGGCCCGGTGTGGTTGGCCACCATGTCCAGGATGATCTTGATGCCCTGGCGGTGGGCATCGTCCACCAGGCGACGCAGCTCGGGCAGGTCGCCGAAGTGCTCCTCCACGCCGTAGAAGTCCACGGCGCCGTAGCCATGATAGTCGGTGATCGGCTGGCCGTCGTACCGCTCCTTCTCGTTCAGCTTGTTGTTGTTGTCGTAAATCGGATTCATCCAGATGGCGGTGATCCCGAGCTGCCTCAGATACGGCAGGTGCTGCCGGATGCCCTCCAGATCGCCGCCGTGGTAGAAGCGCGGCTTCGTGCGGTCGTGCAGCCCTCGCGAGATGGGCGGATCGTCGTTGGTCGTATCCCCGTTCGCGAAGCGGTCCGGCATGATCAGGTATAGCACGTCGTTCGGGCCGAAGCCCTGGAAGCGGCCGGGAGCGGGCAGCGGCCCGGTGACGGCGAACGGGACCGTCGCCCGGCCGTTCGGCGTCCGCAGCAGGAGCGGGTAGCTCCCGGGCGCGAGCTGGCGCGGGATGGTCACGTCCACGAACACGTAGGTCCCGGCCGCGCTCACCTTCACACCCGAACAGGTGACATGCGAGCACTCGAGGCTCGCGCCTGCCAGGTTGCGACCGTGGATCAGCAGGCGGACGGGATTGATCGAATGGCCGGCCCACCAGCCGGGTGGATCGACCTTGTCCACGACCGGCGCCTGTGCGGACGCGCGGGCGCCGGCGAGGGAGACTGCCAGCACTCCGAGCAGGATCGCGCATTTCATTCGGCCTCCCGGCGTTCTGGTCCGGTCAGGTTCTCTAGTGGTGGGTGGGGGGGGTGAGCTCGAGGACGTGAGCCGCCAGGGGTGGCAGCGAGGCGAAGGGGACGTAGCGCTGGATGGCGCCGTTCGACCCTACGCGCAGGGACGCGGCCCGGGCGCCGCCCAGCAGGCTCCGCACCACATAGTCGCCGGGGGGCAGCGCGCCGGCGGCGGAACCGAGCGCGACGCCCGCGAGCGGCACCGGTCCCAGGTTCGCGACCACCAGCACCGCCCGGCCGCCGGCGCGCCGCAAATAGGCCGTGACGGCGTCGGTGCCCGTGGCCAGCGGCACGAGCCGCCCCACGCCGAGCGCGGGGTTCGCCGCCCGCAGGTGGATCAGTCGCCGGTTCAGGTTCAGCAGCGATGCCGGATCGGCGTCCTGCGACTCCACCGTGCGGATTCTCCAGTCGGGCGGCAGCGACTCCCAGGGCGTGCCGCGTGTGAAGCCGGCGCCGGGCGCCGCGCTCCACTGCATGGGGGTCCGGAGGCGCGGGTCCGGCTTGTCGCCGGTCATCCCGATCTCCTCGCCGTAGTAAACGAAGGGGAAGCCCGGGAGCGTCAGCAGTAGAGTTGCCGCCAGTTTGGCGCGCGCCACGTCACCGCCCAGGGCGGTCAGCGTGCGGGTCTGGTCGTGGTTGCGCAGGAAGGGCGAATAGCGATTGCCCGGCAGCTCCCGTTGCAGCCGCAGGTAGCCCGGGAGGAGTCCGCGCGCCGAGCCGTTGCGCACGGCGCTGATGAGCGAGTCGGAGACCTCGAAGGGGAAGTAGGAGTCGAGCTGGTCCGGGTAGTACTGCATCAGCACGTCCAGGCTTCCCCAGGTGGCTTCGCCCACTGTAATGGCGTCGGGCTTCGTGCGCCGGACGTGGGCGGCGTACTCGTGCAGGAGGGCGTGCGTGCCGGGCGTGTTGCGGATCTGGTCGCCTTCCTCCACCAGGTACTCCACGGCGTCCAGGCGGAAGCCGTCCACGCCCATCTCGTTCAGCCAGTATGTCGCGACCTTCTTCGCCTCCTCGCGCGCGGCGGGCTTCTCGTAGTTCAGGTCCGGCATGTTCCTCGAGAAGACGCCGTAGTAGTACTCGTCCCTGATCGGCGACCGGTGCCAGTGATCCTGGCCCGAGGCGTCCTTCCCCGGGTCCGTGGGCGAGAAGCGATACCAGTCACGGTAGGGCGAGGCGGGGTCGGCGAGCGCCGCCTTGAAGGCGGGGTGCTCGCTGGAGCTGTGGTTCAGCACCATGTCCACGAGCACGCGGATGCCCCGACGATGCGCCTCGGCCACCAGTCGCTTGAAGTCGTCGTTGGTGCCGTACTGGGGATTCACGCGGTAGTAGTTGGAGACGTCGTAGCCGTGGTAGCTCGGCGACTCCGCCACCGGCATCAACCAGATGCAGCGCGCCCCCAGGTCGTGCTTGCCGTCGGCGGATCCATCGTTGATGTAGTCGAGCTTGCGGCTGAGGCCGTTGAGGTCGCCGATGCCGTCGCCATCGCTGTCCTGGAAGGAGCGGACGAAGATCTCGTAGCAAACCGCGCCCCGGGTCCACTCCGGCGCGGCCATCGTGCCTGCCGGCGCCTGAGCGGCCAGGGAGGTAGCGCCGAATGCGATCGGTGAGGCGGCGAAGATCGCGACGGCGAGCCGTCGCCCGGTGGCTGTTCCGAAGAGGCGGCGCTGCGCCATGGGTCCGGTCCTCGGCGTCGAACGGGGGGGGGGGGCTGCGGTGGAGAGCTCGGATGGAGCGAAACGTAGCGCGCTCGCGGCGCGGGCTGCAAGGCGACCCGGGGGCACGTCGGTGTTTCGAATCGACGGGCCATGCGGCTAGATTCGGCAACTCACTCAACCACGACAGGAGCCCGCATGGAGAAGCCGCGCCTGAGTTCCGGTCAGCTCTTCAACATGAGCTTTGGCTTCCTCGGCATCCAGTTCGGCTGGGGGCTGCAGCTCGCCAACATGTCGGCGATCTACGAGCGGCTGGGTGCCCGACCGGACCAGGTGCCGTTCCTCTGGCTGGCCGCGCCCATGACCGGCCTGCTGGTGCAGCCCTTCATCGGGGCGCTCAGCGACCGCACCTGGGGCCGGCTGGGCCGCCGGCGGCCGTACTTCCTGACCGGTGCGATCCTGTCCACGGTCGCGCTCTTCTTCATGCCGACATCGACCGCGCTCTGGATGGCGGCATCGCTGCTCTGGATCCTGGACGCGTCCATCAACGTTTCCATGGAGCCGTTCCGCGCCTTCGTTGCAGACAAGCTGAACACCTCGCAGCGCACGGCCGGGTTCGTGATGCAGTCGTTCATGATCGGCATCGGCGCCAGCCTGGCCAACGCAATGCCCTTCGTGCTGAGCTGGATGGGTGTGAGCGGCAACACGCCGAGCGGGATCCCGCTGACGGTGAAGTACTCCTTCCAGGCGGGCGCCGTGGTCTTCCTGCTGGCGGTGCTCTGGACGGTGATCACCACCAGCGAGCATCCACCCGAGGACATGGAGGCCTGGAAGCGGCAGCGCCAGGAGCGCCGCGGGATCGGGCATGTCCTGCGCGAAGTCGGCTCCGCCATCCGCGACATGCCCGTGACCATGCGCCAGCTGGCCGTGGTGCAGCTGCTGACCTGGCTCGGGCTCTTCTGCATGTGGCTGTTCTTCGTACCTGCCGTCGCGCGCCACATCTTCCATGCGCCCGACGCGCAATCGCCGCTCTACGCCCAGGGAATGGAGTGGGGCGGCTTCACCTTCGCCTTCTACTCGATCACCTGCTTCGTGGTGGCGCTCGCGCTGCCGAAGCTGGCGGCGCTCACCAGCCGCAAGATCGTGCACGCGGCGGCGCTCTGCTGTGGTGCGGTCGCGCTGCTGTCCCTGTACCTGATCCAGTCCCGGTACATGCTCCTGCTGACGATGGTCGGCGTCGGCATTGCCTGGGCCTCCATCCTCTCCATGCCGTACGCCATCCTCTCCTCCGCCGTGCCCCCCGCGCGGATGGGCGTCTACATGGGAGTCTTCAACTTCTTCATCGTGATCCCGGAGATCATCGCCTCCGTCGCCTTCGGCCCGCTCATTCGCGCGCTCTTCGGAGAGAGCAATCCGAATTCGTCGCTGTACGTGGTCATGGCCGGCGGCGTGTGCCTGTTCATCGCCGCTGCTCTCGTGACGCTGGTACGGGACCCCGGCGGGAGCGGTGCCGTGCTCGCAGGGGATGCCGACGAGACGCTGCTCGTCCAGGAATCGGTCCAGCCCGTTCCCAGCAGCGGGCTGATGGACCCGGCCTGAGCGCTGCGCCTGGTGCAGTCGCACGGAAGGCCAGGTCGCGAGCGATCGCGATCTGGCCTTTCCACATGCCCGATGAATGCCCCGACGGCGGGGAACCGCGCGCCGCGCGCTATTCCGGCGGCTGCAGATCCGTGTCCTGCCGCAGAATATAACCGCGCTGCGTGCCGCTCGTGATCCGCAGCCAATCGCCGGATGCCTGCACGATTCCGACGACCGTCCCCGAAGGAATCTGCCCGAGCGGCGCGGCCATGATGTCGGCCACAGGGTAGAGCCATGCCGCGCTCGTGGTCCGGGCGGTGAGCTGCCCTGGCTTCGAGGCGGGCGCTCCCCGGATGGGTGCGGGCGGTATGGCTCGGGCGGCGCGAAGCGCATCGGCGGGCTCCGTCGGGTCCGGGTCCGCGACGGCCTGCTGCGGCTGCGGCCGGGCAGCCGGAGGCGGGGTGACTCGCGCCCGGCCGGCCGTGGACGCGCCCCCGCCGGCTGTCCCGGCGATGGCGGTCGGGGACCCGCCCGCCGGCGCGACGGGAGTACGGGCGGGCGACCCCAGCGCGGGCGCGGGGTCCTTTGCGGGCGACACTGCCGTGGAGGTACCGACCGGGGCGGAGTGGACCGCCGCGGGCGGGCTGGCCGCAGGAGAGGGGCCGGCCGTCGCGCGCGCGCTGACAGCCGCGGGTGGACCGGCAGCCGGG
>JADGQX010000060.1 GCA_017881445.1 Gemmatimonadota bacterium | reverse complement strand
GCGCTTGCCGCGCCGTGGCCAGGTCGGCAGCGACGTCCGTCCGGGCGAGGGCGCCGGCCAGGACGCTGGCGGCGGCCGTCAGCTCGGCGACTTCCGCGCCGCAGGCCGCGCAGTCGTCGAGGTGGGCGACGACGCGCGCGCGCTCATCGGCGGCGAGCTCGCCGTCGATGAACGCCTGCAGTTCGCCTTCACCCGGATGAATCATTGCCTTCCTCTTGCATCGAATAGACGGCCGCGAACCGTTTCACGGCCCGTGCGATCAACGTGCCAATGGAACTGGAGGCGACGCCGGTCGTGCGCGCCATCTCCTCGTAGCTGAAGCCTTCTTCCCGCATGAGCAGGAGCTGCTGGTCGCGGGGCGCGAGCTGCGCTAGCGCCCGCCGGACGATTGCGACCTGCTCCGCCCGCTCCACCGCCTCGTCCGGTCGCAGCCCCAGCGAGGACGGCAGGACTGGTGCCGCTGTCAGCAGCCGCTGCTGGCGCTCCTGCTTGCGCGCCCGGTCCCGTACCAGATTCGTGCCCACGGCAAAAAGCCAGGGGCGGGCTTCCCTGTCGGGGAGGTCGTGCGAAAGCAGTCGGAAGAAAGCCTCCTGCGCGATGTCCTCCGCGACGTCCGCGTCCCCCGTCAGCCGTTGGAGGTACCGGAAAAGGGACGGATAAAGTCGCTGGAACAGCGAGTCGATGTTCACGTGCTGGCCGCCGTTCCCCACCTAGAGCAAGAACGCGCCGCTCTGCGCGATTGTGACAAAGCGCGGCCGCGTCACGATTTCTCGCTCCCCCCCGAGAGCTGGCGGTCGAACTGCCGGACCTCGGCCAGGTGCTGCACGGTGGACTCCACGCCCTGGAGCTGCTGCTCCAGCACCGCGACCCGCTGCTGCAGCGCCTGAACGTCGCCGGAGGCGCCCGCCGCCGAGGACTCCCGCAGGCGGACCATCGACTCCACGATCGGCTTGAGCGCGAAGCGCGCCGTGAGGCCGACCACGGGGATCATGAGCAGGACGATCCCGAGGATGGGGATCATCAATGCAATCGTGCCGTTGTCCATGGGGCCTCCGGTTGTGAACTATGATGCGGCCGCGCGCCGGCGTCGGCCGGGCGTGGAGCGTTCGTCGAACAGGGAGCATTCCGCCGGCAGCAATCTAATCGCCCCAGCGACCGCCGAGAACAAGGCGCCAGCGGAAGCTCCAGCCGGACCCATCCGGTTCCCGCGCATCGTCCACCCAGAGAGGGAGGCGCAGGTGGACGCCCCAATGCAGCAGGTGGATGTCGCGCTGCCCGAGGTCGAGGTCCGCGCCCACTCCGACGCCGGCGTCCCGGACCGGCCGCCGGGACCGCTCGCGCGTCCAGGCATCGCCCACGTCGCCGAACAGCTCGAACAGGCCCTGCTGAAGAGAAAGGTTCAGGGCGGCCATCCGGGTTCCAAGGCGCAGCGGATCGGCACCCGGGATGGCCCCTCCGCCCCCCAGCATGGCGTTGTCGGCGAGTCCGAATGCCTCCAGCACCCCGGCGGAGCGGAACAGCCGTGAGTCGAAGCGCTCCAGCGCCGTGGCCTCGGCCGGGTTGAACGCGGTTTGCGCCGGCAGATCCCCCGAGGCGGAGCCCGCCGCCACCCGGGCCAGCAGGTGGCTGCCCAGCATGAGGGGCGCGTCCCAGCGTGCCTCCGCCTGGCCCTTGCCGTAGCTCCAGTCGGAGCCGGGGGCGCCCGCCTCCAGGCGCGCGGCCAGCAGTCCTGTGCCCAGCGCATTGCTGAACGACCGCTGGATCGACGCGCTCCCCGCCACCAGGGTGCCGCGCGCCCAGGGCGCCCGCACCGGAAGGTAGGAGGAATCCTGCAGCGTGATGGCGTCGAGCCCGAGCCGGATGTGGGTATTGGCCGCACGCGAGGTGATGAGGCCGCCCCAGGCGCCGGGCGCCAGCTCGAGCCCGACGCCGCCGCCCACCCGCCCCTCGACGCGGAACAGGTCCGCGCGCCAGCTGACCCCGGCGCCCCAGGAGAGGATCGGGTCGCTGAAGCGCAGCTCGCCGTCCAGTCGCCCCGAGCGCGTGCCCGCCCGCACCGCCGCGTACAGGCGGTGGTCCGTGGCCAGGTAGCTGCCGGTGGCGGAAAGCCCCAGCTCCGCCCCCGCCGCGTTGGAGTACCCCAGGCTGGGCGAGAATCCGAGGCGGTACGCGTCCAGCGGCGGGAGCAGGTCCATGGTCAGCTCCGGGCGCCAGTCCGCCCTGACCCGCTTCCCCGGCCAGTGCTCGTTCATGCGGTTGACGTCGGGCAGCACCAGTCCGGGGTCCACCAGGGCTCGGCGCACGGGGGCGGGCAGCGAGTCCACCACGGCGGTGTACTCCTCCACGCCGCTCCAGACGGACTCGGGGACGCGCACATCGCGGGAGGAGCCATCGGCCAGCTCCAGCCGCACCGTGGCGGGCATGATGGCGCGGCCGAGGTTGGCGAGCCGGACCTGCGCGCTCCACCCCCCGGGACCCTTCGCCTGGCGCACGTCGCGCAGCGCGAGGTCCAGCGTCCAGGTCTGGCGGAACCACTCCTCCCAGAACCAGTCCAGGTTTCGGCCGGCCACATCGTCGACCGTGTTGAAGAAGTCGTCCGGCTCCGGGTGCCGGAAGCGCCAGCGCTCGAAGAAGGCGCGCAGTGCGCGCCCGAACGCATCCGGCCCCACCACGTCCTGGAGCATGAACAGCACGGTGGCCGGTTTCATGTACTCGGCGACGTAGTACAGCTCTTCCGGGATCTGGTCGGACGGCGTCAGCATCGGCATCTCGCGTCCGACCCGGGCGGCCATGAGGTAGATCGTCTGGTCCAGCAGCCGCTCGTCGCCCGACGGCAGCAACGACCGCAGCCAACCGGGCAGCCGCTGCGAGAAGAGGGCGTCCGGACCGAAGGTGGTGTCCAGCGCGCGCGCCGTCATGAACGTCACCACCCCTTCGTCCATGAGCGCGTACCGGTGCTCGTTCGAGCCCACCACCATGGGGATCCACTGGTGTCCCAGCTCGTGGATCAGCGTGCGGGCCGGCTCGTTCAGCAGAGGATGCCCCGGGTTGCCGAACACCAGCATGGGGTACTCCATCCCCGTCACCGGCCCCGAGACGGCCGTGACCTGCGGGTAGGGGTAGACACCCAGACGGCTGGAGTAAAGCTCGATCGTGCGCCGCGCCAGTGCCGCCGCGCCGCTCCAGTAGCGGCGCTCGGACGCGTGGTAGAAGGTGGACACCAGCGCTCCGCCCGGAGCCTCCCCCGTGGCCTGCGTCCGCGTCGCATCCCAGAGGTACGTCGGCGACGCCGTCCAGACGAAGTCGCGCACGCCCGTCGCGGCGAAGTGCCAGCTCCGCCAGCGGGCCGGCCCGCCCCGGCGGCGCGCTGCCCGCGAGATTGGCCCCGTGACCACGTGGACGACGCTGTCCGGAGACGCCTGTCGCAACCGCTGGAGCTCGTCGCGGCCGAGCACCGAATCCGCGTTCTCCAGCGTGCCGGTGGCCGCGACGACGTAGTCCGCCGGCACGCGCAGCCGCACGTCCCAGCTGCCGAACTCCAGGTAGAACTCACCCTGCCCCAGGTACGGGCTCACGTCCCAGCCGCGTTCGTCGTACATCGCGATCTGCGGATACCACTGGGCCACGGCGTAGTCGGCGCCGTGCCGCCCCGTCCGCAGGTCCACCTCCGTGGTGGGCACCTCGTAGTCCCAGTCCACGCGCAGCTCCAGCCGCTCGCCGGGAAGGAGCGGCTGCTTCAGGGGCGTGCGCATGCGGGTGCGGTCCACTTCCCGCGCCAGCTCCGCTCCCTGCGCCTGGAGATGGAAGATGGCGATGCCGCGCGTCGGCGCCGGCGCCGCGCCCACGATGCGCAACCGGCGACGAGGCTCGTGCAGCGGCTGGAACAGGTTCTGGTAGAGGTGCCAGTACAGCTCGGTCAGCGTGTCCGGCGAGTTGTTGTGGTAGGTGATCCACTCCGTGCCCGCCACCCGGTGGCCCGCCAGGCGCAGCGTCGCCTCCACGCGGTAATCCACCTGCTGCTGCCAGTAGCCCGGCCCCGGCCGGCCGTCGGGCAGGCGAGTCGGCCCGGCCGCGGGGGGGCGCCGCTCGCGCGGGTGCGGCGGGCGCATCTGCGCCGCCAGTGGAGCGGAGGCCAACGCCGCTCCCAGCGCGATAGCCAGGAGCGGCGCGAGGGCGGCCGCCCGCGGCGGGCGCCGCCGGTGATCCAGGGACGGACGTCTGGTGGGGGTCACGCCCCTCTTTACTCGCGGCGCTTCCCGGCGGGTTCCGCCGGCGCCGCCAGGCGCGCGACGAGCCAGTCCGCGAGCGTGCCCATCACCTCGCCGTCGATCACGTAGCTCGACAGCTTCGGGTAATTGGCGGGATCGCCGGTGGCGTCCCGCAGGAACAGGTGATTGCGGGCCGGGAAGACGCGCAGCGTCACGTCCCGGTTTCCGCCCTGCCGGAACGCCTTCTCCAACAGCGGCGCCTGGTCCGCCGTCACCTGCCGGTCCACCTCCCCCTGCAGGATCAGCACCGGCACCCGCACCTTGCGCGCCGTGGGCAGCGGCTCGTAGCTGGTGAAGAACTTCGTCCAGGCGTTGGCGCTGTCCATGCGCGCCACCTGCCGGTTGACCGCGTCCTCCAGCTTCGCGCCCACCATGGCGCTGTCCCGCCGCAGGGCGCTGCCGATCTGGTACTGCAGGATCCGGTGGCCGTTGTAGGCCGTTCCCGCCAGCAGCACGATGGCCCCGATGGTCGGGTCCGCCGCCGCGATCATGGGCGCGATGATGCCGCCCTCGCTGTGGCCGACCAGGCCGATGCGGGCAGGATCGATCTCCGGGCGGGAGCGCAGGTACGCCACCCCCGCCTCGATGTCCCGCGCGAAGTCCTCGGATGTGGCGTTACGGACGTCGCCACCGGACTCGCCGAAGCCGCGATCGTCCAGACGCAGCACCGCGATGCCTCGCCGCCCCAGCGTGTCCGCCACCTGGCGGAAGGGACGGTACCCCGGCGCGATCGCACCCAGCGACTCGTCCCGGTCCTCCAGCCCCGAGCCGGTGATGGTCACCACGGCCGCGATCCGCCCCGCCCGCGCCGAGGGCAGCGTCAGCGTGCCGGCCAGCGGCCCCGTCGGTCCGGTCACGGTCACGGCCTCCGCCGTGTAGGGCGCGCCCGCTGGCGCCGAGTAGTCCGGCTTCGGCGCCGGGCCCAGCCGCGCGTCCGCCACCCGCAGGAAGCGGACGTCCTGTGCCGGGACGATCCCGCCCAGCACCCGACCGACGCCGTCCACGGCCAGCCGGAGGTCCACGCCGGCGAATCCCAGCACCACCGAGTCCGCGCCGACCCGGCTGACCGTGACCAGGATGGGCGAGGTGTTGACCAGCACGGGCACCACCAGGAGCTGCGCCGCCATTGACCGCCGGACGATCTGCTCCACCGAGGAGCCGGCCAGGTTGAGGTAGGGCAGCGTGCCCGCCGAGACCGCGATCCGCAGCGGAGCCGGCAGCCCCGTCTGCGTGATCACCGCCGTGTCGCCCTGGAAGACGATCGTCCCCTCCTGCAACGGCTTCGCCGTGTCCGGCGCGGTGCCTCGCCAGACGCGCAGGGTGAGCCGCTGCGCTGTGGCGCCGGGTCCCAGCTCCGTGGTCGTGACGATGCGCATGCCCTGGATGCGCTCCAACATGGTCGATTCCAGCGACGTCGCCGTCCGCTGGAAGCGCTCGACCGCCAGGGTGTCGGGCCCATGCATCACCACGAAGGCGCCGCGCTCCGGCGCCTGCGCCCTGAGCGGCGCCACCGCCGCCAGGGCCAGCACCGCCATCAGCGCCCACCCCGTCATCTGCCTGTCGCCACGGCGCGACCGGCCAGCCGCCTCGCTCATGTCTCTCCTTCCACGCGTGAAGCGTCCGCCAGCTTCAGCTCCCGCCGACGGCCACCACCGGGATCTTCACACGGCTGTGCTCCCATTCCAACACCAGGTCCGCCGCCCTGCGTCCCGCCGGCAGCGCCCGGATGGTGAACTGCTCGATCGGCTGCGCCAGCGTCTCCGCCGGCACCTTCGCCCGACCGACCTCCTGCTTCTCGATCGCCGCCGTGTAGCCGTGCTCCTCGCCCCACTGCGACGTCGATCGATTCACGATCACCGTCCACTCCTTCTCGCCCGGCACCGTATACAGCGAGTATGAGCCCGGCTCCACCCGCAGCCCCGCGATCGTCGCCGCCACCGGCAGGTGCAGCGTCGTCGGCTCGTTGGCACCCGTCCGCCACAGCTTCCCCAGCGGCACGGCTTCGCCCCCGATCATGTGCCGACCCCGCAGCGACGGCCGGCTGTAGCAGACCAGCGCCTTCGCCGCTCCCAACCGGATCGCCGTGGAGTCGTACGGGCTGGGCCGGTTCGCCACGACCGGACGCTGCGGGTGGCAGGCCACCGCCCCCGCCCCCGCCCCGCCCGCCGCCGGGACCTGCTGCCCCTTCAGTGCCCCCGCCCCCGCCCCCGCCCCCAGACACACCACCACGACCGCCCAGCTCCGCGCCACGTGCATGATCCTCCTCCGGACCGCGTGATTGCCGCCATGAGGCCGGAAGAAATAGCGGGGGCCACCGGCCTTGCCAACACCTCAGCCGCCGCCACCCGACTCCCGCCGCCACACCACGTACGAGTAGACCACCGGCACGAAGGCGCCCAGCAACAGCCCCGCCAGCGCCACCCAGGGCGCAGCCGCGCGCGGCACGAACGCCGCCGCGATCGTCACCAGCCCCCCCAGCACGAACGTGCGCCCGCCCAGCCGGTGCGTCTCCCGCCACACCCGATCGCTCGAAAGCGTCCAGGGCGTGCGGATGCCCACCCACCAGTTGGGGCGCACCCGCGGCAGATAGTTGCCCAGGCCCACGAACAACACGCCCAGGCTCGCCAGGATCACCTGCTCCATCGGCACCGGCCACCCCAGGCTGAAGGCGACGATGGCCACCTCCAGCACCGCCTCCATCAGCACCACGATGTTCAGGATCAGCCAGAACGTGGGCTCCCAGGCCTCGTAGTTGCCTCGCCGGGGATCGATCTTCCGCAGCAACGGCAGCAGCAGCCACAGCCCCAGCGCCACCCCCGGCAACAGCGCAACCCCCTCCCAGCGCGAGCCCCAGCGGTCCACCTCGAACGAGCCATTCCAGTGCACGGGCATCCGCTCCGGCAGGTGCGGCCACGCCGCCACAGCCAGCGCCGCCATCGCCAGGATCACCACCGGCGCAAGCCAACGCGATCTCATGTGCCCTCTCTCCCGACGCCGAAGAACCCCATCAGCTGCTGCAGGAATTCCTGGAAGACCGTCGCGTCCAGCGAATACACGATGCTGCGCCCGTCCCGCTCCGCCTGCACCAGCCCCGCCTCCTTCAGCACCGACAGGTGGTGCGACACCGACGCCGCCGTCATCGGAAAGCGCGAGGCAATCTCGCCCGCCGCCAGCGGACCCTCCCGCAACACCCGCAGGATCTCACGCCGTGTCGGGTCCGCCAGCGCCCGCATCGTGCGGTCCACATCGCCCCCCGTCTCGACGTTTAGACCATCGTCTATTAGACACACGCCTAAATATAGGGCCGAGGGCGGAGTGTCAAGGCTCAAGATCAGGGGATGGGGAAGCAGGAGCAGAAGCAGGAGCAGGAGGGTCCGCCCCCTTAACCTCCTGCTCCTGCTCCTGCTTCCCCTGATCTCGCCCCTCAGCCCTTCTTCCCTTCGCCCTACCTGAAGTAGTCGACCCCCATGGCCTCGTGCACGCGCTCCAGCGTGTCGCGCGCCACGGCGCGCATCCGTTCGTTGCCGGCGGCGAGGACCTCGTCGACCAGGCCGGGGCGCCCGGCCAGCTCGGCGCGGCGCTGGCGCATCGGTTGGAGGAAGGCGTTGAGGGCCGTCGCGAGCTTCCGTTTCACTTCGACATCGCCGACCGTGCCCTCGCGATAGCGGCGCTTGAGGTTGTCGACCTCGGCGGTGTCGGGATTGAAGAGGTCGTGGTAGACGAACACGGGGTTGCCCTCGACCGTGCCGGGAATGTCGGCCCGGACGCGGTTGGGATCCGTGAACATCTGGCGGACGCGCTCGTTGACGGTCTTCTCGTCGTCGGAGAGGAAGATGGCGTTGTCGAGGGACTTGGACATCTTCTGCTGGCCGTAGATGCCGGGGAGCACCGGCCCATCGTTGACGAGTGCCTCGGGCTCGGGGAAGACAGGCGCCCCGTCGCCGTAAAGGCCGTTGAAGCGGCGGGCGATCTCGCGGGCGACCTCGATGTGCGGCACGTTGTCGCGCCCGACGGGGACGAGGTGGGCGCGGGGGAGGAGGATGTCGGCGGCCTGGAGCACGGGGTAGCCGACCAGCCCGAAGGGGAGGACGTCGAGGTGCGCGGCCTCGGCCATTTCCTTTATGCTGGGGATGCGCTCGAGGCGCGGCAGCGACACGAGCATGCCGCAGAGGAGGGCCAGCTCGCTGGTCTGGGGCACGGCGGACTGCACGAAGATGGTGCTCCTGGCCGGATCGATCCCGGCGGCGAGGTAGTCGAGCACCATCTCGCGGATGTGCCCGGGGATCTCCGCGATGTCCGCCTTCTGCGGGCGGGTGGTGAGGGCGTGCAGGTCGGCGACGATGAAGAAGCACTCGTACTCGTCCTGCAGGCGCACGCGGCTGGAGAGGCTGCCGACCCAGTGGCCCAGGTGCAGTCGTCCGGTGGGACGGTCACCGGTCAGCACACGCTTCTTCCCACGCTCGAGCACGGTCGGCATCCTTCGTTCGGGATCACCCTGTCCAGCCTCGACGCTCCGTCGCCCCTCGCGATGGCGCAACTCGCGTTCCGGATTCCGGACGAGCGCGATGCGCGGGAATGGAGTTTGCACCGACTGGCGCATCCCCTGGCCTTGACCGCACCCCCGAAGCGGAGGACCCGCATGCCTGTGAACACGCTCAAGGAGTTGTTGCGTCTCAGGCTGGGGGAGATGTACAACGGCGAGCAGGAGATGCTCCAGCTGGTGGACGCGGTGGAGACGGAGACTCAGAGCCGGCTCCTGCGCGACCGCCTGCGCAGCCACCGGGACGAGGCCCGCCGGCACATCGCGGCGCTGGAGAAGTCGTTCGAGCTCCTCGGCACCGACCCGCCGCTCTCCACTTCTCCCGCCTTGCACGGCATCTGCGAGGAGCGGCGTTCGTTCATGCGGGAGTCTCCCGGCATCGTGGCGCGGGAGGCCTACCACGTGGACATCCTGAGCCGCGCCTCCGCCTACAAGACCGCCAGCTACCAGGGCCTCGTCGACCTCGCCCGTGACATCGGGCAGAACGATCTGCGCAGCCTCCTCGACCGCTGCTACAAGGAGGAGTCCGCCGCCGCGCTCTGGCTGCGCGACCATCGTTCCGCCGTGGTGAGCGAAGTCCGTCCGCCCGCTCCTGAACGAGCCATCGCCGCGCCGCCGGCTTGAACGCGCTCCCGCCGCCATGGGGCGGCTCTTGCGCCTCGGGGCAGCGGTCACGCGCAGGAAGGTGACATGGCGGAATACGAGTCCGTGCTGCGAACCCCGGAGCTCGGCCCGGGCGAGATGCGGGAAGTGGAGGCGCACGGCGAGACCCTGGCGGTGCTGAACGTCGGGCAAACGTACTACGCGCTGGAGGCGTGCTGCCCGGTGGATGCGACCAACCTCGCGCGGGACGGGTGGTTGCGGGGCGATCGCCTGGAGTGCCCGTCCGACCACGCGCTCTACGACGTGCGCACGGGGCGCCGGGCGGACGGGGCCGCCGGGGCGACCGCGCCGCCGCTGCGCAGGTACGCCATCGACGTCGCCGGCAACGAGATCCGGGTCGGCCCGCTGCTGGCGCCCGCGGAGGGCGACGGAACCGGCGAGAACGACTAGCGCTTTTGCAGGGACCCGGCCGGCGGGTCGGCGCCCGGGGGGGGGGGTGGCAGCGGCTGGGCGCGGGCGAGCAGATCGACCAGCTCGCGCTCGTACAGGCGCTGGAACGTGCCCGTCGCGATCAGCGCCTCGAAACGCGGCGCGGTCTCGCCCTGGGCCATGAAGTGCACGAGCGAGAGCCGGGCGACGCCCAGTTTGCCGGTGCCGCCCAGTCCGTCGCCGGCCACGCGGGCGGTCCAACTCCGCCCGTGGGCGTCGAAGCCGCGGTCGCCATCGGGCGCGGCCCCGAGGCCGGTATCGTTGGCTTCGGTCATGGCGCCGACGCGGCTTCGCCGCCGACGAAATCCACGTGGAAGCCGTCCTCCTCGTGCAGCCGGAGCCGGACGAGGCGAGCGGGTGCGGGCACGGCCTCGGCCAGCGTGGGCCACAGGTAGGCGAGGATGTTCTCGCTGGTGGGGATCGCGCCTCCCGGGGCGAACGCGGGCACCACATGGTTCAGGTGCTGGTGGTCGAGGGGCTGTCGCACGCGCTCGTCCAGCATCCGGTCCAGGGCGTCGAGATCGACGCAGAAGCCGGTGACGGGGTCGATCTCGCCCTCGACGGTCACTTCCAGCAGGTAGTTGTGGCCGTGCCCGTGAGGATTGGCGCAAAGGCCGAAGACGTGGCGGTTCTCCTCCTCGCTCCACTCGGGCCGGGAATACCGGTGGGCGGCGGCGAACCGCACCTTGCGGGTGAGGCTGACGCGGGGCATGGCGCCAAGGTACGGCCGGCGGAACGGAGCGTCCAGTCCGGGGCGCCGTGGCGCGCAGTGGCCGGATCCTTGCGAGCATTGATCACGGCTCCCGAGAGCGCGCCACGCGCATCCAGCGTCGTCGCGCGCGGGAGGAAGCGCTTGGGGACGGGCAATGGAGCAGGAGCACGAGGAGGCCGCGCGCTTGTTGAAGGCGGAGCTGCGGCGCCTGGCGGACGCGATTCTGGACCTGGAAGCCCGGGGACGACTGCTGGACGATGCGCCGCAGTTGCTGAAGCTGCTGGGCGACGCGCGCAGCCGTGTCTTTGGCTGGGAGGTCCGCCTGGCCCGCAGGCGAGAGGAGCCGCGTCCCGCCGCGGCCGGGCCGGACGACGATTCCGCCTCGGTGGTGGAGGAGGCCATCCAGCGGGAGCAGGAGGCCGAGCGCGAGTGGTTCAGGACGTGGGGACGCCAGGATGACAGCGAGCTCTGAGATCGGAAAAGAAGGACCGGACCGGCGCAGCGGCGCCGAAAGGCGCCGGCCGAGCGCCGTCGGGACGCCCATGTCGTGGACGCCGCTCCACGCGGAAGCGACGGGAAGTCCCGGGCCCGTGCGCGTCCTGATCGTAGAAGACCATCTCGATAGCCGCGAGGCCTTGCGGGCGTTGCTGGAGGCCTTCGGCTACGTCGTCGTGCTCGCCGCCAACGGCAAGGAAGCCGTGGAGGCGGCGTTGACCACGTCACCCGACCTGATCCTGATGGACATCATGATGCCGGTGATGGACGGCTTCGAGGCGATGCGGCAGCTGCGACTGCTGAGGGCGACGGCGGCGACCCCCATCATCGCGGTCACCGCCATGGAGGGTGCGCACGAGCTCGCCCTCCACGCCGGCGCGACCGATTACGTACGCAAGCCCATCGACATCCGTGCCCTGCTGGCCAAGCTGAGGCAGCTCGAGCCGCCTCAGGAGGCGTAGGTCGTGCTGAACAGCCCATCGATGGCGCGGGCGAGCTCCTCGGGCGTCACCGGCTTGGGCAGATACTCCGCGAAGCCGTAGCGTCGCGCCTCCTCGATCCCACCCTCGAAGATCTGCCCGGTCACCGCGATCAGGGGAATGTGGGCCGTGGTGGCGTCCAGCTTCAGCAGCTCAGCCGTGGTGAGTCCGTCCAGCACGGGCATCTGCACGTCCAGCACGACCACGCCCGGCTCCGCGCGCCGGGCCATGGCCAGGGCGCCCTGGCCCTGGTCCGCCTCCAGCACCTCGTAGCCGCGGCGCCGCAGGTAGGTGGCGAACATCCGGCGCGTGGGCGCGTCGTCCTCCACCACCAGCACCGTGCGGCTCCCCTTGCCATCGGCACCCTTTCGCGCCTCCAATGCTGAGCGCAGCAGCCAGCTCGCGGCGCCGCAGCGCATGCCCTGCTGATCGGGGGCGTCGTCCTTCAACTCGGTCCTTCCTGTTTGCGTCGGCGGACTGCTCCGGTCCATCTCGGCCGTCGCTCGGACACAGGCGTCGCCATTCCCCGGGGAGACAGGAAGTGACGTTTCGCGCCGTCGCGAAGACAGGGACTGAAGATTTGCTCGGTTAAAAGTGCGGCCTCGGAGGCGCCAGCGCCAGATCGGCGTGGGCGCGCGGCCTCGCTCAGCGGTCCAGCACCGCCGCGACGCCCGCCCCGAAGAACTCCACCACGTACTTGCGCTGCAGCGGCGTCAGCCGGCGAACGGCCCACACCAAGTGGACCATGTGGGGCTCGTGGGGCGCGCAGCGCAGCGTCAGCCCGGCCTCGCGCGGCAAGCGACTGCCCTTACGGCAGTTGCACGAGCTGCAGGAGGTGACGCAATTGGTCCAGGAGTTGTCGCCACCCCGGGAGAGCGGCAGCACATGGTCGCGCGTCAGGAACTCCCTGTGCCTCAGGTCCGAGCGCGGCCGGCCGCAGTACTGGCACTGATAGCCGTCCCGGGCGAAGAGGAAGGTGTTGGTGACCTGGCGGCGGAACTTGCGCGGAACGTGGATGAAGCGAACGAGGCGGATGACCGTGGGGCAGGGCATCTCCCGCCTCGCGGATCGGAAGACCTGCGAGTCGTCGACTTCGAGAACCTCCGCCTTGCGCTCGATGACGAGTCGGAGCGCACGACGAACCGGCAGAATGGTCAGGGGCTCGAAGGAAGCGTTCAGCGCCAGACAGCCCGTGCTCGTATGGGCACCCTCCTGTTCCCGGGTCGCGGCGCGCCCTGCGCAGCCTGCGACGACCGGAGTCCGACCGCGGGGGGGGCGACACTGCGGTCACATAAATTTGCAGCGATCCGAGGATTCCGGCAATGTTGCCGGCGGTTCGCGTCCGTCAGAGCAACGAGATCGGGTCCCGGTCCAGCACCAGTCGCAGCTCGGCCGCTCCCGGTCGCAACGTGTACCGGTGGTGGATCTGGCGGCCCAGCGCGGCCAGCTCCCGGTCCGAGGTGCTGCGCAGCAAGAAGTGCCAGCGCCAGCGGTTGCGGATCCGGTCCACGGCGCAAGGTGCCGGTCCCAGCAACGACACCGCCCCCGCTCGCAGCCGGCCGATCGCCTCGCGCGCCCACGCCGCCGCGGCGTCCGTCGCGAGCTGCACCACCTCCTCCGCCGTGCCGCTGACGACCACGTTCAGCAACCGGCTGTGCGGTGGGTACCCGGGTCCGCGCCGCTCCTCCAGCTCCCGTGCGGCGAAGGTCAGGAAGTCGTGCTCCAGCGCCGCCCGCACCGCGTAGTGCCCCGGCAGCGCGGTCTGCACCAGCACCTCGCCTCCCAGCTCCCCCCGCCCCGCCCGCCCGCTCACCTGCGTCAGCAGCTGGAAGGTCCGCTCGCTCGCGCGGAAGTCCGGCAGGTTCATGGCCACGTCGGCGTTGATCACGCCCACCAGCGTCACCCGGGGGAAGTCCAGCCCCTTGGCGATCATCTGCGTGCCCAGCAGGATGTCCACCTCGCCCCGCTCCACCCGCGAGAGGATCTCGTGGTGCGACCACTTCCCCGACGTCGTGTCCACGTCCATGCGCGCCAGTCGCGCATCGGGGAACGCCTCTGCCACGGTCCGCTCCACCTGCTCCGTGCCGACGCCGCGGAACGAGATGTCCGCCGAGCCGCACGCGTCGCACGTCACCGGCGGCGGCTCCTCGTGGAAGCAGTAGTGGCACACCATGCGCCGGTGCGCCCTGTGGTACGTCAGCGAGACGTTGCAGTTGCGGCAGTGCCACACCTCTCCGCAATCCCGGCACTGCACGAAGGTCGAATACCCCCGCCGGTTCAACAGCAGGATCGTCTGCTCGCCCTTGCGCAGCCGCTCCGTGATCGCGTCGATCAGTGGGTCGCTGAGCACGCGGTCGGGGCCTGCCTGCCGAGCGGGAGAGCGGGAGAGCGGGACAGCGGGAGACCCTCCCTCCCCCTTCCGCACCGACCGGCCGTCCGCGGGAACGAGGGTGCCTCCGACGCCCGGGATCGTCGCGGAGACTCCCGCTCCCCCGCTCTCCCGCTCCGCCGTGCCGGGGTCGGGGCGGTTGCGCATGTCCACGACCCGGACCGGCGGCAGCGGTCGCCCCTCCACGCGCTCCGGCAGCTCCAGCAGCCGGAACTTGCCGCGGGCGGCGTTCTGCCAGCTCTCCAGCGAGGGCGTAGCGCTGCCCAGCAGGCACACGGCGCCTGTCAGCCGCGCCCGCATGATCGCCACCTCCCGGGCGTGGTAGCGCGGCGCCTCCGACTGCTTGTAGCTGCCCTCGTGCTCCTCGTCGATGACGATCGCCCCCACGTCCGCGAGCGGTGCGAACACCGCCGAGCGGGCGCCCACCGCGATCCGCTTGTCCCCCCGCCAGAGCGCGCGCCAGGCATCGTAGCGCTCGCCATCCGAGAGCGCCGAATGCAGCACGGCGACAGCGTCGCCGAAATGCGCGCGGAAGCGCGACACGGTCTGGGGCGTCAGCGCGATCTCCGGCACCAGCACGATGGCGCCCCGCCCCTGCCGCTCGACCACCTCCTTCAGCAGCTCGATGTACACCAGCGTCTTGCCGCTGCCCGTGACGCCCCGTAGCAGGAAGGGGGGGATGGGCTCGAGAGGGGCCTGGGCGCTCCCAGCGGAGGGGGAGAGCGGGAGAGCGGGAGAGCGGGACAAACCGGCCATGCCGCGCGCCCGCGATATCTCTGACGCCCCGGTTGCTCCCGGAGCACCGGCGGCCCGAGCTGGCTGTGTCTCCCGCTCTCCCGCTCTCCGGCTCTCCCGCTCTGCCGTTTCGCGTGAAAGCACCTGCGCTTCCGCGGCGGCCGCCGTTAGCGCCGCGATGGCCGCCGCCTGGGCCGGCGTCCACACGTAGTCGATGGGCTCCACCACCGGCATGGCCGAGAACGGGTCCCGCGCCACGGCCTCGTCCTCGACCCGAGCGAAGCCGCGCTGCACCAGCCCGCGCAGCACACTCTCCGAGAACCCCAGCTGCCCGGTCAGGTGGGCGACATCGGCCGAGCCGCCCGTCGCCTCGATGAACTCGTAGCACTCCCGCTGGCGCCGTGCCCGGCCGAACAGCTCGTCGCGCTCCAGCAGCGAGGGCAGCTCCCGCGCAAGGCGCAGCACGCGCCGGGTCCGGACGTGGGGGTCCTCCCGCGCCGTGTCCGACAGCACGGCCGGCAGCGCCGTGCGCAGCACCTGGCCGATCGGGCAGAGGTAGTAGTCGGCGATCCAGCGGCAGAGGCGCAGCAGGTCGGGCGGGACGGTCGGCTCCTCGTCCAGTACCGCTTCCACGCTCCGCAGCCTGGGCGGCGGCTCTGCCGTGGACTCAGCCACCACCCAGCCCAGCTGCTGGCGCGGGCCGAAGCGCACGCGCACCCGCGTCCCCGGCGCCACGGCGGGGCCATCCAGGCGGTACGTGAAGGTGCGGGGCAGCGGCACCGGCAGGGCGACTTCGACCAGCATCGGAGGGGGGCGCCTCAGGCGCTCATGCGGACGAAATCGTAGGGCGCCCAGGGTCCCGTGATGTCGAACGACAGGCCGGCCTGCGCGGCGACCAGGTCGTCCGCCCGGTTCACGAACTCGATCCAGCTGCCCCGCTCCACCAGGAACGCCGCCGACAGCAGCCGGTTCACCTCGCGCGGGAACGGAATCGCCGCCCGCGCCGCGCGGCGCAGCTCGGCGTAGATCTGCACCGCCAGCTCCTCCAGCTCGGGGGAGACCTCCTCCGTCCCCTGTGGCACGGCGTGCACCCGCATCTCCCAGTGACCTTCCAGGAAGGCCAGCCCCTCGTCCAGCGCCAGATACTGGTCCTCGAGGAAGCGCACCAGCGCCCGCCGGCCACGGAAGACCACGCCATAGGGGGCCGGCACGATGGTGGCGCGCCGCACCAGCGACTCCACCGTGCGCTGGTGCGCCTGCACGTGGGCGACGTCCATCCCCGGCAGCCGGAACGGTCCCGGCCGGACCAGCGCCTCCAGGTCGCGGTACCGTACCCGCAGCACGTCCTCGCCTTCCCCCCTGCCCTTCCCTCCACGCGTGCGGCCGACACCGTAGAAGTAGAAGCCGGTCTCCGAAGGGCGAGGCTGAGGCTGAGGCTGGAGGCCGGTGTCCCCGGCTTCATCCTCGAGCTCCCCCGCCCCCCGCAGCCGCACGTTCGCGTGCTCGCTCCCGTTCCCGGGCTCGTGCTCGGCCGTTCCCCCAGCCCCTGCCTCAGCCCCAGCCTCAGCCTCATCCCGCATACAGCGCCGACACCTCCGTCTGCGGAGCGGGGGTCGTGACCTCGGGCCCGTCCGGCCCCATGAAGACGTCGATCTCCGTACGCAGCCCCACGTCGCCCCGGATGTAGATGCCGGGCTCGATGGAGAAGGAGATGCCCGGCAGCAGCAGCCGGGTCTCGTGCGTCTCCAGGTTGTCGATGTTCGGGCCCATGCCGTGGTCGGCCTGGTCGATGGAATGGCCGGTGCGATGGATGAAGTAGTCGGCCCAGCCGCGCTCACGCACCACGCCCCGGCAGACGTCGTCCACCTCGTAGCCCATGACCGGCCTCTTCGCCGCCCAGGCGTCGCGCACGTAGGCGACGGCGGCGTCCCGGCCATCGCGGATCGCCGCGAAGAGCGTCGCCACCCGCTCCGGCACGCGCTCGCCCAGGTACGCCATCCATGTCTGGTCGGAGTAGACCGTGGTCTCGCTCTCCTTGCCCCAGAGATCGAGCAGCACCACGTCGCCCTTGTTGAAGGGCGCACCACGGCCTTGCGGTACGTAGTGCGGGTCCGCCGCGTTCGGGCCGATGGCGGGAATGCAGTCCGCGCCCACCGTGACGCCGTGGCGGGCGCAGTCCGCGATGACCCAGTCCCGCAGGTCGCCCTCGGTGGCGCTGCCGCCATCGGCCAGCGTGCGGGCCAGCCGCACGAACGCGGCCTGCGCCACCTGCGCCAGTGCCACGGACGCGCGCCGGTGCGAAGCCAGGTCGTCGTCGGACCAGGCCGCGTAGAAGGTCGTGACGAGGTCGCCCGAGGCCACCACGTCGCAGCCGCAGCGCCGCACGAGGTCGATCACGCCGCCCGGCACCAGGTCCATGGCCGGCACGGCGTCGTTGGGCATGTATTCCATGGCGATCTTGCGGCGCCCCGCCAGCAAGGCGCCCAGCTTCGCGTCCAGCTCGGGCCAGGCGACGTAGACCTCCTTCTTCCAGGGCCACCCGGCCCATGGCATCTGCTCGATCCCGTGCGTCAGCGCGGCCGGCTCGCCCTCGGCGGGAATGAGCACGAAGTAGCGTCGCGTCATGGGCGCCAGGCCCAGCATCCGGCCGCTCACCGGGTTGCGGCCGTAAACGTCGAAGAGCAGCCAGCCGTCGAGCCCCAGCTGCCGCAGGCCGGCCTGGATAGCCGCCAGATCCCGCCTCAGCCGCGGAAAGTCACCACCGCTCGCACCGATCATGTCAGAGCCACCGTTTCCACCAAAAGTACGCGACGAAGCCGACGCTGACCACGGTCATCAAAACTAGCGAGAACCAGAAGCCGAAGAGATGGTCCGTCATCGGCATGTACTTGAAGTTCATGCCGTAGATGCTGGCGATCAGCGTCGGCGGCAGCACGACCGTGCCGATCACCGAGACCGTCTTGATCACCTCGTTCATGCGGTTGGAGATCACCGAGAAATAGGTCTCCATCGCCCCGCTCAGCAGGTCCCGGTACGTCTCCACCGCGTCCAGCTCCCGGACCACGTGGTCGTACACGTCCCGGAAGTACACCTGTGTCTCCGGGTGCAGGTATCCGCTGGGGCGGTTGGCCAGCGTCGCCATGACCTCCCGCGCCGGCGCCAGGCGCCGCCGCAGCTGCGCCAGCATGCGCCGCATGTGGAACACGCTGTCCAGCACCGCCCGCTCCCCGCCCAGGATGTGCTCTTCCAGGTCGTCCACGAAGGCGTCGATCTCGTCCAGCAGCGGGAAATAGCGGTCGATCACGGTGTCGAGCACGTGGTAGGCCATGCGGTCGGCGCCGGCCGCCAGCGGGTCCGGGCCCGCCGTCAGCCGGTCCAGCACCTCCGTAACGGCGGGCGAGGCACCGGCATGCACGGTCACGACGTAGCTCGAGCCGATGAACAGGCAGAGGTTCTGGAACGCCAGGTCGTACGGGTCGGGGGTGTCCCTGGCGAGCCGCGTTTCCGGCACCACGGCGAAAAGGTACCCGGCGTACTCCTCGATCTTGACCCGCCCCTGCGGCGAGCGCGTGTCCTCGATCGCCAGGGGGTGGAAGTGGAAGACGGCCGCCAGCAGCCGCCACTGCTCGTCGCTCTGCGAATCGATGTCCACCCAGAGCGGTGCATCGCTCGCGTGCAGCGACGCCGTCACCTCCGCCTCGCTCAGCCCCGCGCGCAGCTGGTTCGCCCGGAACTCGAAGCTCAAAACCGCGCTCATGCGCCCTCCGACGCCTCGCCCCAGAGCGTCCCCGTGATCAGCGACAGCTCCAGCGCCCGGTCCCGCAGGATCAGCCGCCGCAGCTCGTGCCCCCAGTTCAGCGATTCCTTCACCCCGTCGATCCCCCGCCGCCGCAGCGAGCGCCAGAGCAGCGCCGCCCGGTCACTCAGCGAGGCCGCTCCCGCGATCCCGCCCGCCACGGCGCTGGGCGACAGCAGCGCCTCCGCCGCATGCGACCAGTCCTCCACCCGCAGGTCCACCACCCCCGCGTCCCTCAGCACCTGCTTC
>JADGQX010000248.1 GCA_017881445.1 Gemmatimonadota bacterium | reverse complement strand
CTGCGTCGCCTGAGGGCCGCCCCGCGCCGACGCACCCGCCGGTGGCCTCCCAACAGTTCCCGCAGACAGAAAGGAGGGGCGCGGGACGTCACACCGGCGACCGTCTCTCCCCGCCCCCGCCCCCGCCCTCACCGGTAGCGCAGGGTCAATCGGGCGGGGCCAGGAGCGTGGGGCGCGCTTCCTTGGTGTCCAGGATGCCCCAGGGCACGAGGGGATCGTGCGCGAACACGAGCAGCCAGCCGGCTTCCCGGGCGCGAGGCAGAAGCCGCCTCTTGGTTTCGAGGGTCACGAGGGGCTCAACGTCGTAGCCCATGATCCAGGGGAAGGGCAGGTGGGCCGAGGTCGGCACCAGGTCCGCGAGGAAGAGGGCGGCCTGACCTTCGGACTGGACGAGCACCGATTGATGGTGCGGAGTGTGGCCGGGCGTGGGGAGCACGGAAATGCCCGGCAGCAGCTCGTGCTCCCCCTCGAGGAAGGTGAAGCGGCCCGCGCGCTCGATGGGGTCGAAATTGCGAGGCAGGTAGCTGGCCTGAATCCGCTCGTTTTGCCAGTGGGCGTATTCCCATTCGCCCTTCTGGACGTAGTAGCGAGCCCGGGGGAAGCCGATATGGAGTTGACCTTCCTGGTCCAGGTGCGTGTTGCCGCCGGCGTGATCGAAATGGAGGTGGGTGTCGATCACGATCGTGATGTCGGCGGCGGTGAAGCCCGCGTGCCGGATGGCGTCGTGAAGGCGAGTGGGCGAGCCAGCGTTCTCGATGCCGTAGATTTCGCGGAAGCGCGCGTCCTCCTTGTTGCCGACGCCGTTGTCGATCAGCACGAGGGCGTCCGTGGTTTCGACCAGAAGGCAGCGCAGGGCCAGGGGAATCCGGTTGCGGGCATCGGCGGGGATGCGCTTCTCCCAGAGTGGCTTGGGAACGACGCCGAACATGGCGCCGCCGTCCAGGCGCTGCAGGCCGCCCTCCAGGGCATGGATGGTGAAGGTGCCGAGGCGACGGGTGCGGCACAGCAGCGGCCCGGGCCCGGCGGCGTCGGGCGAGTCGGCGGGCGGCGTCACTGGGACGGGATCTCCGACGGGTCCATGGAGGTGGGCGTGGCGCGGCCGCGGCGGGGCCTGCGGGGCTTGCGGCGGCCTAGCATGAGCTCGAGCTGCGCCCAGGACGCGACCTCCCGGTCGTCGAGCCGGCCCATCAGCCGGCCGAGCAGGGCGGCGGTGACGCGGGCATCACCGTAGGCGCGGTGCCGGGCGTCGTTCTCCAGGCCGAAGAAATAGGCGAGCGAGTCGAGAGAGCGGGAGGCGATTTCGGGGACCACCTTGCGCGCCAGCCGGACCGTGCACAGCACGCGGCCCTCCGGCGGAATACCTGTGGCACGCTCCAGCTCCCAGGAGATGAATCGCCAGTCGAATGACGCGTTGTGGGCGACGAACACGCGGCCCTCGAGCATGCGCTCGACGTTGTGGGCGATCTCGCGGAAGCAAGGCGCGTCGCGGACCATGTCCCAGGAGATGTTCGTCAGCGACGAAATGAAGGACGGAATCGGGCGCTCCGGGTTCACCAGCGTCGTGAACTCCTCGAGCACGCGGCCATCGTGGGCGACGGCCAGCAGGGCGACCTCGGTGACGCGGTGGCCGCGGGCGGCGCTGCCGCCGGTGGTCTCGACGTCGACGACGACGTACTCGAGACTGCTGAGGGCGACGTCCTCGGGCCCGGTGTCCGGCGGCTGCGGAGGCAACGCCCGCAGGGAGAGGCGCACCGGTCCCGCCGCCGGCTGTGTCGTGGCCAGGCGCGGCGGGAGCAGGAAGGGCGCGAGCGCGAGGCGAATCGGCAAGGGCGCGAGCTGGAGCCGCCCGGGGGGGGGCACGGTACCCGGCGCCAGGGAGGGTCCGCCCTCGAGCCCGAGCGGCAGCTGGGCGGGGTCCGGGCCGGTGCGCCGGGGCGGCGGCGGCGGCGGGAAGAAGCCGGGGGTGGGGCTCACCAGATGTCCTCGCGCAGGAGCGGCATGGTCATGCAGCGGCCGCCGCCGCCGCCCCTCACCAGCTCCGACCCATCGAAGGTGATGGCCACGCGCTCGTCGTCGGCGATGGCGGCGCCGGCGAGGAGCTCGCCGGCGTCCATGGTGCGGTAGCCGGCCTCGCGCTCGAGCTCGCGGTAGGTGGCCTCGTTGCGGGAGTATCCGAAGATCACGCCGGGGCGGACCGCGACGAAGTTGCAGCCACTGGACCACTGCTCCCGCTCCTGGATGGTGCGGCGGGAGCCGCCACAGAAGACGGGGGAGAGCGGCAGGCCGACCTCGCGCAGGCCGGCGAAGAGGTCGGGCATCTCGCGCACGCCGGCGCGGCCGGCGCGGTAGTGGAGGATGGGCACGCGGCCGGGGCCGACGAAGCTGGGCGGATAGACGACGCAGTGCTCGCGATCGACCATGGTGAAGATCATGTCCAGGTGGATCATGGCCCGGTCGGTGGGCAGCACGGCCACCAGGATGTCGCGCACGCCGGCCTGCTGCACGAGGTTGCCGGCGACGAGGTCGAAGGCGCTGGGGCTGGAACGCTCGGACATGCCGAGCAGGACGAGGTCCGGGCGCAGCACGTGGACGTCGCCGCCCTCGAGGGTGAAGCCGGCCCGCCGCTCCTCGCTGCCGTCGTAGATAAGGCCTCGGTTGGCGAGGTCGGGATGATAGGTGAAGAGCGCCTTCATCAGGATCTCCTCGGTCCACCGGACGGTGAACTTCATGGAGCCGATGATGACGCCATCACCGACGACCATGCCGGCGTCGCGGGTGAAGAAGAGGTTGGGGAGCGGAGGCAGCTCGTAGCTCTGGACGTTGAGCATGCGCTGGAGCGGTCCGCCGGCGCCTTCGCGTCCCTCGATGAAGAGGGCGACCAGCTCGGCGGCGGGGAGATCGAGCAGCTCCCGGGAGAGCGGCTCGGAGCGGGCGACATCCATGACGCGCTCGATGAGGAACTGGCGGACCTCGGCCAGGTCGGCAATGTCGGCCAGCAGGTCGGGGACGAGCAGCACGCGGGCGAAGCGGGCGAGCGCGGCGGTGAAGGTATCGTGCTCCCGGCGGGCCCGGGCGAGATCGATGATGTCGTCGTACAGGAAGTCCTCGCGGGTGGCCGGAGTGACCGCCAGCAGCTCAGTGCCGGGGCGGTGACACATCACGGTCCTGAGGGGCCCCACCTCGGAGGTGACCCGGACGGGGGCAGGCGTGCTCACGCGGCCCTCCGCCCGGGCGCGAGGCACACGGGCGACGGCGATCGGACCGGCGTCGGGACGGGGACGCTGCGACTCAAGGCATACCGGCGGAGGCGGGAGCGGGAGCGGACGAGCCCGCCGCAGCGCGGCGGAGCATTCGTGAACGCGGTCAAAACCTACTCCAGGGCCGCGGAACCGTCAATCGGCGCGGAGGGGACACGCAGCACCAGCGCGGCGGGTCGGAACCCCTCGAGGCGGAGCTCCCCGCCCAGCAGTGCGACAATGCGGCTCGCCATGAGCAGGCGCACTCCCGCGCCCGTGCTGACGCCGCCTTCCCCCGCCGCCGGGCCTTCCCTGCCGGGGTCGAGGAGGGTGCCCTCGACGCGGACGCACAGGCCGTCCCCGTCACCCTGGAAGTCGAGCGCGAGGGTGGCGCCCGGGGATGCGCGCACGGCGGCGCCAATGGCGAGATCGAGCGCGGCGACGAGGCGCGCGCCGTCGGTAACGAAGACGGGCAGCCCCCGGCCGACGGTGACCTGGAGCTTGACATCGCGGCCCCCGGCCAGGGCGTTCGCGCTCTCGGCGGCCGTCTCGGCCAGCTCGACGCCGTTCACCAGCTGGAGGTCGAGCCCGCTGCGGCCGTCGGCCATGAGGTCCGAGAGCCCATCGATCAGGTGGCGCAGCTGGGCGCCGGAGGTGCCTATGCGCAGCACGGCCTCGCGCGCCTTCTCCGGCAGCGGTCCGAGCAGCCCGTCCACGAGGAGCTCGTGGTAGCCGACGACGGCGCCGAGGGGCGTGCGCAGCTCGTGGCCGAGCAGGCCCAGCAGGTGGCGGAACCCCTGCTCCCGCGCCGCGCGCCGCCGGCGCTCCGCCAGGAGCAGCCCGGTGGCGGCCGCGAGGCCGAGGACGAGCGCGAGCAGCAGGGCGATGGTCATGACGCCGTCGCAGCCATGGCCGCTTCGCCGAGATCTTCGGCGCCCCAGACGCGGGGCTCGTCGGACACGGGCCGCAGGATGAAGTAGCCGGCCACGATGCCGAGAAGCAGCGTCAGCACGGCCGTGGGCCGGCCCAGGTGGAGCACGTCCACGACCAGCCCCCAGACGAACGGTCCCGTGATGGCGGAGAAGCGGCCGACCATGCCGTAGAGCCCGTAGAACTCGCCCACGCGGCCGGGTGGGGTGAGGCGGAGCATGTAGGGCCGGTCGGCGACCCAGGTGCCGCCCAGAGCGATTCCCGCGAGGCAGGCGGCGGGCCAGAACGTGGCGCCGGGCAGGTGCAGGAACCCGACCAGCGCGACCCAGACGAAGTCGATGGTCCAGAGGCCGAGCACCATGTCCAGGGCCCGTTTGGGCCCCACCCGGTCGACCACGGGGCCCCAGGCGAAGGCGCCGACCGCCGCGGAGGCAATGGCGGTGAGCAGCACGAACGAGACCTGGCGGGCCGTGAAGCCGACCTCGTTGGTCACGTAGACGCCCATCATGACGATGACGGTATTCACGGCATCCGTGTAGAAGACGCGGCCGACCAGGAAGCGCTTGAGCCCCGGGTAGCGCCCGGAGTCCCGTACGGTGCCCGCGACCTGGCGTACGGCCGCGCCCACGGACGCCAGGGTGAAGCGCTTGCTGACGCGGACCCGCTCCCGGATGAAGAAGAACGCGGGCAGCGAGAAGAGCAGGAAGAGCAGCGCCGTGATCTCGAAGACGCGGGTGTAGCGGGCCGACTGGACGGCGTGGGGCAGCTTCTCGACGCCGCGCAGGATGAGCGTGCCGATGGTCACGCCGGTGAAGGAGCCGACGTAGCCCATGCCGATGCCGATCCCGCCCACGCGGCCGACGTTCTCGGGCGTCGTGACCTCGGGGAGGAGCGCGTCGTAGAACTGGATCCCGGCCTGGTAGGCGACGTTGGCGACAACGAAGAGGGCGAGGGAGACGACCAGGCCGCCCTGGCCCAGAAGCGCCGTGAAGCCCACGCAGACGATGGTGGAGATGGCCAGGAAGGGCACGCGCCGCGGGGCCTGGTCCGTGAGAGCGCCCAGGAAGGGGGCCGCGACGAAGATGAGCGCCTGGGAGATGCTGGTGGCCCAGGCGAAGTCCTTGTCCAGCCCCCCCATGACATTGACGACCCAGAGCGAGAAGTACAGGGACGCGATGTTCATGGAGTAGATGACGTTGGCCAGGTCGTACAGCACCCAGCTCGCCACGGACCGGAAGGGCGGCTTCTCGCGGGTGGCGGTCATTTGGCTCCATCGGCGGGGGCCAGCGCGCGCGGCAGACCGCGCGCGCGCAGCGCGCGGGCGAGGCGCACGGTGTCGTCGGGCGAGAGCGACTCCGGGCGCGCCTCGAGGTCGAGGCCCGTCTCACCCCCGAGCAGCGCCACGGCGTCGGAGGAGAGGGCGTAGTCCGGGGCGCTGCGCAGGATCTTCTGAAGCTGCTTGCGCCGCCAGGAGAAGGCCACCCGCGTCAGCGCGCGCAGGTCGCGTTCCTCGCCCGGGGTCAGCCGCCGGGGCGAGTGCGGCACCAGCCGGATCACGCTGGAGATGACGTCGGGCGCGGGGTGGAAGGCGCTCTTGCCGACATTGAACAGGCGCTGGACGTCGGCCAGGGCGCGGATGCCGACCGAGAGCGCCCCGTACTCCCTGCCGCCGGGCGGGGCGAGGATCCGGTCGGCGACCTCCTTCTGGATCATGAGCACCACGGCGGCGGGCCGCGGCTCGACCTCGAGCAGCCGGAAGATCAGCGGCGTGGTGATGTTGTACGGGATGTTGCCGATGATGCGGGGCGACGTCGCCCCCTGGAGGTACTGGCCGAGATCCACCTTCATGGCGTTGGCGTGCACGATCTCCACGCCGGTCTCGTCCGCGAAGCGGGCCTGCAGCGCGGCGGCGAGGTCGTCGTCCAGCTCCACGGCGACCAGGCGGCGCACGCGGCCCGCCAGGTGCCGCGTCAGGGCGCCGGTGCCTGGGCCGATCTCGAGCACCAGGTCGTCGGGGCCGGCCTCGAGCGCGTCCACGATGCGGCGCTGGATGTTGGGATCGACCAGGAAGTTCTGCCCGAGGGAGCGTTTGGCGCGGGGCACGGGACTCACCGCCGCGGGGACGGGGGGGGGAGGCGGGTCACAGGCGCACCAGCACGGCGGTGCGGTCGTCGGCGGGCACCGAGCGCGGCACCCGGGGCGTCAGGGCGAAGAGCTCGTCCAGAATCTGGTGGACCGGCTCCCCGCGCCGGGCGTTGACGGCCTGCAGCACGCGGTCCTCGCCCGCCTCGTCACTGCCCACGAAGGCATCCGACAGGCCGTCGGTGAAGAGGCAGAGCAGGTCACCCTGGCGCCAGTCGAGGGCGTTCTCGCCATAGTCGCTGTAGGGCGCGATGCCGAGGGGCGGCGAAGTGGCGCCCAGGCGTCGGGCCTGCCCTTCGGCGTCGCAGACGAATGCGTGCGGGTGTCCCGCATTGGAGTACACGAAGCGCCCCAGCGCCGGGTCGAGCACGCCGTAGAAGACGG
>JADGQX010000059.1 GCA_017881445.1 Gemmatimonadota bacterium | reverse complement strand
CTAGCCCGTCGCCCGCCCCGCCGCCAGCCCGTCCATCACCGCCGCCAGCCGGAAGTCCCGCTCGGACAGCCCGCCCACGTCGTGGCTCACCAGCGCCACCATCACCTTGCGGTAGCTGTTCGACCAGTCCGGGTGGTGGTCCATCTGCTGCGCGTGGATGGCCACGCTCGTCATCCAGCCGAACGCCGCCGGGAAGGACTCGAACTCGAACTGCTTGCGCAGCTCGCCCTCGCGCACCTCCCAGCCATCGTCCAGCGAGGTCATGCGCTGCTTCACTTCGTCGGGGGAAAGTGCTCCTCGATCGGCCACGTCGTCCGCCTCCGCTGTCGTACGGTAGGACACTAGCAGGCGACGTCGCCGTCGGCGAGCGCTACGTTCGCCGCCGGTGACTGGCCAGGCAACGTGCCGTACGCGAATGGGTCAGCGGATCTCTTCCGGCTGGGGGTTGTCGGCCGCGGCCGGCTTCCGGGCCTTTGCCGCCTTCGCAGGCGCGATGCGCTCGCGAACGGTGGCCGCCCGGGGGCGACCCCCTTTCATCCCGTTCAGCCGCGCGGCCACCGCCTTCGCCCCGCCGGTGGACTTCCCGCCCGCACGTCCCAGCTCCTGCATCCACGTGCGGGAACCGAACACGAAGGCGAGCAGCCCCGCGACGGACAGATCGACATCCAGGTCGTCCCAGCGGAGCGTCTCCCCGCCCGGCAGCACCCTGCCCGTGCCAAGTTGGGCGGGGGTCGCATCGTGAAGGCCTTGCACCAGCTTCCGCGGGAAGGCGAAGACGCAGCCATTCCCGAACTCGACCGCGATCCGGTCCTCCTCGGTATCGTAGCTCACCGCGTCGGCTTCGATGGAGGCGCCTGCCGCGGCCCCGCTGGAGATCTCCTCGAGCTGCCGCTCGAACTCCAGGTCGCTGATCGGAGCCCAGTCACGCCGCATGATACTCCTCCCACCTGGCGATGCACATCTCCTGGTTCTGCTCGACGACCCGGAGCGCCGCCCGCACGTCGGCCTTATTCGTGGTGCGACTGCGGGCGAGCAGATACGGGCGGGTGCTCTCATCGTCCAGGGCCACGCAGACCTCCCCGCTCCGGGTTTCGACGTGCACGTGCGGCACGTGATGACCGTCCTCGTTGAAGTGCACGAACACCCGGTATCCGCCCTCTTCGAGGATCGTCCGCACAGGATCATAACCCAAGCGTTGGGTTTAGCGCAAGGCGAGGCTGCGATAGAGAGCGCGCGTCGGGCGGTCACAGCGCCGCCGGCGCCCAAGCCCGGCCAGGATCCCGACGATCGCGAGGACGCCGGCGCGACGGCGTCGCCCGAACGGGCCGCCGCTCAGAGCGGCACGGGCGCGCTGGCCGCGGCCAGGGCCCGGATGTGGTCCGGCGTGGTGCCGCAGCAGCCGCCGATGATGTTGGCGCCGGCGGCGGCCAGGACCGGCAGGGCGGCGGCGAAAGCCTCGGGGGTCTGGCGGTAGACGGCGGCGCCGTCCTCCAGCACGGGCTGGCCCGCGTTGGGCTGGACCATGATGACGGCGCCGGGCGCGGCCTGGCGGTAGGCGCGCACCACCTCGGCGTAGCCCTCCAGCTCCAGCGTGCCGCAGTTGGTCCCCAGGATGTCGGCGCCGGCGGCCAGCATGGCGGCCGCGGCGGCGGCGGGCGCGATGCCCATCATGGTGCGGGGGCCGACGGCGGTGGGGTCGAAGCACAGGGAGCCACCCACCAGGGCGGCGCCGGCCTGGCGGGCGGCGTGCAGGGCGAGGACCAGCTCGTCCAGGTCGCTCATGGTCTCGACCAGGATGCCATCGGCGCCGCCCTCGAGCAGCGCGCTGGCCTGCTCCAGGAAGGAGGCGAAGACCGCGTCGGGGTCGTGCTCGCCCAGGGGCGCGAGGAAGCCGCCGAAGGGGCCGATGTCGCCCAGGACCCAGGCCCGGTCGCCGGCGGCGCGGCAGGCCGCCTGGGCGCCGGCGCGGTTCAGCTCGGAGGCGCGCGCGGCCAGTCCGTGGCGCTCCAGCGCCAGGCTGGAGCCGCCGAAGGTGTTGCTCAGGATGATGGCGGAGCCGGCATTGACGTAGCGCCGCTGGATGGCGACGACGGCGTCGGGGTTCTCCACGTTCCAGAGCTCGCCGGCGGCGCCGGGCTCCAGCCCGGCGATCTGCAGCTGGGTGCCCATGCCGCCATCGCCGATGACCACGCGGCGGCGGGCGCTGTCCAGCAGGATGGACGGGGATCGCCTCATGGGTACACCTCGCGGCGGCCGTACCGGTCGACGGCGGCCCGCAGCTGGAGGATGTTCTCCGGCGGCGTGGCCGGGGAAACGGAGCAGGCGGTGGAGAGGATGTAGCCGCCGCCCGGCTTGCCGGCTTCGATGCGTCGCCGGGCATCTTCCATGACGTCGTCGGGCGTGCCGGCCAGCAGCGTGTTCACCGGGTCCATGTTGCCCTTGATGAAGAGCCGGTGGCCGACGCGCTGCTTGGCGTCGGCCAGCTCGACGTCGCCCAGCGGTGGCGGGTCGAGCGTGTCGATGCCGTCGGTCCCCGTCGCCTGCAGCAGCTCCAGCCGGTCGCCGATGGCGCCGCAGGTGTGGGTGTAGACCGGCACGTCCGGGCACGCCTCCTTGAAGCCGGCAATGATCTTCCGCTCGCAGGGCAGCACGAACTGGCGGTAGTGCTCGCAGGAGACGAAGCCGGCGCCGGCGAAGGCGCTGGAGATCAGGATGGCGTCGGCGCCGGCGCGGGCCTGGCCGCGCATGAGCTCGATGGTGCCGTCGGCGAGCGCGTCCAGGCAGGCGCTCACCTTGCCCGGGTCGTCCAGCAGCGCCATGAGCGCGTTGCCGTAGTCCAGCAGGTCCATGAGCTGGCTGAAGGGCGACCAGACCTCGGCGTGCACGCTGACGTCGGGAGCGCGGGCCCGCACGTAGCGGATGGTGTCGTACTGCCAGGGCGGGAAGAAGTCCGGCCGCGCCGCCTTCCTGGAGCCGAAGCCCCAGCGCGTGGGATAGCTGAGCCCCGCGATGTCGTGGGGCTCGACGTAGTAGAGCCGGGCGGGGTCGATCTCCTCGAAGCCGGGGAAGAGCCGCGTCGCCCGGTCGCTCTGGTAGACGTGGGGGTTGTCGTCCGGCGGGCAGATGGTGACCAGGCCGTTCTCCCATACCACGTGCTGGTCGGCGCCCACGTCCTCGATCCGCTCGATGTGCCCGCGCCAGTCGGGATCGCGCCCCGGCAGGTTGATCAGCAGGCCGTCGAAGCCGTAGCGCCGCTGCAGCGCCAGCAGCACGTCCCCGAAGGCCGGGGTGTCGTGCCAGATCTCGATGGGGCTGACCCCCGTGCGCAGGAAGTAGTGCCCCAGGGCGAGCTGGCACATCACCGGCACGCGATCGGGCACGCCGTGCCCCATGGCCACCGCCATGCGCTCGCGGGAGGTCATGCGCTCACCCCTCCGGCTCGAGGACCGACGACTCCGGCTCCAGCGCCGCGGCCCGTGCCTCCGGCGGCGCCGGCCGCGAGTCCAGCGGCCCGCCCGTGCACAGCGGCTTCGAGCGCGCCCGCCGCGAGCGGTTGCGGCACTCGCCCCGGAAGGTGCAGACGTCGCGGGCGTTCCGGTACGGGCAGCGCGTGAGCGAGCGCTCGCCCGCCAGCAGCGCGATGTCGCGCAGCAGCGCCAGCAGCGGCGCGCGCCCGCCCTCCGGGGGGGGGGTCCGGTCCTGGGCGTCCATGATCAGCCTGTCGAGGCCGGCGCGGGAAAGGCCAGCTCGGCGGCGAAGAGGTCCGGATACTCGGGCGCGTCCGCCAGCTCCACGTACTCCGCGCGCGCCGCGGCCTCCTCGGCGCGCCGGCGCAGCCCGCGGTCACAGAGCACGGCCCGCGCGCCCGCTCCCGCGGCGTTGCCCACGAAGTGCACCCGCTCCGGGTCGATGTCGGGCACCAGCCCGATGGCCTGCGCGCTGGTCTTGCGCAGGTAGTTGCCGAAGGCGCCCGCCAGCAGCACGCCGGCGACGTCGTCCAGCCGCAGCGCCTTGCGCGCCAGCAGCACCCGGATCCCCGCCGCGATGCTGCCCTTCACCAGCTGCAGCTGGCGCACGTCCGCCGCGGTCAGCAGCACCTGTCGCCCGGCGACGCCGCCCAGCAGGAACGCCCGCCCCGCCCCCGCCTCGGGGTCCTCCAGCAGCCGCTGCGCCAGCGCCGGCGGCACCAGCGCCTCCAGCTCCTCACGCGAGCGCATGCGGCCCGACGGCTCGATCACGCCCGCGCCCAGCAGCGCCGCCGCGGCATCCACCAGCCCCGAGCCGCAGAGCCCCACGGGCTCCTCCCCGCCCACCACCCGCAGCATCACCGAGCCGCTCTGCCGGATGCGCACCTGCTCGATGGCACCGGGCGCGGCGCGCATCCCCTGCCGGATGGTCGCGCCCTCGAAGGCGGGACCGGCCGACGTGGAGGCGCAGAGGATGAAGTCGCGGCAGCCCAGCACCACCTCGGAGTTGGTGCCCAGGTCCACCAGCAGCGTGGGCCGCTCGGCCTGGTCCAGTCCGCAGGCCACGATGGCCGCGATCGTGTCCGCGCCCACGTGGCTGCCCACGCCCGGCGCCAGGTAGGCGCTCGCACCCCGGGGCAGCTCCAGCCCCAGCTCCCCCGCCAGGCCGTGCCACGACCCGCGCCAGGCCCCCACGTACGGCGCCTGGCCCAGCGAGGTCGGGTCCGCGCCCAGCAGCGTGTGCAGCATGGTGGGATTGCCCACGGCCGCGAGGGCGCGGACGCGCGCCGCAGGCACGGCCGCACTCTCCAGGCAGCGCGCGATCAGCCCGTCCAGCCCCCGCACCAGCGCGCGGTGCAGCGCGTCCGCGCCGGCGCCATCCGCCCGCTCCTGCGCATGGGCGATGCGGCTGATCACGTCCGCGCCGAAGGGCGTCTGGGCGTTCAGCCCCGAGGCGCTGGCCAGCACCTCGCCCCGGGCCAGCTCCACCAGCGCCACCGCCACGGTGGTGGTGCCCACGTCCAGGGCCAGGCCGCAGTCCGGGCCGGCGCCGGTCTCGCCGCCGGCCGGCTCCACCGCCAGCAGTCGCCCATCCGCGTCCAGCCAGGCCCGCACCTCGGGGCCGTGCCGCAGCGCCGCGGCCAGCTCGCGCAGGGCGGCGGCGCCCGGCGCCAGGGTGCCCAGGGCCACATCCGGCTGCACCGGGGCGCTCTTGCCGTTGGTGCGGGGCCGCCCCGCCGCCGCCCGCAGTGCCAGCGCCAGCCGCTCCAGTGCCCCCGGTGGGGGGTGGTGCGGCCCGGCGCCGGCCTCGTGCGCCACCTCCTGCGCCTCCGGGATGCGCACCCGCACTCCGCGCACGGGCGGGTCCAGCGGCAGGGTGAAGAGGGTGTCGTCGCCGAAGGACTTGGCGGCGGTGGAGCGCAGCGCGGGCGGCACCTCGATGGTGGCCGGCGCGGCCAGCGTCATGCGGCAGGCGAGGCGCCAGCCCTCGGCCACCGCGGCCTGACCCAGCAGGCGCAGGTCCTCCGCGCCGGCGGGCACGTCGCCTTCCACCACCCGCACGCGGCACTTGCCGCAGACCGTGCGCGAGCCGCAGGGCTGCTCCAGCAGGATGTCGCAACCGGCGGCGGCCAGCACCAGGTCCACCGGCTCGTCGGCGCTCCACGAGCGGTTGTCCGGGAGGAACCGCAGGCTGAAGGACACGGGAGCGCCCGGGCCGCCTAGGCCGCCGCGCCGATCAGCCGCAGCGCCTGCTCCACCGCGTCCGGCGCGTTCGCGCCGTACGCATCCGCGCCCGCCTTCTCCGCGAACTCCTGCGAGAGCGGCGCGCCGCCCACCATGATCTTGCCCGCGTAGCCGGCGTCCCGCAGGGCGCGGATGTTCAGCGGCATCTGCCCCATGGTGGTGGTCAGCAGCGCCGACAGCGCCACGATCTCCGGGCTATGCTGCGCCACCGCCTCCAGCAGCTTCGGCTGCGGCACGTTCACGCCCAGGTCGATGACCCGGAAGCCCGCGCCCCGCAGCATCATGCCTACCAGGTTCTTGCCGATGTCGTGGATGTCGCCCTTGACCGTGCCCAGCACCACGGTGCCCAGCGGCTGGACCCCCGAGGCAGCGAAGACCGGCTCCAGCAGCTCCAGCCCCGCCTTCATCGCCCGCGCCGCCACCAGCACCTCGGGCACGAAGATCTCGTTCGCCCGGAAGCGCATACCGATAACCGCCATGCCCGCAATCAACCCGCGCTCCAGCACGGTCTGGGCATCCATGCCTTCGTCCAGCGCCTGCTTCACCAGGCGACCCGTCTCGTCCGCCCGGCCGCCGATGACCTGCTGCGCGAGCTGCTCGAGATCAACCATGTGTCTGTGCCTCATGGAGATGTGAAGACCGAAAACCGCCACCGCGCCGGCCCTCTGAAGCTAGGCCCGCCCGGTGGCGGTGAGTGTAGGGATTTCCCCGTCCATATGTGGGGAACGCGGCGCGCCGGGCCGGCGCACCGGCGCGGCCCCGCGCTCGCCAGGCCACCCGGTCGCACCCCTGCCGGCGCTAGGCCCGCTTGACCCCCAGCCCCGGCTCCGTGTTGAAGCGGAGCGAGCCGTCCGGACCGATCCCCGGGCCCGTGAACGGATCCTTCGCCAGCAGCGCCGCCCCATCCAGGTCCACCCAGTCCACCAGCGGCGCCAGCTGCATGGCCGCGGCGATGCCCAGCGAGCTCTCCACCATGCAGCCCAGCATCAGCGACATGCCGTGCGCCCGGGCGACGTGCACGATCTTGAGCGCCTCGCGCAGCGACGCGCACTTGGACAGCTTGATGTTGACGCCGTCCACCTTGCCGACCAGGTGCGCGACGTCCGTGGCCACCTTGCACGACTCGTCCGCGACGATCGGGATCTTCGAGCGGCTGCGCACCAGCTCCAGCCCATCCAGGTCGTCGGCCGGCACCGGCTGCTCCACCAGCTCCACGCCGAACTCCTCCAGCATCGGGAGCGCCGCCACTGCCTGCTTGGCCGTCCAGCCGGTGTTGGCGTCCACGCGGATGGCCGCGTGCGGCGCGCCCTCGCGCACGATCTTCAGCACCTCCTCGTCGCGCGGCGTGCCGACCTTCACCTTCAGGTTCTTATAGGCCGCGGCTTCCTTCACCTTCTGCCGCATGATCTCCGGCGTGTCGATCCCGATCGTGAACGACGACATCGCACCCGCCGGCGTCAGACCCCACATCTTCCAGATCGGCACGCCCAGCCGCTTCCCGACCAGGTCGTGCAGCGCCATCGAGATCGCCGCCCGCGCCGACGGATTGCGGCCCAGCGCCACCTCCAGCGCCTTGTCCGCCTTCTCCATCGCGAACGGATCGTCGCCGATCGCCGCGTTCAGCGCATCCGCCAACCGAGGCAGCTCCGCCACCACGCTCTCCGCCGTCTCGCCATAGTACGGCGTCGCTGCCGCCTCGCCCCAGCCCTCGAGACCGTCCGGCGTCCGCAGCCGCACCCACACGTCCCGCCGCAGCCGCGCACCCTCCCGCGCGATCGCGAAATCGTGCACCGTCGGCAGGTCGAAGATCTCGTATTTCAGCTCCATCTTCCCAATGTACCCCGCGTGCACCGCGCCTCGCCAACTCGCGTCCGCGGCGCCAGCCGGGACGGCCGCGGCCAGGCGGTCGGGCGTCGCCCCGAGGAAGGGCAGGCCGGCCAGCGCCACGCCCGTGGCGCCCAGGAACCCACGTCGGTCGAACTGCGGGGCCATCATGACCTCCAATCGAGTGTTCGTGCGTTGACCCACTGAAGGTTCTGCCCGCGGCCCGGCGGCGCAAGGAGAGGAAACGGTCGGCACGGCCCGTGGCTTCCCACCCGACGACCCTTGCGCGCCCCGGCGCATCTTGCGATCGTCGTTCGCCGGATGTTCCTGGACGCCGAACAAACTGCGGAGGACTGGCGTGTTTCGCGAACAGATCGTCATAGACCCGACCGATGCCGCGATCCTGGCACTGTTGCAGGAGAACGCCCGCATCTCCAATGCGGAGATCGCGCGCCGGGTGGACATGGCGCCCTCGGCGGTCTTCGAGCGGGTGCGGAAGCTGGAGGAGCGGGGGGTGATCCGCGGCTACGAGGCGCGGCTGGGCGCGCGGGAGCTGGGCTTGGGGCTGGTGGCGTTCGTGTTCGTGCGCACGGCCGAGCGGCCGGGGCAGTCGTCCACGGGCGCCGAGCTGGCCCGGCTGCCCGAAGTCCTCGAGGTGCATCACGTCGCGGGTGAGGATTGCTTCCTGGTGAAGGTGCGTGCACCGGACACGGACGGACTGGGGCGGCTGCTGCGGGACCGGATTGGAGCGCTGGCCGCGGTCACATCCACGCGCACGACGATCGTGCTGGAGACGCTGAAGGAGAGTACGCGCCTGCCACTGCCGGCCCCGGCCGCCGAGCAGGAGGTGGTGCGTGGCTGAGCTGAGGCCCGCGTCGCGGACGCGGGTGCTACTGGCGTTCGCGGCGGTCTACACCGTCTGGGGCTCGACCTACCTGGCGATCCGGGTGGGAATCGAGACCATCCCGCCCCTGCTGATGGCGTCGGTGCGCTTCCTGGTGGCGGGCACTCTGCTCTATGGCGTCTCGCGGCTGCGCGGGGGGCCCCGCCCGACGCGCGGCAACTGGCGGGCGACGGCCGTCGTGGGCGCTCTGCTGCTGCTGGGCGGCAACGGCGCGGTGGTGCTGGCCGAGCGCACGGTGCCCTCCGGCGTGGCCGCGCTGCTGGTGGCGACGGTGCCCGTCTGGATGGTGGTGCTGGACTGGCTCTGGCGCGGGGCCGCGCGCCCGGGGCTGCGGGTGGTGGCCGGGCTGCTGCTGGGCATCGCGGGGCTCGGGCTGCTGGTGGGCCCGGGCGCAATCGGCGGTGGCGCCATCGACGGCACGGGCGCGGCCATCCTGGTGGCGGGCTCGCTCTTCTGGGCGACCGGCTCCATCTACAGCCGGGAGGCGGACCTGCCGCATCACGCCATGCTGGGCACGGGCATGGAGATGCTGGCCGGCGGCACGCTGCTGGGCATCGCGGGCCTGCTGCGGGGTGAGCTGGGCATGCTGCACCCGGCAGCGATCTCGGGCGCCTCGCTGCTGGGGCTGCTCTACCTGGTCACCTTCGGCTCGCTCGTGGGCTTCACCGCCTACGTCTGGCTGCTGGACCGGGTGCCGGCGCCGCGGGTGGCCACCTACGCGTACGTGAACCCGATCGTGGCCGTGCTGCTGGGTTGGGCCATCCTGGGCGAAGCGCTCACGCCCCGCATGGGCGCCGCGGCGGCGGTCATCGTCGCCGGCGTGGTCCTCATCACCACCGCCGGCACGCGCCTGCGGAAGCCGCCCCAGGCACGGCCTGATGCCGTAGCGGAAGAAGCGGCATAGTAGAACCCCATCTTACCGCCGAGTACGCCGAGGTCACCGAGATAGCGACATCCTGCACCGCGCGGCGCGGATGCACTGTCTTGGATTTTGTTGTTAAACAACAACATACAGATCTCGGCCCCACCCGGCTGCCGGCGGTTCGGCCGCCTCGGCGCCCGCTCGGCGTCCTCGGCGCACTCGGCGGTAGGATGTGGTTCCGTTGCTGTCCGGGGGCGCCCGCAGGCAACCCTCCCGGGTGCACCCGCGTCCAACAGCACGGCACTCGCCGGCCCGGGGGGCCGGCGCCTTACCCCGCATCGAGGTCCGTCATGCAACGACGCATGCCCACGGCGCTCGCCTTCTGCCTGTTGGCGGCCGCGAGCGCGCCGGTCGCGGCCCAGCAGCCCACCAGCACGGACATCCTGCGAGGCCGGGTGGTGGCGGACAGCGGCGGCACCCCGGTGTCCGGGGCGGACGTGGTGGTGGTCATGGCGCCGGACCGGGCGACGCGGGCGGCCAAGACCGACTCGGCGGGGCGCTTCGAGCTGCGCTTTCCCGATGGCGCCGGGGACTACCTGGTGCACGTCGAGCTGATCGGCTGGCAGCCGTGGCGCAAGCGGGTGACGCGGGTGGGCACGGACTCGGTGCTGAGCGTGGACGTGCGCCTGGCCGCGAAGGCCATCGCGCTGGCGCCCGTGACCGTGCAGGCGGAGCGGCCTCGACCGAGCCGGTTGCTGGGGCTGGCGCCCGGGACGGGCGCCAAGGAGGACGTCGTGGCCGGCGTCAACGCCGCCGTGGCGCCCGAGCTCCAGGGCGACCTGGCCGCCATGGCCGCGACCATTCCCGGCGTCAACGCGGTGAGCGGCGGCGTGTCCGTGCTGGGCCTGCCGCCCTCGCAGAACAATGCCACGCTGAACGGGATGGCGTTCGGCGCGAACGACGTTCCCCGGGAGGCCCGCACCTGGACCCGCGTCTCGACCTCGAGCTTCGACCCGGCCCGGGGCGGCTTCAGCGGCGCGCAGGTCGCGGTGGACCTGGTGCCTGGGAACACCTTCAGCAGCCGGCGCGGCCACCTGACGCTGGACGCGCCCCCGCTGCAGTACACGGACCCGGTGGCGGCGCGGCTGGGGCAGCGCTTCACGAGCTTCCAGGGGAGCCTGGGCGGCGATGGCGAGCTGGTGCGCGACCGGTACAACTACAACGTCGCGGCGCAGGGCTCCCGCCGGATCGAGGACGCCACCTCGCTGCTGAACGCGGGCAGCGACGTGCTGGGCCCCGCGGGCGTGGCCACGGACTCGGCCGCGCGCTTCCTGCAGATCCTCTCGGCCGCGGGCGTGCCCGTGACGGCCGGCTCGCTGCCCGACTCGCGCCTGACCACGACCGGCTCGCTCATCGCCCGCCTGGACCACACGCCCGACGCCAACCGGAGCTGGGCGCTGACGGGCTACGGCAAGCTGTCCTCGGCGGATGCGCCCTTCTCGCCCGTGGCCACGCCCGCGCACGGCGGGACCAGCAGCTCGGGCCGGGCCATGCTGCAGGCGGAGCACTCGCTCTACTTCTACCGCAACTACCTGAACCTGGCGCGCAGCGCGCTCTCCTTCGCCAGCGACCGCACGCGCCCGGCGCTCAGTCTGCCCGACGGCCGCGTGCTGGTGGGGTCGCAGTTGACCGGGAGCGCGGACCCCACGGGTGGTTTCGCTTCGCTGGCCTTCGGCGGCAACGCGTCGCTCGACTCGGATATCCGCAGCTGGACCTGGGAGACCACGGACGAGCTGCAGTTCTACAACCGCGACAGCCGTCACAAGATCAAGCTCTACGCGGACTCCCGCCTGGACGCCTTCGATCAGGCCGCCCTGCCCAACCAGTTCGGCACCTACAACTACGCCTCGCTCTCCGACCTGGCCGCCAACCGCCCCTCCAGCTACTCCCGGCTGCTGTCGGCACCGCGGGCGACCGGCGGCGAGTGGACGGGCGTGCTGGCCGCCGGCGACACCTGGCGGCACCGCAAGTTCTCCCTGCTCTTCGGCGCCCGCGCCGAGGCGAACCGCTACACCAGCTCCCCCGACTTCAATCCCGCGCTGCAGACCGCGTTCGGCGTGCGCAACGACGTGGCGCCCAACGGCCTGCACGTCAGCCCCCGCCTCGGCTTCAGCTACAACCTGAGCGGGCAGGACCGGCAGGGCATCATGATGAATCCGGTCGTCACGCGCATCATCGGCAACCGGGGCGTGATCCGCGGCGGCATCGGCGAATTCCGCTCCTTCCAGCCACCCTCGCTGCTCTCGCAGGCCTCCGTCAGCACGGGCCTGCCCGGCGCCAGCCACAGCCTGCTGTGCGTGGGACCGGCCGTGCCGGACCCGGACTGGCACGCGCTGGCCGGCGGCGCCGCGCCGCCGGCCGCCTGCGCGGACGGCTCCAGCTCCTTCGTGGACAGCGCGCCCGCGGTCCGGCTCTTCGACCCCTCCTACGAGGCGGCGCGCAGCTGGCGGGCCAACCTGGGCTGGTCGGGGGAGACGCACGGCGTGGGCGTGACGCTGGACGGGATCTACTCGCTCAACCGGGGGCAGCCCGGGGTCGTGGACCTGAATTTCTCGGGCACGCCCCGCTTCACCCTGCCCGACGAGGGGCGCCCGGTCTTCGTGGGCGCCTCCGCCATCGTGCCCGGGACCGGCGCCGTGTCGCCGCTGGACGCGCGCCGCAGCGCCGCCTTCGGCCGCGTGCTCGGCCAGCGCTCGGACCTGGATGGTTTCGGCCGCCAGCTCACACTCACGCTGTCGCCGGGATCGGCGATGCACGGCGGCTGGTACGCCAGCGGGGCCTACACCCTGGCCGACGCCCGGGCGCAGTACCGCGGCTTCGACGGCGGCGCCTTCGGCGATCCTTCCCTGCGGGAGTCCGCCCCCAGCGACTACGACATCCGCCACCAGCTCCAGTTGCAGGCGGGATACAGCACGAAACTGCTCAACTTCTCGCTCTTCGGCACCGTTTCCTCGGGCCGCCCCTTCACGCCGCTGGTGGGCGGCGACGTCAATGGCGACGGCGCGGGCGGCGACCGGGCCTTCGTCTTCGATCCGGCCCGGGCGGCCGACCCGGCGCTGGCGGCCGGGATGCGCACGCTGCTGGCGACGTCGTCCGGCAGCATCCGGGACTGCCTCCAGCGCCAGCTGAACCAGCCGGCGCAGCGCAACAGCTGCCGCGGACCCTGGGGCGCGGACGTGCGCGCCCAGATCTCCCTGGGCAATCGCTTTCCCGGTGCCGGCGGCCGGCTCAGCGGCGCGCTCAACATCTCCAACCCGCTGGCCGGGGTGGACCAGGCGCTGCACGGCAGCGGGGGGCTGCGCGGCTGGGGCACGGCCGCGGCCCCCGACCCGGTCCTCTACAACGTGCGCGGCTTCGACCCCGTGGCCCAGCGCTTCCGCTACGAGGTGAACCCGCGCTTCGGCGACACGCGCCCCTCGGCCACCACCTTCCGCGCGCCCATGCGCCTGACGCTCGACTTCAGGCTGGACCTCAGCAAGTCCATTGGCCAGCAGCAGCTGGAGCGCTCCCTGGCCCCCGGCCGGCGCCTGCCCGCCAACGCCCTCAAGGCCATGTACTCCCGCAACGTGCTGGACGTCTACCAGCAGATCCTGGCCGAGAGCGACTCGCTGCTGCTCAGCAAGGAGCAGCTCCAGGCGCTCAAGGACGCCCAGACCCGCTACCGCACGCGCATGGACTCCCTCTGGAGCGACCTCGCCGACTACGTCGCCGCGCTCCCGGAGCACTACGACGGCGCCGCCGCCCTCAAGCGCCAGGAGGCCGCCACCGACAAGGGCTGGGAGATCACCTGGAAGGAGGGGGCCGCGATCAAGGCGATCCTGAACCCGCTGCAGCTGCGCATGATCCCCGACTTCGTGGGCATGATCATCAATGCCAAGGAAGTGCCGCACATCCGCATCTTCATCCAACGGGGCTAGAACCGAGTCTTACCGCCGAGTACGCCGAGGACGCCGAGCGGGCGCCGAGGCGGGCGGTTCCGCCGGCGTCCGGATACGGTCGGATCTGTATGCTGTTGTTTAACAACAAAAAACAACGCTCTGCATCCGCGCCCGGCCGGCGCTGGATGTCGCTACCTCGGTGTCCTCTGCGACCTCGGCGGTAAGATGGGGTTTGGCCGTTGTGCGGGGCTCAGCCTAGCAGCTCGTCCACGCTCGCCAGCAGCTCCCGTACCCCCACGGGCTTCACCAGCACCCGCGAGCACCCCGCTTCGAGCGCCCGGGCGTGGTCCTCGGGGAAGGCCGAGGCGGTCACCGCCAGCAGCGGGATCCCCGCCGTCACCGGGTCACGCTTGAGGTGGAGGGCGACGTCCCAGCCGGTGATGGCGGGCATCCTCAGGTCGAGGACGATGACGTCGGGACGGCGCTCCCGGGCGACACGCAGGCAGGCCTCGCCGTCACACACGTCCAGCACACTTCGCCCGTGGTGTTCCAGGATGGCGCGGAAGACGGCGCGGGAGTCGGGGTGGTCGTCCGCGACCAGGACGAGCCGCGCGGGATCGGACATGGACGGCCCCGGGGGGAGAGGTTGTCGGTGCTGCGCCGGCGCAAGGTCGGGGCAAGGCGGCCGCGATGCAAGGCGGGAGGGACGGCCTCAACCGGTCGGGGGCGGGCCGCCCGGAGGCCCGGCCAGCGCCTGGGCCAGCGCCCGGCGCACCAGGACCGGGACCATGGCGCGACGCCATTCCGTGTCCACGGTGATGTTCTCCAGGGGATGGGCCTGGTCGAGGGCGCGCCGGGCCACGGCCTCGAGCAGCGCGGCGTCTGGCCGCTCGCCGGCCAGCTTCTCCAGGCCGCCGATGAAGCGCGGCCGGGCACCGAGCGCCGAGACGACCACGCGCAGGGAGGCGACGACGTCGCCCTCCAGCTCCAGCGCCACCGCGACGTTCAGCAGCGGGAAATCGATGGCGCCGCGCTGGCGCAGCTTCTCGAAGCCCGCGCGGCTGCCGGGACCGGGCAGGGGCGCACGCACCGAGGTCACGACCTCGTCGGCGGCGCGCACCGTGTTGCGCACGCCGTCGGCCACGAAGAAGTCGGCGACGGGCACGGTGCGAGTGCCGCGGGGGGAAGCCAGGTCCAGGACCGCGCCCAGCGTCATGAGCACGGGGGGCGTGTCCGCCGAATGCGCCGCCACGCACTTGCGGCCCACCTTCGTCACGTGGCAGACCGTGCCGTCCTTCTTCAGGCAGAAGCCGAGGGCGCTGCGCCAGAACTCGGTCTGGTTGTAGTAGGTACAGCGCGTGTCCAGGCAGATGTTGCCGCCGATCGTGCCCATGTTGCGCAGCTGCGGCCCGGCCACCAGCCCGGCCGCGCGGGCGAGCGCCGGCAACCAGGCGCGCACGAGCGCGGAGCGGGACACGGCCGCCAGCGTCTCCGCCGCGCCCAGGCGCAGCTCGCCCTCCCGCTCCTCGATGCCGCGCAGCTCCGCCACCCCCTTCAACGCGACGACGTGGTCAGGGGTGAACAGGCGGTGCTTCATGTTGGGCATGAGGTCGGTGCCGCCCGCCATGACCATGGCCGCCGGGCCGTGCTCGGCCAGCAGCGCCAGCGCGTCCGCCAGCGCGGCCGGGCGGTGGTAGCGGTAGGAATGCAGGCGCAGCATCAGGCGACGGCCTCGTTGGTGACCCGCTCGCGCGGCTGCCCCCACCGCCAACGCCGCATCACGGCAGCCAGCGCGTGAGTTCCGCGGCGGAGGTCCGCGGCTTTGCCGCGGGTTGCTCCGCGGGGTGTCCCAGCTGCACGATCGCGACCACCCGCTCCTCCGGCGGCACCTCCAGCGCCTCCCGGACGCGCGGGTCGTCCATGACCGCCCCGGTTTTCACGTGCGTGCCCAGCCCCTCCTCGACCGCGGCCAGGCACAGGTTCTCCACGGCCATCCAGGTGGCGGCGAAGTCCTCCTCCCGCACCTCCGGCTTCTCGTCCAGTCGCATGGCCACGGCGACGGCGACCGGGACCGAGGCGAACTCACCCTCCACCTTGCGCGCCACCGCTTCCGCCGCGACCGGGTCCTCGACCTTCGCCGATTTGCGCGAGCCCAGCACGCGGCCGTACGCCCGGCGGGAATCGGGCCCCAGCACCAGGAACCGCCACGGCTGCGTCAGCCGGTGATTGGGCGCCAGCACGGCCGCGTCCAGCAGCCGCTGCACCTGATCCGCCGCGACGTCGTCGCCCGTGAAGCTCTTGATCGAGCGCCGCGCCCGTATCGCATCGAAGACGTTCATGCGCGGGAGGGTACGGGCAGCGGAGGCCGGCGCGCAAGACGGCACGCATCGTGAACGGGTTCACCGCCGCGCCGCGCCCACCCCCGGCCCGAGGAGCCGATCATGGACATCCGACGCAACGAGTCCCGTCATCGCTTCGAGGTGGAAACCGAGGGCGGCACGGCCGTGCTGGAGTACTCCCAGCCGCGAGCAGGCGTGCTCGACCTGCGGCATACGCTCGTGCCCGATTCCGCCCGGCGCAAAGGCGTGGGCGACGCCCTGGTTCGGACCGCCCTGGACTACGCCCGCGCCTCCGGCCTCAGGATCATCCCCACCTGCCCCTACGTGGCCGCCTGGCTGGGCCGCCACCCGGAGTACAGGGACCTGGTCGCCGACTGACCGGGCGCCGGCGCCATTCGTACCGCGGCCTGCGCGACCATGGACCTTCCGCGGGATCTCCGGAGTTAAACACGTGCAGGAGCATGATCTTCCGGAGGTGAACATGACTCGCTCGCTCGTCGGCGCCGGTGCGGTGGCCGGGATCCTGGTGGCGGTGGCGGTTTCCCTGGGGAACGTCCTGGGCGGAGTCGCGCCGGCCGCGCGGCCGGTGCTGCCGCGCCCCGCGCTGGACGCACCGCCGGCGCCGGGCAGCGGCGAGGCGGTGGCGGTGTTCGCCGGCGGCTGCTTCTGGGGCATCCAGCTGGTGTTCGAGCACGTGAAGGGGGTGAAGTCCGCCACGGCCGGCTACGCCGGCGGCGGCCCGGCCTCGCCTTCCTACGAGGACGTCAGCTCCGGCACCACCGGCCACGCGGAATCGGTGCGCGTCGTCTACGACCCGGCGCAGGTCTCGTACGGCCAGCTGCTGCGGGTCTTCTTCTCCGTCGCCCACGATCCGACGCAGCTCAACCGCCAGGGTCCGGACGAGGGCTCGCAGTACCGCTCGGCGATCTTCTACCTGAACGACGAGCAGAAGCGGACCGCGCAGGCGTACATCGCGCAGCTCGCGGCGGCGAAGGCCTTCCCGCGCTCGATCGTGACGCAGGTCGCGCCCTTCCGCGCATTCTACCCGGCCGAGGCGTACCACCAGGACTATGCCCTGCACCACCCGCTGCAGCCGTACATCGTCATCAACGACACGCCCAAGGTGGACCACCTGCGCAAGCAGCTGCCGGAGCTGTACCGCGAGTACAGCGGGTCCTGACGGCAGAACTGCTCACGCGGCATGGCCGCGAACTGCCGCTCACGCGGAGCCGCGAAGCACGCGGAGATGGCCGGGCAGCGATCCGGCACATCCGCCAGCAATCGGCACGTCGGGGATCTCGTTCTTTTGGTCTAACGGCGACAACCTGCGGAACTTCGGACGGAGCGTTCCACCACGAACCCGCCTGATGTAACCACAAAAGAGATGTCGGCCGACGCCCGCATGCGTCGCGGTTTCGACTGGATCCCCACTCCGCGTGCTCCGCGCCTCCGCGTGAGCGACGTCAGCCTGATCCGTGCTCCTGTGCGATGCGCCTCTAGCGCGGCCGGCCCCTGATCGCGCTCCAGCGGGCCAGCAGTGCGTCCAGCGTGGACAGTCGCTCCCTGATGGCGGCCTGCGCCTGCGTGGTGGGCGCGACGTCCGCCGCCTCGACGATCTCGTACAGCGCCTGCAGCTCCCCGGCGATCTGCGCCAACCCCGCGCCCACCGTGTCCACGGCGGTGGGCCGGGCGTGCTGCTTCGAGGCCCGTACCTCTCCCAGCGCGACCGAATCCCGGCGCAGGCCCTCCGCCAGGGCGACGGCGGCCACGAACTGGACGTTGAGCGCCTCCACCGGGGTCTTCACGCGCGGGTCCATGCGGACGTCGAACTGCCGGGTGTAGCCCACACCATCCACGATCAGCCGGACCGAGTACCGGCCCGGCGGCAGGAGCGGCCCGCGGGGCTCCAGCGGCGTGCGCCCGGGCACGGCCGAGATGGGGAAGTCCCGGCTGGGGAAGGGCGGCGTCGGGTAGCGCAGGTCCCAGACGACGCGGTGCGCGCCGGGCGAGGTCTCGAGCGTCTGCGGCGGGCGCACCCAGTACCAGGGCACGTTGCCGGTGTCGCGCGGCACGATCTGATCCGTCTCGGTGCCCTGGTAGCGCCGCACCAGCCCGCCGCCTGCCTCCAGTATCTCGAGCGTGACCGAGCGCGCGGGCGCGGCCAGGAAGTAGTCGATGGGCGCGCCGTCGGGTGGGTTGGGCGCCATGGGCTCGTCCGGGGGCAGCGGCGTGTCGGTATAGTTGGAGAAGCGGACGCGCACCGCGCCGGCGGGGGTGAACAGCGTCGTCGGAAGCGTCGCCCCGGACGACGTCGCCTGCAGCTCGCGCAGCGCCGTCATCCGGTCCAGGATCCAGATGCCGCGGCCGTGCGTCCCGGCGACCAGGTCGCTGTCCTTGACCACCAGGTCGCGGATCGAGGTCGCGGGCATGTTCAGCCGCAGCGACTGCCAGTGGTCGCCGTCGTCCAACGAGAGCCAGGCGCCGGTCTCGCTGCCCGCGTACAGCAGCCCGCTCCGGACCGGGTCCTCCCGCACCACGTTGACGATCGCGCCCTCGGGTAGCCCGCTCACGATCTCGGTCCAGCTGCGTCCGCCGTCGTGGGTGCGGAAGATGTGCGGGCGCAGGTCGTCCAGGCGGAAGGTGTTCACCGCCGCGTACGCCGTGGCCGCGTCGAAGCGGCCGGCGTCCATGAGCGAGATCTTGGCCCAGGGCCGGCTCCGCAGCGCCGGCGGCGTGACGTCGGTCCAGTGCGCGCCGCCGTCGCCGGTCAGCTGGATGAGCCCGTCATCGGTCCCGGCCCAGATCGTCCGCCCATCCACGTAGGACGGGGCCAGCGTGTAGATGACGCCGCGATGGCGGCCCTTCTCGGGATCCAACGTTGTGAACGTACCCAGGTTGGCCGGGGCCGCCGTGGCCGGGCGCGTGAGGTCCGGCGAGATGCGCTCCCAGGAGTTGCCGCCGTCGCCGGTCTTCCAGACCGTGTTGGACGCGAAGTAGAGGGCGCGATGGCGATGGCGCCGATGGAGCCGGTCGGCTGGGCGTCGAAGATCGGCTGCCAGACGCGGCCGTAGTCGGTGCTGCGCCACACGCCACCGTTGTTGACCCCGATGTAGAGGGTGGCGGGCCGGCCGGGGGCGCCCACGGCCGCGACCGTGCGGCCGCCGCGGAACGGGCCGATCATGCGCCAGCTCAGCTGGGAATAGGCGGCCTCGGGG
>JADGQX010000247.1 GCA_017881445.1 Gemmatimonadota bacterium | reverse complement strand
GCCCCCGCCCCCGCTTCCGCCTCACTTCCGGCGGCCCCGCCCGGCGCATGGCCGGCTTCCGCCCCGCCGCTTCCGGCGAGCGCTTCCGGCCCGTTGCCGGCGCCGGTGCCCTCCACTCCGTCTGGCCCGGTGGCGGGGGCGCCGGCGACGCCGGCGGCGCGGATGCGGTAGAAGGTCACCGCGCCGGCAAAGCGCCGCTCGAGCACCTCGCCCGGTAGCGCATCGTCGCCGGGGTGATCGCCGGGGCCCGCTTCGCCCGGCATCAACTCCAGCGCCTCGGGGCGGGCCATGAGCCGCACCGCCTGGCCCCGCGCCGGGGCGAAGCCGGGCGCGGGGCGAGCTCGCCAGCCCACGCCCGGCGCCAGCTCGCAGAGCAGCTCCGCACCCGCGTGCCCGGTCACGCGCGCTTGCAGGAAGCTCGCCCGCCCCACGAACGCCGCCGCGAAGGCGGTGGCGGGTTCGCCGTAGAGCTGCTCGGGCGTGCCCACCTGCTCGATGGCGCCGCCGTTCATGAGGGCGACGCGGTCGGAGAGGGCGAAGGCCTCTTCCTGGTCGTGGGTCACGAAGACGGCGGTGATGCCCACGCGGCGCAGCAGCGCCCGCAGCTCGTCGCGGGTGCGCTCGCGCAGCGCGGCGTCCAGGTTGGAGAGCGGCTCGTCCAGCAGCAGCACGGGCGGCTCGGGTGCCAGGGCCCGGGCCAGGGCGACGCGCTGCTGCTGGCCGCCCGAGAGCTGCTGCACGCGCCGGCGGGCGTAGCCCGGCAGGTCCACCAGCTCCAGTGCCCGCTCCACGCGCCGCGGCAGCTCCTCCCCGGGCGTGCCCCGCGCCTTGAGCCCGAAGGCCACGTTCTCGAACACGTCCAGGTGCGGGAAGAGGGCGTAGTTCTGGAAAACCATGCCCACGCCCCGCTTCTGGGGCGGCGACGCGGTGACGTCGCGGTCCTCGATGAAGATGCGGCCGGCCGTGGTCGGCTCGAAGCCGGCGATCATGCGCAGCGTCGTCGTCTTGCCGCAGCCGGAGGGGCCGAGCAGGGTGAGCAGCTCGCCGCGCGGCACCTCGAGGGAGACGTCCCGGACGGCGACGACGTCGCCGAAGCGCTTGCCTACCCCCTCCAGGCGCAGCATGGCTAACAGCCTGATGGGGCGATGGGGGGATGGGGCGATGGGGCGCAACGGCGGGCGACCTCCGCATCGCGGCGATCCTCGAGTTTCCGGGCGGCCGCGGCCGCGGAGCCGGTGACGCGGAGGCTCGCGAGCGGTCGGAGGACGCCCGATCCCCCCATCTCCCCATCCCCCCATCGCCGTATCATCGCCCCATCATCGTGAAGTCCCGTGTCCCCGGATGTTCTCGTCCCAGTAGCGCATCCAGGCCGGGCCCTCGCGCCGCAGCAGCTCCCAGTCCATGGGCTCGGGCAGGACCTGCGTCCGGGCCCGGCGCACGGCGTCCGGCAGCGAGTCGGCGGGAATGTCCGAGCGGGCGGGCAGGCGCTGGAAGCGGCGGGCGGCCAGCACCAGCCCCGCCTCGCCGCCCACGAAGTCGGCGAATTCCCGAGCCAGCACCGGGTGGGGCGCGCCCTTGATCACGGCCACCGCGTCCACGACCAGCGGCGTGCCGCTCCTGGGGATGATGTAGTCGATGGGCAGCTTGGTCCGGGCCTGCAGCTCGTCGATGTCGGGCATGTCCCAGAGCGTGATCAGCCCCTCCTGCCGCGCCAGCTTCTGGTAGAGCAGGGTGGGATTCAGCACGTACTCCTTGGTCTGCGCGTCCAGGCGACGCAGCCAGCGCCAGCCCGCCGCCGTGTCCCCCGTCTGCCGGATCGAGCGCAGCAGCACCATGCCGAAGATCGTGCGCATGGTGCCGCTGGCCAGCGGGTCCCGCACCAGCAGCTTACCCTTCCACTGCGGCCAGAGCACCTGGTCCCAGTCCTTGGGCGCGGCCGCGGCGCTCACCGCCTTCGTGTTGTAGGCGATGACCTCCGGCGTCAGGTACGTGCCCCACCAGGTGCCGCTGCTGTCCCGCGCCGTGGCCGGGACGAAGGCGGACCAGGACGGCGTCCACTGCTCCAGCAGCCCCTGCCCCGCCGCGGCCTGGAACATGTCCGCGGGCGCGCCGAACCAGACGTCGGCCTGCGGGTTGGCGCGCTCCGAGCGCACCCGGTCCAGCACCTCCTGCGAGCCCATGTCCACCCACTGCACGTCCACGCCCGGGTGCGCCTGCTCGAACGCCGCCTCCATGGTGCTCAGCAGCTCGCGCCCATGCGGCGAGTATACGACCAGGGGCGTCTTGCCCGAGCCGCAGGCCGCCAGGGCGCCGGTCAGGGTGACGGCCAGGGCGAGGCCCAGGCGCCGGACGGCGGATGGGGAGATGGGGGGATGGGGAGACCGGGCGTCCGACGGCGCCGGGTGCAGCTGAGGCTTGCCGGCAGCCGGAGATTGCCGGGATGGCCGCGGCTGCCCGGGTCCCCCCATCGCCCCATCTCCCCATCCCCCCATCCAGGCCGTTCCGCGAAAGCCTCTCATCGCGAATGCCCCAGGGCCAGCAGATTCGCGAACAGCCGATATGCTCCCGGCACGCCCGCGGGCAGCTCGCGGAAGAGGGAGAGGCCGGTGTAGACGTAGGTGCCCTTGCCCACGGTCGCGATCAGCAGCGAGCCGCGCAACGGCGCCTCGCCCGGGTCAGCCATCTCTATTGGGGCCTTGTAGTTGGAGTCCCAGGTGCGGGGGTACCAGAGGCCGCGCTCCTGCACCCAGCCCTGCCAGTCGGCGGCCGTGATGCGGTTGGGGCGGGTGAGCACGGGACTGGCGGGGTCGTCCACCGTGACGGGCGCGGTCTCGTCCGTGACCCGGTCGCCCATGCGGCCGTTGAACGCCAGCGGGTAGGGCGGCAGCCCCGCCTGCGCCCAGGCGGCCTGCTGGTACTGCACGATGAGCGTGCCGCCGGCGCGCACCCAGTCGAGCAGGCGAGGATTGGCCGCGGCCAGCTCCGGGTGCACCTCGTAGGCGCGGACGCCCACCACGATGTCGTCGAAGCGCGAGAGGTCGGCCGTGCCCAGGGATGCGGCCGCCAGCGGCTCCACGCGCAGGCCCAGCTGCGCCAGCGCGGCCGGCACCTCGTCGCCGGCGCCCATGATGTAGGCGACGCGAAGGCCCGAAGGGACCACCACGTCCACCGCCTGCACCGTGGTGGTGGCCGCGCGGTAGAGCGGGTGCGGGCGGATGTGCGGGTAGTCGATGAGCCGGTAGCCGCGGGTGTAGTCGCGGCCGGCGGCGTCGCGGAAGCCGGCGGCGATGTCGTAGCCGCCGGCGCGCAGCCCGGCGGGCGGCGTCAGCTGGAAGCGGACGGTGCGGGCCTCGCCGCCCGCGAGCCGGAGGTCGGCCTGTGCGGGGGAGGCGCGCCAGCCGGCGGGGAGCGTGAGCTGGAGCGTGCCGGCGACGCCGCGCGGGTCCTGCGCCGACACGTGCACGTCCAGCGGCAGCGGGGCGCGGGAGGCCAGCGGCAGCACCACCACGGCACGGTCGGTCTCCACCGACACCGCCGGCACGATGCGCAGGGGGCGGCGGATCTCGCCCTCGCGGGGGTTCACGGCGCGGAAGGTGGCGGGCAGCTCGAAGGGCACCGTCGCGCCCTCCACGGTGGCGGCGCCCGCCGCCCGGATCGGCGGCGCCTCGAAGGGCAGGCCGTCGGCGGGGTCGCCCACGGGCCAGGTGTAGAGGTCGCCCTGGCGGGGGAGGCGCAGGTAGTACGGCTCGGTGGGCCGCGCGTCGGCGGCCACCACTACTCGGAAGCGCAAGGTCTCCACCGCGCCCGGCGCCAGCGGCGGCGGCGCCTGCTTGCCCAGCGGCGTCACGCTCCAGCCCGGCGGCACCAGCACGGTCAGGGGCATGAGCCCGACCGGACGCGAGCCGCCGTTCCAGGCCGTGACGTCGATGTCCACGCTGTCGCCGGGGACGACCTGCTCGCGCGAGGCGACGGCGTCGAACACGAGCCCCGCGGCATCCGCCAGCGCGCCGGCGGCGTCCACGGCGTCGGCCGTGTAGGCACGCAGCGCGGCGCCCGCGGGCGAGTCGGGCAGCGCGGACTCCGCCGCCGCCAGCGCGCGCACGGCGCGGGCCAGCACCGGGAGCAGTGCGTCGGGGCGCAGCGGGTCGAAGGCGGCGCGCGCCGCCAGCACGGCGGAGTCGTAGGCGGCGAAGAGGCGGACCGCGGGAGCTGCGCCCCCCAGCGCCGTGGCCGCGCGCTGGGCCAGGGTCGTGTCCATGCCCTGGAACAGGCCGCTCTCGGGGTGGGGGCCGGCCAGCGTGGGACCGGAGCGGTCGATCACCAGCCGCAGACCGCCCACGCGCGGGCCCAGCGCCAGCGCCTGCCCCTGGTCCTGCGAGCGGTGGCGCGCCCGGCTGATGCCCGCCACCTGGGCGTAGGACAGGCCCAGCAGCGGGTCCAGCTGGCCCGTGGCCAGTCGCACCGTGGCGGAGTCGAGGGTGAAGTAGGCGCCCTCGTACAACTTCTTCGCCGCCCAGGGCGCCAGCCCCTCGCGGATCTGCTCGGGATAGCGCGCCGGGTCGGCCGCGGCATCGAACGCCTCTTTGGCCACGAGGCCGGAGACCTGGTGCTGGCCGTGGCCGTCGCGCGTCGTGCCGGTCCAGACCGAGATGACGACGTCGGGACGGTACAGCCGGATGATGCGGACGACGTCGCTCAGCATGGCATCCCGGGGCCAGTGCTGGAAGGACTCGGCGGCGGTCTTGGAGAAGCCGAAGTCGTACTCCCGGCCGAAGAACTGGCCCGCGGCGTCCAGCCGGCGGGCAGCCAGCAGCTCCTCCGAGCGCAGGATGCCCAGCGCCTCCTGGAAGTCCGCGCCGATCGCGTTCTGCCCGCCCTCGCCTCGCGTCAGCGACAGGTAAGCGACGGTCGCGCCCTCCCCCAGCGCCAGGCGCGTCAGCATCGGGTTGTTCTCGTCGTCGGGATGCGCGCCGATCATGAGGATTCGCCCCGTCGTCCCCAGGCGCCGCAGCTCCAGCCCCAGGGCGACGGCGCCCCGATACTCGGTGGCGGCGATCGTCTGCACCGGGGCCCGCAGCCCGGCGGGGGCGGGGCCATGGTCGCCGCCGGTCGCCTGCGCCCGCAGGGCGGCATTCCCGGTGGCCGCCAGCAGGGCCGCGGCGAAGAGCGTTGTGCGCGTGAGCTTTGTCGGATTCATGGGCGGAGAAGGTAGGGGATCGGGGAAAGCGCGCAACCCGTGGCGGTCCGACGCCCGGGCGTCCTACGACAGAACCATTTCACCGCAGAGCCTCAGAGGCTCGGAGCCGGCGAACGCCCCAGCACATCGGCGGCCGCCTGCATCCTGATTTGATGTTCAACAACAACAGAACTCCGTGCCGACCTCTGTGTCCTCTGTGTCCTCTGTGGTGAATACGGTTTCAAGGCGCGGAGCAGAAGCGTCTTGCGGCCTCGACCAGCACGTTGGCCGTGACGACCCAGGAGTCCACGTCGGTCCACTCCACGGCCGCGTGCGCGCCGGCGCCGCTGCCGCCGAAGTCCACGGCCGGGATGCCCGCGCCAGCGAAGACCGCCGCATCCATCCAGTAGGCGACGCCGGTCTCCGCGGGTTCCCGGCCGGTGACGGCGGTCGCGGCCGACCGCACCGCCGTCGCCACCGGAGAGGCGCGGTCGCTCTCCAGGGGCGGGCGGTGGAAGGGCAGCGTCACCTCCGCCCGCTCCCCGGCGCGCGCGACTGCCTGGAGCAGCTCGTGCTCCACCTGCTCCGGCGTCTCGCCCGGCAGCGTGCGGCGCTCCACGCGCAGGCGGCACTCCGCCGCATAGGTGGAGAAGCCCGTGCCCCCGGCAATGGTGGCGCAGTGCAGCGAGGCGGGGCCCAGCAGCGGGTGCGTGCGCCGGCGCAGCTCCTCCCGGTCGAAGCGCTCCAGCTCGGCGACGATGCGCGCCATGCGCCCCACCGCGCTCACCCCCTCCTGCCAGCGGCTGCCATGGGCCGCCACGCCCTCCGTCACCAGCTCCGCCCAGACGAAACCCTTGTGCGCCAGCACCAGCGCCCCGTCGCTCGGCTCGGTCAGGATGCAGCCGCTCGCCCCGTCCGCGCCGTGGCGCCGCACGAAGTCGTCGGCGCCCAGGCTGGCGTGCTCCTCGTCGCACACCAGCGCCAGCAGCACCCGGCCGGGGAGCGGCTCCCGGGCCAGGGCGGCGGCGGCGGTCATGATGGCGGCCACGCCGCCCTTCATGTCGTAGCCACCACGGCCGTAGACGCGCCCGTCCCGGACGGCGGCGGCGAACGGCTCGATGTCCATCCCGGCGGCGGAGACCGTGTCGATGTGGCCGCAGAGCACCAGCGTCGCGCCCCCGCCGCCGCCCCCGCCCCCGCCCACCTCCGCCACGCAGTTGGGCCGCCCCGGCGCCGCCTCCTCCAGCCAGGCGCGCACGCCCCGGGCCTGCAGCCAGTCCCGGCAGTACGCCGCGATGGCCGCCTCGCCCGCGCCCTCGCCCGGGGCGAGCACCGGGTTGACGGAGGGAATGGAGACCAGCTCGCGCAGCAGCGGCAGGAGGACTTCGGGAGTGACGGGTGCGGTCATGTCAGGCACCGGAGTATCGCGGGTTACGGGGCGTCCCAGGGAACGGATTCATTTCACCGCAGAGGAAGGGAGGCACGGCGCGGCGGGCGTTCCCCCCGTTGTCGCTGGAATCGGCGGCCGTATCTTCGACATCCTGCCGGC
>JADGQX010000246.1 GCA_017881445.1 Gemmatimonadota bacterium | reverse complement strand
GACCCGCCCGCACACGACCCAGCCGCTCGGGCGCACGGTCGCGGTGGTGTCGTTGCTGCTCGACCAGAGCACGGGCATCGGCGGAGTCAGGGAGTCGAGCCGGTCGTACGTGGTCGCCGTCAGCAGCGTGCTGTCCCCGACCGCGACCTGCGCTTCGATGGGCCGCACCCGGATCCCCTCCACCACCTGGTCCACGGTCACGGTCACCGTATCCGCGGCGGTCCCGGACCGGGCCACCACCCGCCCGGCCCCCACGGCCAGTGCCGTCACCGTCCCCGCCGCGTCGACGCGCAGCACCGCCGGCGCCAGCGAGCTCCAGGTCACGGGCGAGGCCGGCATGTCGTTGCCCCAGGCGTCACGCACGCGGGCCTGCAGCGCCAGCATCGCCCTGAGCCAGTGCAGGGCGTACCCATGCGGCGTGACCGCCACCTGGCCCGGGACCTGGATCACCCGGATCAGCGCGGTGTCCGCGGGGCCGCCGGTGCTGACCACCACCCGCGCCGTGCCGCCGCTTCGCCCCCGCACCAGCCCGGCGCTCCCCACCACCGCCACCAGCGGGTCCAGCGAGGTCCAGGACAGCACCGGCGTCGCCAGGGCGTTGCCGAACCGGTCCGCCGCGCTCGCGCTGAACTGGAGCGAGTCCACGACCGACGCCAGCACGCCCGAGTCCGGCCGGAGGCGGATGGTCGCCAGCCCCCCGGCGCGCGCCGTCGCCGTGAGCTGGAGCGGGAGTGGTCCCGCGCCGCTCACCGTCAGGTGGTAGACTCCCGGCCGGCGACCCAGGACCCACTGCGCGCTGGCGATGCCCTGGGCGTTCGTGCGCGTGACTTCGTCCACCTGGGCGTCCCCATCCGTGGCCCAGGACACCACCATGTTGGACATGGTCCGTCCGGCGTACAGCATGCGCACCGAGGGCTGCACCAGGCCGCCCACCTCCGCGGTCTGCGCGTCCCCCGCCACCAGCTCCAGCCGCGGCGTGCGATCCGCCGTGGACAATCCGCCCTCCTGGCAGGCCGGCAGCGCCAGGGCCAACAGGGCGACGATCCAGTTCGTTCCGATCCTGCTCATCGGCAACCTCACCGATTGCAGTGAGATATGGGCTCGCGACTAAGCGCCGCGGGCCCGTCGCGCTTCGTCGCGCGCCTTCAGCTATCCCGACCAGTATACGCCCGATCCGGGCGGCGCGGAACGTTCAGCATCCTTGCGGCCGCTCCCCGACGGTTTGCCGGAAACGCCGGCCGGCGGCTAGAGTGCCGCCATGGCCGACCACGAAGTGACCATCCGCGCGGCGGGCCCGGAGCTCGCCGGCAGCGTCTACGCCCTGCTGCTGGATTGCGGCCGGGACATGGCCGCGCGCGGATTCCGCAACTGGGACCCACCTCCCGCGACGCCCGAGAGCATCGCGACCGAGACCCGCGCCCAAACGGTCCTGGTGGCGCTCACCGGCGCGGGGGTCGTGGTGGGCACGGCGACGCTGCGCCGCGAGCCGACGCATTCCTACGAGGAGGACGAGCGAGCGGGACGCGTGGCCTGGGCGGCGGCGGGCGCCGCCGCGCTCTACCTGAACCGGCTGGCGGTGGCCCCCCAGGGGCAGCGCTCCGGCCTGGGCGCCGCGCTGCTCCGTGCCGCCGAAGCGGAGGCCCGCGCCAGGGCGGCGGCCGCGCTGCGCTGCGACGTCCTGGCGGACAATCCCGACCTGGTCGAGTGGTACCGCCGGCGCGGCTACCTGCCCCGCGGCCGCCGCGCCCACGGCGGCAAGGACTTCCTGGTGCTGGAGAAGCCCCTCACCTGACCCGCGACGCCGCGCCGCTCGCCGGCGGCGCCACGCCCCTCACAGGCGCCGGAGCGCCTCCAGCACGGGCTCGACGGGCGGCACCGCCTTGGCCGGGTAGAGCTGGGCGAAACGCAGGACCCCTTCCCGGTCCACCAGGAACCACGCCCGATCGGCCACGCCGTTCGAGCGCAGCACGTCGTACTTCAGCGCCACGTCGCCGTGGGGCCAGAAGTCGCCCGCCGCATAGAAGGACGTCCCGATCCCCTCGCACCAGGCCACCAGTGTGTCCACGTTGTCCGTGCTGATCACGACCACCACCGCGCCCAGCGCCCGGAACTCGTCCATCGACCGCTCGACCGAGCGGAGCTGGTCGCTTCAGAGCGGCGTGAACGCCGCCATGGTGAAGGCGATCGCCACCGGCAGACCCCGCTGCTCCGAGAGCCGGAACACGCCCTTCGCCCGCTTCCCCTGCACCACGTGTGTCGCCGCCAGCGCGAAGTCCGGCGCCTCGTCGCCGACGTCCAACCGGTGCGTGAGCCCCGCCGCCATTCCCTTCCCCCTTTGCCCTTCGCCCTGCCCCTTTGCCGTTGCCGTTTCGCCCTGGCCCTGGCCCTCGCCCTAGCCCTTCGAAGTCAGGGTTTTCTCACGACTTCCCCGCCCTTCATCACCATCCTCACCTTCCTCACCGCGCCGATGTCGGCCGTGGGATCGCCGTCCACCGCCACCAGGTCCGCCAGCAGCCCCGGCCTGATGCTGCCGAGCTGGTCGGCCAGCCCGAGGTGGCGGGCGTTGACGGCGGTGGCGGAGAGCAGCACCTGGGCGGGCGGCATGCCGTAGGCCGCCATCAGCTCCATCTCCAGGGCGTTCTGCCCGTGGCTGAAGACGCCCACGTCGCCCCCCATGCAGATGGGGACGCCCGCGTCCAGGGCGGCCTTGAACGTCGCCCGCTTCTGCAGGATCCCGGCCGGCTCCGGCGTGCCCGGCTTCCAGCCGCGGTAGGTGGTGACGGCCCAGGTCGCGGCCAGCGTGGGCAGGTAGCAGATGTCCTTCTGCGCCATGAGGCGGAAGACCTCGGGCGTGCCGCCATCCCCGTGCTCGATGGTGGCGGCGCCGGCGAGGGCCGCGCGCCGCATCCCTTCCGCGGTGGAGGCGTGCACCGACACCGGGCGCCCCAGGCTGCGGGCGACCTGGACCGCCCGGTCCATCTCGTCCTGCATGAAGGTGGGCTCGGCCTCGCCCCGGGGGCCGACGCGGTAGTCGCCGTAAAGCTTGACCCAGTCGGCCCCCTTGCCGATCTGGTCGCGGACAATGCGCTCCAGCTCCTGCACGTTGCCGGCCTCCTCCGCGCCCTGGGGCACGTCCCAGCGGGCGTCGAACCCGGCCGGGCCGTACGCCCCCTTGGCCACGATGGCCCGGGTGGAGGTCAGGATGCGCGGGCCGGGGATCACCCCCTTCTCCACTGCCTGCTTGAGCCCCACGTCGGCATAGCCGGCGCCCTCGGTGCCCAGGTCCCGCTCCGTGGTGAAGCCCGCGTCCAGCGTCGCCCGGGCGTGGTTGACCGCCCGCGCCACCCGCTCCGCGTAGCTCTCGTGCAGCACCTGGTCGTTCCAGGAGGTCTCGTTGTAGGGATGCAGGAACAGATGCCCGTGCCCCTCGATCAGCCCCGGCAGCAGCGTCGTGCCCGGCAGATCGAGCGTCTGCGCCCCCGCCGGCACCGCCGTGCTGGCGGCCGGACCGACGGCGGCGATGCGGTCGCCCTGCACCACAACGATCCAGCCGTCGTGCGCCTGCGGGGAAAGTGCGTCGAACACGCGGGCGGGGCGGAGCACGATGGCGACGGCCGCCGGCGCGTCGGCGCGCTGGGCCCGGAGCCCCGCCGGGAGGAGCGCCGCCGGGAACGCCGGCAGCAGGACCGTGAGTACGGCCAGGCGCCTGCTCTGCATCGTCGTGGATCCGGATGGAGGGGTCGGGGGTTTCGCCCAAGCTAGAGCCGCGCCAACGGTCGCGCCACGACGATTCCTTCGGCGCACCCGGCCGCGGCCGCACGCCGCGGCGGTTCCCTTGCCCCGCGGCCCGGCAGTGGCTCAATTTCGCTGCCAGTCGAGGCAACGAACCCGGCAAGGAGGCGCCTCATGCACCGCAACGGATTGGCGGGGCTCGTATTCGCGACACTCGCGCTCGTCGCGTGCGGCCGCGACAGCGCCGCGCCCGCGCCCGGGCTCACGGACAGTGAAGCCCGCAGCCTGGCGGCCAGCTTCTCCGGCATGGCCGGCAGCTACGCCCTGACCGCCTCTGCCGGCAGCGCCGGCATCGCCTCCGCGCTCGGAGGCGGAATCAGTGTGAGCTACACGGCCGAGCTGAAGTGCCCGGCCGGCGGAACGGTCACGCCCGATTTGCAGATCACGGGCAACTTCGACAAGGTCACGAATTCCGGTGTCTTCGATGTGACAGGCAAGGAGACGCTGAAGGACTGCGCCAACACCACGGACGCGCAGACGATCACCGCCACGGGCACGCTCACCTCGACGTCGCATGTGTCCATCGTCAACGGCAAACCCGGCACGGTGTCGGCGACCGAGAAGGGCAGCTTCGACTGGAGGAAGAGCGACGGCACGAGTGGCACGTGCGCCGTCGACCTGTCAGCGATCGTGGACGCGACGACGCTGAAGGCCACGGTCACCGGCACTTTCTGCGGGCGCGGCATCTCGTAGCCGCGCGCCGCGCGACTCTCCTCGAGGACCCGGGCGGAGCCGCCGTCCGGGTCCTCGCGCGTCTCCCCGCCGGCCGCTAGCTTCTGGCCCCAACGCCTGCCCGGAGTGCGGTATGTGCGGCCGTTTCACCGTCGCGGTGCCCCGCGAGGACCTCTTCGACGAGTTCGGCCTGACCGAGGCGCCCTTCGACATCCATCCCCGGTACAACGTGGCGCCCACGCAGATCGCGCCGGTGCTCCTCCGGGGCGACGAGGGCGCGTTCCGTCTCGCCGGCTTCCGCTGGGGGCTCGTCCCCTTCTGGGCTGCCGGCCCGGAGGTGGGCCAGCGCATGATCAACGCCCGGGCGGAGACGATGGCGGAGAAGCCCGCCTTCAGCGCCGCCTTCCGCGAGCGCCGCTGCCTGGTGCCCGCCGATGGCTGGTACGAGTGGCTCAAGGACGGCAAGAGCAGGACGCCCATGTGGATCCACCTGCGCTCCCGCCGCCCGTTCGCCTTCGCCGGGCTCTGGGAGCGCTGGGGCCCCCGCAAGGACCCGCTCCGCACCTTCACCATCGTGACGACAGCGGCCGCGCCCTCGATCCGCCAGATCCACGACCGCATGCCCCTCGTGCTCGACCGCGCGGCCCGCGACCGCTGGCTCGACCCGGCCGCGGACCCCGGCGAGCTGCTCCAGCTGGCCCGCCCTTACCCCGGCGACGACCTCGAGGCCTGGGCCGTCTCGAAGCTGGTGAACTCCCCGGCCAACGACGTGCCCGACTGCATCTTCCCCGTGGCCACGTCGCCCGATCGAGCGAACGACCCCGCGGCGGGCGACGGGCCGGCAGCGCCGCCGCCCCTGCAGACCACGCTCTTCTGACGCGCCATGAGCGTTCCCATCGCCCCGGCCGACTGGCGCTTCCTCATCCTCGCCTTCACCTCGCTGCTGGCCATCGTCAACCCGCTCTCGGCCGCGCCGCTCTTCGTGGCCATGACCGGCGAATACGACGCCCCCCGCCGCGCCGCCACCCTGCGCCGTGCCATCGTGACCGGCGTGGCCGTGCTCGTCGCCTTCGGCCTGGCCGGCACCTACATCCTCTGGTTCTTCGGCATCACCACGCCGGCGTTCCAGATCGCGGGCGGCATCATCTTCTTCGGTATCGGCTGGGACATGCTGGAAGCCCGGCGATCGCACGGGAAGGCCACGCAGGAGGAGGAGGCCGAGGGCGCCGGGCGCGAGGATGTCGGCATCATCCCCCTGGGCCTGCCCTCCCTGGCCGGCCCCGGCGCCATCACCACCGTCATCGCCCTCATGAGCGAGGCCAACGACCGGCTGGTGCGCCAGATGTTCGTCTACGTCGCCATCTTCGCCGTCATGCTCGTCTGCTGGGCCGCCCTCGCCGCCGCTCCCTTCCTCATGCGACGGCTCGGACACACGGGGCTCAACGTCTTCACCCGCATCATGGGCCTGCTGGTCATGGTCATCGGCGCGCAATTCGTCATCAATGGCGTCAGCTCCGTCGCCCGCCTCATCATGCGTCACCGATAGGCAAAAAAACACGCAGGCGACAACGTATCCGCGCGTTCCCCCCCGGAAACACGGCTACGTCCCCGCCTGCGCGCCCTGGCGCGCGGGCAACCTCGCGGTTGCCGCTACGCCTGAGTCGTTTCGATCCGCTGGGGCACCGCCGGTACCACCGGCGGCATCGGCGCCGCAGGCGCCAGGGCCTGCGGCACCACCGGATTCGCGAACGCCTGCGGCTGCATCTGCACAGGCTGCTCGTCCACCCCCTGGACCGACTTCTTGAACTCCCGAATCCCCTTCCCCAGGCTGGCCCCGATCTCGGGCAACCGCTTCGCGCCGAAGATCAGCACCATGATCAGGAGGATGAAGATCAGCTTTTCCGGTCCGAAGCCTTCCACGTTTCGACCTCCCAGTGTCACCGCTCCGGCCCGCTTGGCCGGCCCGGTATCAATGTAGACGCCGACACCCCGTTTCCTGAGACACCCCGAGCGGGCCTGGCGGCCGGGGCGGAGCAGGAGCAGAGCACACCTTCATGGGAAGGACACACGAGCAGGGAAAGAACCCCTAACGACAGGGGAAGCCGGAAGCCGGAAACCGGAAACCGGATGCCGGATGCCGGAAGCCGGATGCCGGAAGCCGGAAGCCGGATGCCGGATGCCGGAAGCCGGATGCCGGTGTACGGTGTACGGTGTACGGTGTACGGTGTACGGTGTACGGTGTACGGTGTACGGTGTACGGTGTACGGTGTACGGTGTACGGT
>JADGQX010000245.1 GCA_017881445.1 Gemmatimonadota bacterium | reverse complement strand
GAGCGACGGATTTACGCGGCCATCAAGTTCTTCCTCTACACGACCTTCGGGTCGCTGCTCATGCTGGTGGCGATCCTCTACCTGTACTTCAGGTACCACGCGCTGACCGGAAACCTCTCCTTCGCCTATCAGGACCTGCTGCAGGTGCCGCTCACGTTCCGCCAGCAGTTCTGGCTCTTCACGGCCTTCGCGCTGGCGTTCCTGATCAAGGTGCCCGTCTTCCCCTTCCACACGTGGTTGCCCGACGCCCACGTGGAAGCGCCCACGCCCGGGTCCGTGATCCTGGCCGCGGTGCTGCTGAAGATGGGCGGCTACGGCTTCCTGCGCTTCCTGCTGCCCTTCTTCCCCCAGGCGGCCACCAACGAGGTGGTGGTGGGCGTGCTCATGACGCTGGGGCTGATGGGCATCATCTACACGGCCTGGGTGGCGGCGGTGCAGCCGGATGCGAAGAAGCTGATCGCCTATACCTCGGTGGCGCACATGGGGTTCGTGGTGCTCGGCATCTTCGCCCTGACCGTGCAGGGCGTGCAGGGCGCCATGATCGTCATGCTCTCCCACGGCGTCTCCACGGGGGCCATGTTCCTGCTGCTGGGCATGCTCTACGAGCGCCGCCATACGCGCCTGATCTCGGAGTTCGGCGGCCTCTCGGCGGTCATGCCCATGTTCGCGACCATCTTCGTGATCACGGCGCTGGCCAGCATCGGCTTGCCCGGGCTGAGCGGGTTCGTGGGCGAGTTCCTGGTGCTGGTGGGCACCTTCCAGACCCATCCCGTGGTCGCCCTCATCGCGACCACGGGCGTGATCTTCGCCGCCTACTACATGCTTCCCATGGTGCAGCGGATCTGGTTCAACTCGCTGGACAACGAGAAGAATCGCGGCCTGCGCGACCTCTCCGGCCGGGAGCTGGCGGTGCTGGTGCCGCTGGTCGTGGTCATGGTGTGGATGGGCGTGTACCCCAAGCCGTTCCTCGAGCGCATGGAGGTGACGGTGACGGGGCTGCTCCAGACCGTGGAACAGAAGCGGACGCCACCGCCGATGTTCGGCCTGGCGCCCATGCCCGACGCCGGTCGCGCAAGCGGCCGATGAGCGCCTCTGACGCCTAACGGACCGAAATGGTCATCGACTACTCGACCCAGCTCCACTACGTCCTGGCGCTCCTGCCCGAGACCGTGCTCTCGGTCTGGGCCATGCTCGTGCTGCTGCTGGACGTGTTCCAGAAAGGCGAGCGCAGCGAGGCCTCGAGCCCGGGAATCGCCTGGATCACGCTCCTGGGCGTGCTCCTGGCCGCCGCGGCCAATCTCTGGCTGCTCACGCTGCGCGAGGCCTCGCCCGCGGGCGTGATCGCCATCGACTCGTTCCGCGTCTTCTCCAACTTCCTGTTCCTGCTGGCGGCGGCGCTCTTCGTGCTGATCTCCACCCGCTACCTGGAGCAGGAGCACCTCCGCCTGGGCGAGATCTACGTGCTGGTGCTGCTCGCGACGGTGGGAATGATGATCTTCGCGGGCAGCCGCGACCTGATGGTCATCTTCCTTGGACTCGAGCTCATGTCCGTGCCGGTCTACGTGCTGACCGGCGTGAACCGGCGTAGCGCCCGCTCCGCCGAGGGTGCCCTCAAGTACTTCCTGCTGGGCGCCTTCTCCAGCGCGTTCTTCCTCTTCGGCATCGCCATGATCTATGGCGGGACGCGCAGCACGAACCTGACGTTGATCGCCGCCGCCATCGGCGTGGACGGCCTGGGCGCCAACGCGCTGGTGAAGATCGGCATGGCGCTGCTGGCCGTGGGCTTCGGCTTCAAGGTGGCGGCCGTGCCCTTCCACATGTGGACGCCCGACGCCTACGAGGGGGCCCCGGCTCCCATCACCGGCTTCATGGCCGCGGGCGTGAAGGCCGCCGCCTTCGCCGCCTTCCTGCGCGTGTTCCTGACGGCGTTCCCGGGTCTCTGGGAAACCTGGGGCGCCATGGTCTTCTGGCTGGCGATCCTCACCATGGTCGGGGCCAACCTGATCGCGCTGGTCGAGCCCAACGTCAAGCGCATGCTCGCGTACTCCAGCATCTCGCACGCGGGCTACCTGCTGGTGGCGCTCGCCGCGGCCAGTGCCGTAGGCGCGGCGTCCTTCCTGTTCTACCTGGTGGTGTACACCCTCATGACGATGGGCGCCTTCGCCGTGCTGCTGGCGGTGGCCGGACCAGGTGAGGAATGGCTGGACGTGGAGTCCTACGCGGGACTCGGCTGGCGCAACCCCATGCTGGGCGTGGTCATGACCGTGTTCCTGCTCTCCCTCGCCGGCTTCCCCTTCACGGGCGGCTTCATCGGCAAGGTGTTCATCCTGCGGGCCGCCGTGGAGAAGGGCTTCGTCGTCCTGGCCGTCGTGCTCGTGCTGGCCTCACTGGTGTCCTACTGGTACTACCTGCGGGTGGCGTGGTACATGTGGTTCCGCGAGGCGACCGCGGACAGTCCCACCGTCCCGGCGGTGCCCCTGGGGCTGCGCATCGCCCTGGTGGCGGCTGCGGCTGCGGTCGTGCTGCTCGGCGTCTTCCCCGGGGCGTTCCTGTCGCTGGCCGAGCGCAGCGCCGCCTCGCTCATGCAGGCGCCGTCCAGCGTGATCGGACTTCTGCACTAGGGACGGGCGGGAAGGGACCCGGGCGGCCGCTGGTCCGGAACGGCGCGAGGAGCTATCCTCGCGCTTGTTTGCGTCAGCACTTGAAAACGTGCAACGTGCATGGGCGCGTGAGACGTGCCGCGTCCACGGCTTTGGTTCAGAGGAGCCATGCAGATCAATCCGCACATATTCCGCGAGTACGACATCCGGGGTGTAGTGGCCCGCGATTTCGCCGGGGCGGTGCCCGAGCTGGTGGGCCGCGCCTATGGCAGTGAGGTGCGACGCAGCTTCGGCGACCTGTTCCAGCCGACGGTTGTGGTGGGTCGGGACAACCGTCCCTCTTCGCCCGAGCTGGCCGAGAAGATCATCCGCGGGATCCGCTCGACGGGCGTGAAGGTGATCGACGTCGGCACCGTGCCGACGCCCTCGCTCTACTACGCCGTGCTGCGCTACGAGGCGAATGGCGGGCTGCAGATCACGGGCTCGCACAATCCGCCGGAGTACAACGGCTTCAAGATGGTGCTGGCGGGGCGGTCCGTGTACGGCGAGGCGATCCAGGGGCTGCGCCGCCGCATCGAGGCGGACGACTTCGCCACGGGCCGGGGGGAGCTGGAGCGCCGAGACGTGCTGCCGGAGTATATGGACGACGTCGCCGGCCGGTTCCAGATCAAGCGCCCCGTGCGCGTGGTCGCCGACTGCGGCAACGGCACGGGCAGCCTGGTAGCCGTGTCGCTGCTGGAGCGGATCGGCGCCGAAGTGATCCCCCTGTACTGCAACTCGGATGGCACCTTCCCGAACCATCATCCCGACCCCGTGGTGGACGAGAACCTGGCCGACCTGATCGCGAGGGTTCGCGAGGAGGGTGCGGAGCTGGGCGTCGCCTTCGATGGCGACGCGGACCGCATCGGCGCGGTGGACGAGACGGGCAAGATCATCCGGGGCGACATCCTGTTGCTGCTGTACGGCCTGGACGTGCTGAAGCGGCGCGGGCCCGGCCAGAAGATGGTGCTGGACGTGAAGTGCTCGCAGGCGGTGACGGAGGTGTTCGCGGCGGCCGGCGGCCGGCCCATCATGTGGAAGACCGGCCACTCGCTGATGAAGGAGAAGATGAAGGAGGAGCAGGCGCCCATCGCGGGGGAACTGTCGGGCCACATCTGCATTGCCGACGGCTATTACGGCTTCGATGACGCGCTCTACGACGCCTGCCGCCTGGTGGACATGGTGAGCCGCGCGGACCGGCCGCTCTCGGCGCAGACCGCGGACTTCCCGCAGTACGTGTCCACGCCCGAGATCCGGGTGGACGTCTCCGAGGAGCGGAAGTTCGACATCGTCGCCGGCGCCGTGGAGCACTTCAAGCAGGGGCACGACGTTGTGGCCATCGATGGCGCCCGCGTGCTGTTCCAGGGCGGCTGGGGCCTGCTCCGGGCGTCCAACACGCAGCCGGTGCTGGTCATGCGCTTCGAAGCGACGACCACCGAGAGGCTGGCCGAGATCCGCCGCGAGATGGAATCGTGGCTGACGGACCAGGGGGTAAAGGTCTAGCATGCGACGGTCCGGACGGCTTCTGATCTTCCTCGGCCTCGGCGTCGTGGTGCTGGCGGCCGCGGCCGACGCCGGCGTACAGGTCTACACCGACGCGCTCTGGTTCTCCGCGCTGGGGTACGGCAACGTGTACTGGACCCGCTTCGGCATCGCCGCGGCGGCGCGGAGCGTCATCGGCGTGATCGGCGCCCTGCTGGTGCTCGCCAACCTCTGGCTGGTGACCCGCCAGCTCGGGCCGGTGCACCTGCGCCGGCGCTACGGCAACATCGAGATCGCCGAACAGGTCCCGCGGCACTACCTGCTGGCCGCCGCGGTCGTGATCTCGATCCTGGCCGGCTGGTGGCTGTCCGGGGTGCAGTTCGGAGGGGACCAGGCGCTCATGCTGGCCGCCTGGCTGCGCCAGGTGCCCTGGGGGCTGCGCGACCCGCTGCTGGGCCGGGATGTCGCCTTCTACGTGCTCTCCCTGCCGGTCTACTACTCGCTCACGGACTTCCTGCTGGTCTGCCTCATCTGGAGCATCCTGCTGGTGACCCTGGGCTACGTTCTGGTGGGCGCAGTCCGCTGGAACGAGAACAAGCTGCACCTGAGCGAGCCCGCTCGCCTCCATTTCCTGCTGCTGGCCGCCGCGCTCATCGCCCTCATGGCGCTGCGCTACTGGCTGGGCCGTTACGCCCTGCTGGTGGACGGCTCGGGATTCGGCGGCCAGCTCGGCTACACCGATGTCCATGCCCGGCTGCCGGTGCGGACCGCCCTGAGCGTGGTGGCGCTGCTGGCCGCCGGCACGCTGGTCTACGGCGCCCTGCGGCGCGTGTGGCTGCCGCCCGCGGTGGGCGTGGGGGGCCTGCTGGTCGTCGCCCTGCTGGGCGGCGCCGCCTATCCCGCCATCCTGCAGAAGTTCCAGGTCGAGCCCAACCAGCTCGAGCGCGAGGGGCCCTACATCCGCTGGAGCCTGGACTACACCCGGCGGGCTTTCGGCCTGGAACACCTGGAGCGAAGGCTGCTGCCGTACCGCAAGACATCGACCCCGTCCTGGGAGGCGGTGCAGCCGTCGCTGGCCAAGCTCCCCCTCTGGGACGCCAGGCCGCTGCAGAAGGTGCTGAACCAGTTCCAGGCGGGCTACGGCTACTACCACTTCCCCGATGTCGACTACGACCGCTACGGTGCGGGCGACTCCCGGACCCAGGTGGCCATCGCCGCGCGGGAGTTCTTCGAGGACGGGCTGCCGCCCGGCTCCAGGAACTGGCTCACGCTGAAGCTCAACCCGAAGTACGTGCGCGGCGTGGGGGCGGTGGTCACGCCCACGGGGGAGGAGACCCGGGAAGGCCAGCCCGTCATCTGGCTGGGCGACCTGGATCCCGTCACCCGCAATCCGGCCGCACCCCCGGCGGTTGCCCTGACCAACCCGAGCGTGTTCATCGGCCAGAGCATGAGCGACTACGTCGTGGTCGTGCCTGGTCGAAACGGGGCGTTCGTGGGCAGCGCGGGAGTGGACTACCCCGCCGGCGTCCGGCTCAACTCCGGCATCCGGCTGCTGTCGTTTGCCTGGCGCTTCAGCGACAAGAACCTGCTCTTCTCGGGCGAGCTGTCCGACCAGAGCCGCATCCTCTTCTGGCGCTCGGTCAACGAACGGGTGCGGGCGCTGGCGCCCTTCCTGGTCTGGGACCCGAATCCCTATCCGGTCCTGAGCGCCGGCCGGATCTTCTGGGTCGTGGATGGCTACACCGCCTCCGCCAGCTTCCCCCTCTCCCGGTCGGAGACCGTGGGCGACGCGGGCGAGCTGAGCTACCTGCACGCCAGCGTCAAGGCCGTCATCGATGCGGCGACCGGCGCCACCGCCCTCTACGAGGTGGCCCCCGCCGACCCGCTGCTGCGGACGTACGACGCCATCTTCCCCGGCCTGATCCGGCCCTGGAGCGCGCTGCCGCCGGACCTGCGCGAGCACCTGCGCTACCCCCAGCTCTATTTCGCCGCCCAGGCCCGAGTGCTGCGGCAGTTCCACCTGACCAACGCCGAGTCCTTCTTCGGCGGCCAGGACGTGTGGGAGCTTCCGCCCGAGTCGGTGCACGACGCCGCGCCCCGGCCCTACGAGGCGACCTACGCCCTCATGCGCCTGCCGGGCGAGCCCCGCACCGAGTTCCTGCTCAGCACGCCCTTCATCGCGCGCCAGCGGCAGAATATGACCGCGGTGCTCTTCGCGCGCAGCGATCCGCCCCACTACGGCGAGCTGGTGCTCTTCGAGCTGCCGCGCGACCAGCAGATTCCGGGACCCGGGCAGGTGCAGGCGCTCATCGAGCAGAACCCGGTGATCTCGCCCCAGCTCACGCTCTGGCGGCAGTCCGGGAGCGACGTGGACCTGGGCCATCTGCGAGTCGTCCCGCTGGACAGCGGCTTCCTCTACATCCAGCCGCTTTTCCTCTCCCAATCCAGCACGAGCGGCGGCCCCTCCCAGGCCATCCCCGAGCTGTCCCGGGTGGTGGCCAGCGATGGCAGCGCGGTGGGCATGGACAGCACCCTGGCCCTGGCCGTGCAGGGATTGCAGCAGGGCGCGGCGGCGCCGGGCGGGCCCGCCCCCGCCACCGTGACGGCCGGGCGCCCCGCGCAGGC
>JADGQX010000244.1 GCA_017881445.1 Gemmatimonadota bacterium | reverse complement strand
GCTGACCGCCGTCACCGCGCTCAGCTTCATCGCCGCCGCCGCCGCCGTCTGGCGCAGCCGCCCCGAGCCGGCGCCCGCCCTCGAGCCCGGCCGCGGCTCCTGGCCCCGCGGCGCCGCCGTCGCCTTCAGCAGCACCTTCTTCTCCGAGTGGGGCGACATCGGCATGGTCACCGCCGCCACCCTCTCCGCCCGCTTCCACGCCCCCGCCGTCGTCTGGGCCGCCGCCACCGCCGCCCTCCTCACCAAGGGCGCCCTCGCCCTCGCCCTGGGCGTCGGCCTGCGCCGCTACCTGCCCCGCCACGTCCTGCGCTACGCCGCCGTCGCGGTGTGCGTGGGCATGGCCGTGCTGGTGGTGGTGCGGCCGGAGCGGTGACGGCAGAGCGGGACAGCGGGACATTGGGAGACGCGGCGAGGCGGGCATCCGGGCGATTCCGGGCGATTCCGGGTGACCGGCTGTATTTGTCCCGCGCCGCTGGCGATATTTGCGCGTACCGGCGGACGTCGTGCGCGCCGCTGGCGCAGGGCAGGGGATCGGGAGGGTTAGACCTAACTGGTAAGGCAGCGGTCTTGAAAACCGCCGGGCGCAAGCCCTTCCGGGTTCGAGTCCCGGGCCCTCCGTAACGAGTTACAGCATTCTCCAGGAATTCGCCGGGCTCGGCAGGCAATGCTAGCGATGCCACAGCCCTTGGCGGATGCGCACGACCAGAGTTCGCTGACGACGGTCATCTGGCCCGCGCCGGGGTGTTATCGAAACACGCCCCGGGCGCGTCTCCAAGTAGGAGGGCGTCATGCCGGCGACCGGGGTGACGCCCTTCTTCGCGTTGGGGCCAGTCACCGTCATGCCCAGGAGGGTCGATGAACACGTTCCTCGCCGCCGCACTCGTCGCGGGCGCCGCACTCACGCTGCCATCGCCGACCTCATTGGCGCAGCTGGCGGGCCCGGGCGCCGGGCACCGGACGGTGCCGGTCGCGGCCGCGCCGGCGCCGGCGCCGGCCCCACGCCAGGTGGACAAGGAGAAAAACGAGCCGCATCCGGAGATCCGGCGCGCGATTCGGGCGCTGGAGAACGCCAAGCGCGACCTGAACAAGGCCGCTAGCGATTACGGTGGACACAAGGTCGAGGCGATCAAGGCGATCGACTCGGCACTGGAACATCTGCGGCTCGCGCTGAAAGACGACAAGAAGTAGGGCACGGTCCCAACGGCCGCCCCGGCGGCGTCCCGTCACATTCAGCGCCCCCGTGCGTCCCCAGCCGTGGAGCTCCGACGTCGGCCGCGGACCGCCTCGGCGCCGCGGGGCTCGTCAGTCAGCGGGCCGGGACGTCGAGCAGCTCGGGCTATCACTGCCGCGACCGTCCACCGACTGTCCGGATCCGCACCGGCGAAGGCCGCCGGGGGCGGCGCGAGGCAGAGGTGGGAGCAGGGAAGCGCAGACGGCGGCGGCACGAGCGAGAGCTCCAGCGCGAGAAGGGACGCGAGAACGCGGGCAGTAGGCGGACCGTTGCGCGCGCAACCCGTGCGCCGCTGGCGGGCAACACTGAACGCTCGTGAAAGCTACGCACCGACCAGCGGAGCCCTGCCAATGTAGGTCGTGTCGGTCACCTGCTGGAGGAGGAACTCGGCGACATCCGCGCGTGAGACGCGAGCGCCCAGGCCGTCGCCCATGTGCCCGACATGGTAGCTCCCGGTATGGGGCCTTTCGGTGAGCAGCGGTGCCCGCACGATGGTCCACTCGAGATTGCTGTTGCGCAGCGTCGCCGCCTGGCCCATGTGGTCGGCGTAGACCCCGGCCGCCAGCACTCGCCCCACGGTCTCAAGCAGCCGGTCCACCAATCTCGGCCGGTCCCTCGGATCGCGCACAGCCGTGATGCTGAGCACGACGAGACGACGCACCCCTGTCTCCTGCATCGCCGTGACGATGTTAGCGCTCCCTACGCGGAGGACCTTGTAGCCGGCCCCCCTGCGATGACCGAGAACGCTGATCACAGCATGCGCTCCGGCCACCGTCTGACGCACGGCCTCAGGGTCGTGCGCATCTCCCGTAATCACATGGAGGTTCGGGTCGGACTGCGGGAGTCGGGCCGCATCCCGGACCAGCACGGTCACGTCGTCGCCACGCGCGAGCGCCTGGCTTACGAGTGGTCGCCCGGACCGTCCCGTGGCCCCGAAGATGGCGAGCTTCATGATCCCTCCTCAGACCGCCTCAGAAGAGCCATCTTCAACGCCCAGACCGGGTTGCCCAGCTGTGCCTCTTGGAGAAGGTGACTTCGGACGCGGCGCCCGTTGTCTCTTGCTACAGGAAGGTGCGCCCCCATCCTCGGTTGCGCCTCCCCGTGCCGAGCGCATGGGACAGCCCGTCGCGCACGGCCCCCTTCACGTCCGCCATGATGACGTTGGGCGCTGAAACACTAACGCTTACCTCGAAGGTGCGGCTGCCGTTGTACACGTCGCCCCCGGAGGCAGCGCCACCCTACGCGAGAGATTGGGATGTTGGCAGATCCGCCGGATGGCCGTGACCAGGGTGGGCGAGCTGATCGAGACCATCCGGCGCTTCATCGACCTGAATCCAAAGCTGTTCGTCTGGACCGCTACTGGCGAGCCCATCCTCGGCGAGGTCCGCAAGGCGAATGCGACTTGCGCATTACGACACTAGCGGCCGAACAACCAACGGGCGATGAGGATGCCGACCGTCGCCGCCGCCGAGATCACGACGGAGGCCACCGGCATGAACCGTCGGCGCACAAGCCGCAGCACGACCGCTGCCACGAGCACGCCGATCACGAACGTAAGGGCTCCCAGCATCCAAGTGCTCATCGACGAACCCCCTTACTTGTTCCGCGTCGTATCCACGGCCTGCTGCACCTGAAAGCATGAGTCCATGGCGTAGCTGATTCCGCCGATAATCGCGCCAGCCGTCGCACCCGGCATGAAGCCGACGCCGCCCAGCATGGTCCCGGCGAGTCCGCCAGTCAAGGCACCGCCACCGACCGCCCCGAGGAAGCCGCCCCAACTCCACGAGCTTCCCGAACTGCTCCCCGATCCGCTGCCCGAGCCACCACCCGGCCCACTCCCGTCTCCGCTCCCCGGATCCATGACGTCGTCAAGCGTGTGCACTGCGCGACCTCGACAGACTTGAAAACCGCCGGGCGCAAGCCCTTCCGGGGCGAGTCCCGGGCCCTCCGCTAAAGCAGGACAATGACTTAAGACGATTCGGCTACTCCTTGCGGGGTGGCCGTTTTCGCTGCCTGGTGTGCCCAGTGGTGTGCCAACTCCCAGTGATCGGGATCCAGGCGGTAGCGAACGCCCGCTCGCCTGAGTATTTTTCATGACGGCGTGCCCAGGCTGAACGTTTTTCTCAAGCGATGAACGTTTTTCACGCCCCGGCGAGATCGACTCGCTGAACGGTTTTCACGGACCGGGTCCATGACTGAACCGAATTCGCGGCTCGTGAACGTATTTCACGGCCGGCGCCTGCCGGAGCCGGCGCAGCCGGCGGGTTATGCCGCGCTCTGGGACCGGTACACCCTGCCGGTGCCGTTGCCGCGCAGGCTGGCGGCGGTCAGTGCGCGGCATCGGCGCTCGGAGACGGCGGAGTGGCTGGTGCTGACACCGCGGCACGCGCCGGAGGACACGCTGGCGGGGCAGCTCGAGTTCGCGCTCAAGTGGGAGGGCGTGGAGCTGGCGGTCCTGCGCCAGTTGTTCCGGCGGGTCCCGGCCGCGGAGGTGGCGGCGGTGGTGCGAGCCAAGCCGACGGGCGCCTATGCGCGGCGGATCTGGTTCCTGTACGAGTGGCTGACGGGCACGGAGCTGGACGTGCCGGATGCGGGGGTCGTGCGTGCCGTGCCGGTGGTGGATCCGGAGCAGCAGTGCGCGGCCCGACGGGGCAGGTCCTCACCCCGGCATCGGGTGATCGACAACCTCCCTGGTGGGCCCGCGTTCTGTCCGCTGGTGCGGCGGACGCCGGCGCTGGTGGCGCTGGCGGAGAAAGGGCTGGACGAGCAGGCGCGCCGGGTGATCGGCCGGACACACCCGGACGTGCTGGCCCGAGCAGCGGCCTTCCTGCTGCTGAACGACAGCCGGGCCTCGTTCCAGATCGAGAAGGAGCAGCCCTCGCGGGAGCGGGCGCACCGCTGGGCGCAGGCGATCGCGCGCGCGGGTTCGACACCGCTGTCGATCGAGGAGCTGGAGCGGCTACAGAAGCTGGTGATCGGCGACGATCGCTTCGTGCGGGTCGGGCTGCGCACGGAGGGCGGGTTCGTGGGCGAGCACGATCGGCGCACGCACGAGCCGCTGCCCGAGCACGTCAGCGCGCGCCCGGAGGACCTCCGCTCCCTGCTCGAGGGGATGATCGCGTACGTCGAGCGCGCGCTGCCGGAGGGGATGGATCCTGTGGTCGTGGCTGCGGTCGTCGCCTTCGGCTTCGTGTACGCGCACCCGTTCGAGGACGGCAACGGCCGCCTGCACCGCTGGCTCATCCACCACGTCCTGGCGGAGGCCCGGTACAACCCGCGTGATCTGGTCTTCCCGATCAGCGCGGCGATCCTCCGACAGCTGGACGAGTACCGCCGGGTGCTGGAGTCGTACTCGAAGGCGCTCCTGCCGTTCATCGAATGGCGCCCCACGGCGCACGGCAACGTGGAGGTCCTCAACGACACGGCCGACTATTACCGCTACTTCGACGCGACCGCGCAGGCGGAGTTCCTGTACGCGTGCGTCGAGGAGACGGTGGAGCGGGACCTCCCGGAGGAGGTGGCGTACCTGGAGGCGTACGACAGGTTCGTGTCGGGCGTCAACGACGTCGTCGACATGCCCGATCGCACGCTCGACCTGCTGCACCGCTTCCTGCGGCAGAACGGCGGACGCCTGTCGCAGCGCGCGCGCACCGGCGAGTTCGCGCAGCTCACGGACGCGGAAGTACAACGGTTCGAGGAACTCTACCAGGATTGCTACCCGGAGGGCGGCCCCACGTGACATCCTCTGGGGTTCGAGAGCATTCGGCTGCACCCAGCCCATTCTGACGGATCGGAGGGACCTGCGATGACGCGGTTGCTTTCCGTCGCTCTGCTGACACCGGTGCTGACGGCGTACCTGGCGCAGCCGGCCCGCGCTCAGACGCCCGCTGTGCCCCGGACCTATTCGTTCCAGGGAACCGCCTCCATGATGATGCCCGGCATGAAGGTGGTCGTGCATCGCAACGGGCCCAGGGAGCTGATCGAGAGGATTCTGCCTGCCAGGGAGGGGATGTGGCAGGAGATGCACGATCGTGTGCTCTACGACTTCGAGGGCCACAAGGTCTATAGCCGGGACCTGGTCAGGAATCAGTGCACGGTGCAGCGCTACGAGTCGCCCTACGCCCCGATGTTCGATCCCATCGGGGGCTCGGGCGAGCAGATCGCGGAGCTGGCGAAGGCGCCGCCACGGGTGCTCCGGCGGGAGACCGTGAACGGCATCCCCTCCAGAGTGGTGGAGCAGACGTTCCCCGACACCAAAGGCAGGTTCAGGCTCTGGCTGGAGGAGAAGTACGGGTTCACCGTGAGGTGGGATGTCCTGTGGCCGGGCAAGCCGCCCGCGACCCAGCTCGAGATCGCGCAGCTCAGCTATGCGCCCTCACCGGCCGCGCTCTTCGTTCCGCCCCCGGACTGCACGCCCATCGGCGGCGTGGCGACGGCCACGGGCGGCCACTCGGAGACCACGGTGGAGGCAGAGGTTTCCGCGCAAGTCGACCTGAAGACGGACCGCACCAGCGGCGCGCCCGCCCAGGCGCCGACCGTCACGCCCGTGCCCGCAACTCCGGGCCAGATCACCGCGGTGCGCTTGCGCCTCGAGCCGGACCATTACGCCGGCCCCTGCCCTGGTAAGGTCAAGCTGGTGGCTGAGATCACGACCGATGGGCCGGGAACCGTCTGGTACCAGATCATGGCGGGGGCGGTGAGCAATTCGCCCGAGGGCCGGCTGAAGTTCAGCCAGGCCGGCACCCGGACGGTGACCGTGCAGGGCGGCTTCAACGTGACGCCCGCCGTCCAGGAGGCCGGGATGATCGCGGCCATGGAGGACGCGGCCGGCCAGCGCGGCGAGACCGTGAGCGCCGACCCGGTCAACTACAACATCAAGTGCACGGCCAGGGCCGGCGCTCCGCGGCCGCCCTTGCGCTGAGGCCTGGTACGGCGCCTCCCTGCTTCAGCCGCAGGTCGGGGTATTCGCTTCGCTCAACCAGCCGCTTGACCGTTGATAGCTAAGTTAGGTATATTCCGTGTCAGCCCCGGGGTGCGTGATTCGCAGGCGGCGGCCGGAACACTGCACGGAGGAGGTCGACATGAGTAACCCTGCGAAGCACAGGGAGTCTGCGCCGGCGACCGGTGCCTTCACGGCGACGGAAGCACAGAACAGCTTCGGCCGAGTGCTTGACGAGGCGAACCGCAAGGGGTTCGTCTACATCCTGAAGTACGGGAAGCCGACCGCTGTCGTGCAGTCCATTGAGAACTTTCGAGCGTCTGGCGGTCATCCGTCACCGTCGCTCGCGGAGCTGGCGGCCCAGTACGACGACATGGTCGAGCGCATGCAGGTGGCGCAGGGCGAAGGCGCTGTTGAGCGATTCTTCTCGATGAGCCCGGAGGAAATCGGGCGGGCTGCTGTCGACGCGGCAACGCAGCGGGCGGCGGAGGCGGCGGGTCTCCCGACCAAGCGCGCCCGCGTGGGGAAGAGCGCTTGAACGCGCTCCGCGCGCTTCCACGGATTGTCGTGATCGCTGGCCCCAACGGTGGCGGGAAGACCACGGTCG
>JADGQX010000243.1 GCA_017881445.1 Gemmatimonadota bacterium | reverse complement strand
CCCGCGCCGCACCCTCGCGCCGCGTGCCCTCCGCCGTCGTCATCTCGCCACCTCCCGGGTGGGCTCCGGGCATCGCCGCCCGGTGCTGGCGCGCGGCAGCTTCTCGCCGCCGCCGCCCACGTTCGGTTTAACCACTGGACCCTGCAGCGTCAATGAGGTCGCCGCCGACATCGGCGCCCGTCAACGAACCTGTTTCACCGCAGAGGCACAGAGGACACGGAGTTCGGCAGGCAACATCCGGGAGGATCCGACGGACCCAGGCTTGGCCGCGATCCTGATGTTGTAGTTGAACATCAAACAGGATCCCGGCCGTACCCGGTGCGCGCGGATGTCACGGTTGACGGGGCCACCACGCGCAGTCCTCTGTGTCCTCTGTGCCTCTGCGGTGAAAGGCTGTTGAAGTTGGTGTTGCCGGGCGCGCGAGGCTTGCCACGCGCTGAAGGCGGCGGCCACATTCGCGTGGCCCTCTTCGCGTTACCGCAACCGCCGAGCATCCGATGCGCCTGCCCCGGGTCCTTGCCGCCGCCAGCCTGGCCGCGCTCGTCGTGGCGGGGTGCCGTGGCACGCTGCAGCTCACGCCCGACGACGCCGCGCGGGTCCTGGCCCAGCCGGGGCTGGACGCCCCCGACCCCGGCCAGGCCGGACCGCTGGCGGTGGGCTACCTGACCTACGGCAGCGGCACGGACCGGCGCCGGGCCGCCTACCGCGACTCGGTGGCCTTCCGCACCAGGGCCGTGGACGCGGGCAAGCTGGTGGACCTGGGCGGCACCGCCAGGAGCCGGAAGAAGTACTGGGGCTTCGGCCCGGACGCGTTTCCGCTCAACGCCCGCGTCTGGTATCCGGCCGTGAAGGCGGGGGCGGCGGGGGCGGCGGGGGCGGCCGGGGCGTCGGCTGGCCCCGTCGCCCCGTTCCCGCTGATCCTGGTCGTCCACGGCAATCACGACATGACCAAGCCGTCGGACGCGGGCTACGAGTACCTGGGGCGGCACCTGGCCAGCCGCGGCTTCATCGTCGCCTCCATCGACGAGAATTTCCTGAACGGCAACATCCGGGGCGAGAACGATGCCCGTGGCTGGATGCTGCTGGAGCACCTGAAAGCCTGGCGCGGCTTCGTGGCCGATTCCACCAACCCCTTCTACCGGCTGGCCGACCTCGAGCGCGTCATGCTCATCGGGCACTCCCGCGGGGGCGAGGCGGTGGGTCACGCGGCGGCGTTCAACCGGCTGAAGCGCTACCCCGACGACGCCAACGTGAAGCTCGACTTCGGCTTCGGCATCCGGGGCGTGATCGCCATAGCGCCGGTGGACGGGCAGTACAAGCCGGCCGGCCGCCTCGAGCCGGACGTCAGGAACGTGGAGTATCTCGTCATCCACGGCTCGCACGATGGCGACGTCTCCTCCTTCATGGGGCTGCGCCAGTGGCGGCGCGTCCGCTTCGACGACGGCCGGCCCCACTTCAAGGCCGCGATCCTCATGTACCGGGCGAACCATGGACAGTGGAACACCGAGTGGGGCAACCAGGACGACGGCGAGCGCAGCGCGCGCTACCTGGACCTGCGGGCGCTCATCGCGCCCGAGCTGCAGCGGCAGTTCGCGCGCGTCTACATCGGCGCCTTCGCCGAGGCGGTGCTGCACGACGACGCGCGCTACCTCCCGCTCTTCCGGGACCACCGCGTCGCGGGCGCCTGGCTGCCCCGCACCATGTACGTCACCCGCTTCGAGGAGAGCGGCTTCCACACCCTGGCCGACTTCGACGACGACGTGGACCCCACCACCGGCAGCGTCGCCGGCGTGGAGATCCGGGGCGACTCGCTGGCGACCTGGAAGGAGGCCGGGCTCGACCTGCGCAGCGGCAACTCGCCCGAGGAGGGCAGCTCCATGCAGGAATGGGCCGCCTGGCTCGGCTGGAACCGGTGCCTGCGGCCCGCCGCGGACCAGCACTGGAGCGTCGTCGCCTGCGAGCTGGGGCGCGACAGCGCTCACCTGGGCCCGCCCGCGGCCTACGCCATCGCGCTCCCGGACACGCTGGCCCGGGGCTGGAAGCTGGGACCGGGCGCGGCGCTCCGCTTCCTGCTCATGCCCACGTATGCCCTGCCGGGCGCCCGCAAGCAGCCGGCGGACACGCTGAAGCCGAAGCCCGGCGTGAAGACCCCGAAGGTGAAGGCTGAGAAACCGATCGAGCAGGACTCGCTGCCGCCCGTGGACCTCTCGGTCGAGCTGGCGGACGCGGACGGGCACGTCGCCTCGCTGCCGCTTTCCCACTACGGCGCCATCCGTCGCCCGCTGCGCGCCAACATCCTGCGCCGCGGCGACATGGAACGGAAGGCGTTCAAGACGCTGTTCGAGTACGTCATGCAGAGCTACACCCTGCCGCTCTCCGACTTCCAGCAGGCGACGCCGGCGCTCGACCTCGCCCGCTTGCGCAGCGTGCGCCTCGTCTTCGACCGGGCGCCGGCGGGAACGGTCGTGCTGGACGAAGTGGGGTTCACGACGGCCGACGAGAGGTACCGGGGCCTGGCGCGGACGCCCTGAACGGACCCAGGCTCCGGGGGCGACTGACCGTTCCTCGGACGATACGAAGACACGAAGACGGCCGAAGTCGCGAAGGCCTGCTGCACCGCGTACCCTCGGGAGCCCGGGCGCCGGAAGCGGCGGGTCGTTGCTAAACAACAAAACCGATGCCGGCTTCGCCCGGAGCGCGCGTCGCCCCGGAGGGATGGCTTCGGCGCTTCGCTCCTTCGTGTGACATGAGTGTTGGGACGCCCCCGGATCGGGAGGTCAGAAGCCGCGGCCGCGCGCCTCCGCCAGGATGCTTTCGGTCGCGGTCGCGCCGATGCGGGTGACGCCCAGCGCGCGCACACGCAGCACGTCGTCCAGGGTGCGGATCCCGCCCGCCGCCTTCACCTGGATCTCGGGGCGGCAGGTCGCGCGCATCAGCCGCAGGTGATGGTCGGTGGCGCCGGCGTAGCCGTAGCTGCCGTCGGGACGTCGGACGAAGCCGTAGCCCGTGGAGGTCTTCACGAAGGCCACCGCCCGCTCGTTGCAGATCTCGCAGAGCCGGACGATGGGCGCGTCCTCCGGATAGAAGTCGTTCTCGAAGATGACCTTGGAGATGGCGCCGGCGGTCAAGACGGCGTCGTTCACCGCCCCGATCTCTTCCGAGACGTAGCGCCAGTCGCCGCCCAGCACCCTGCCAATGTTCACCACGAAGTCGATCTCCACGGCCCCGGCGGCGCAGGCGGCCAGCGCCTCCGCCACCTTGATCGCGGTCGTGCCGCTGCCGTGGGGGAAACCGACCACCGTCGCCAGCGCCACCCGGCTGCCCGCAAGCTGCTCCCGGGCGAGCGGCAGCGCGTACGGCTTGATGCAGACGGCGGCGACGTCGTGCGCGCGCGCCACCCGGCACCCCTCCCGCAGGGCGTCGTCCGTCAGCGTGGGGTGCAGCAGCGAGTGGTCGATCAGCTTCGCGATCTCGGAGAGACGCGGCACGGGAGTCTCCTCCTTCAGCGCCAGCGGATGCCGATGTGGTGGGCCGCGCCGCCGCCTTCCAGCGGCTCCAGGGCGTAGTCCAGGCCGATGCGGTCACCGGCGAAGCCGGCGCCGGCGGTGAAGGGGCGGCGGCGCAGCGCGGAGTCGGTGCGGCGCGCGCCGGCGCGCAGGTAGAAGGTCCGCCCGACCACCGGCCAGTAGCCCAGCTCCAGGCCGGCGGCGGGGGAGAAGCGCGCACCCCGCTCCCAGGCGAGCTGCGCGGCCGGCAGGATGTCGAGGGGGCCCAGGTTCGCCGGGCCCACGGCGGCCACGCCCAGCAGCAGGCGTCGGTTCAGCGGCACGGTGGCGCCGCCCGAGCCCATCCCCATGTCGGGGCCGAGGTTCTGGGCCGTTAGGCCGATCCGCATCGGGCCGGCGGCCGCGCCCAGGGAGGCGTCGGCGGCCCAGGTCGAGCCGCGCGCGAGGTCCCGGCGCTGCTCCAGGTACGTCCCCGCTAGCGCCAGGCGCAGCCCCTTCACCGTGTGCGCGACCGCGACCTGGGCGGTGCGCTCCGAGACGGGGACCCGCCGAAGCAGCTGCACGCAGACGTTGTCGCATGCGCCGGTTTCACCGGTGTAGCTGACGGACCGCACGCCGATGCCGACCGCCCCGCCCAGCCATTCCATGGCACCGGCCGCATCCACCACCAGCGTGTCCGGCCCCAGCCACTGCATCCCGCCGGCAATGCCGGTGGCGTCGCGCAGGAACGCCGGGTGATAGAAGAGCGCCGCCGCGTCGCCTCGCCCGGGCGGCAGGACCCCGCCCATGCCCAGCGCCCGGGCGCTCGCCGGCAACCGCAGCAGCAGCGGGGCCTCCTGCGCCACCGCGGCCGCTGCGCCCGGCGCGCAGAGCAGCGCCGCCGCCAGCAGGATCGTCATTCGACCGTGCACTCCGCCGCTCCGCGCTCGGAAAACCCCTGGGCCCGGGATGAAGCTGTTTCGCGAGAAGCCCGCGCGCAAACGAACGTGCACGTGAGCGCTCACGGTCACGGGAGCGCCTGCGCCTGCGCTTGCGATTGCGTACCCGGGGCGTGTAGCCGCGCTCAGCCACGGACGCAGCCGCAAACGCAAACGCTCACGGGCCTGGGCCCGTGAACGTTTGGGCTTCTTTCTACTCGCGGCCCGCTGTTCTTCGGGGCTCGAAGCTGCCCCAGCGACGGAACCAGTCCATCATGTACAGCTGGGTCCTCATCCAGTTGGAGGGCCTGGAGCCGGTGCCGTGGTACTCGCCCTCGAAGCGCAGCAGCGTCGTGGGCACGCCCCGCACGCGCAGCGCGGCGAAGTACTCCTCCGTCTGGGGCATGGGCGTGCGCATGTCGAGCACGCCGGTCATGAGCAGTGTCGGCGTCTTGACGTTGCCCACGTACATGAGCGACGAGTGCTTCAGCCAGGGCTGGGGGTCCTCCCAGAACGGCTTGTCGAAGAAGTTGTAGGTGAAGAAGGGGATGTCGGTCTCGCCCGCGAAGGAGAGCCAGTCGATGACCGGGCAGCGCACGGCGGCCGCCTTGAACCGGTCCGTGTGCCCGATGACCCAGCTCGAGAGCACGCCCCCGCCGCTGCAGCCGCTGACGAACATGTTCTGCGGGTCGACGTACCCCCTGGCGATGGCCGCGTCCACGCCGGCCATCAGGTCGTTGTAGTCCACCCCCGGATAGTCTCGCTCGATGGCGTTGCCGAAGGCGGTGCCGTAGCCCGTGCTGCCCCGCGGATTGACGTAGAGCACCACGAATCCGCTGGCCGCGAAGTTCTGGAACATGGGGTTGAAGGCGACGCCGTACATCGCGTGGGGACCGCCGTGGATCTCCATGATCATCGGGTACTTGCGGCTCGCATCGAACGCCGGCGGCTTGACCAGCCAGGCCTCGATCTTCGCGCCGCCCGACGACGTGTACCACAGGCTGTCCACGTCGCCCAGGCGCATGTGCTCCAGCAGGTCCGCGTTCACGTGCGTCAGCGTGACCGGGTGCGCCGCGTCCCGCAGCGACAGCCGCACCACGTCGGGCGGTTCCTTGGGCGCGCTGCGCGTCCCCACGGCCAGGCCCGTGTGCGAGAGCGAGGACAGCGCCAGCGCGTGCTGTCCCATGGTCACGGCCCGGGCGCCGCCGTCCAGCGGGGCGAAGTAGATGTTGCCCGTCCCCTCGCTGCCGACCGTGAAGTAGACGCCCCGCCCGTCGGTCGCCCAGATGGGATTGTCGGGGTCGCGGTCGAGCCCGGCCGTCAGCTTGCGTGCGCCCTGGCCGTCCACGCCCATGACGTAGAGGTCGGCCGCCCGGTAGCTCATGCGGCTGTAGGGGTAGCCCGAGTATGCGATCCAGCGGCCGTCAGGCGAGACCACGGGCCCGGTCCAGCTGCCGCGCTCTGGCGTGAGGTTCGTGACCTGACCGCTCTCCAGGTCCACGCGGTAAAGGTAGGCGTCGCGGTAGATGGTGTCGGCGTTGGCGAGCTTCAGCCCCTCGACCACCACGGCCTTGCCGCCCGGCAGCCAGTCCCAGCTCACGCCGCCCGGCAGCTGGTCGAAGCGGGAGCCGACGCTCCAGTCGCCCGGCGTGATGTCGCGCGCCGTGCCGCCGTCCGCGTCCACCAGGAAGAGGTGCGTGTAGCCGGGCTCCAGCATACCGCGCCGGTCCGCCCGGTAGTGCAGCTGGCGGACGACCTGCGGCGTCTTCGTCCAGGTCGCACCCTCCGGCGGGGCGGGCAGGTCGATCTTCCAGGCCGCGCTGTCCTTCGCGGGCACGAAGCCGCTGAACCCGAGCGTGCGCCCGTCCGGCGACCAGCGCAGGTCGCCCGGCGACTGCTCGACGCGCGTCACCTGGGTCGCGCCCTCGAGGTCCACGTACTTGACCCAGACCTGGCTCCCCTTGGGCTGGCCCTCTGCCAGGTAGGCGATGCGCTTGCCGTCGAGCGACCAGGTCGCGCTGGCGCCCTCCACCAGGAAGCGGTTGCGGGCGCCGTCCGCGTCCATGATCCAGAGGCTCGACTTCCACTGGTCCTTCACCTTGTCCACCCAGCGGCGGGTGTAGACGATGCGCGAGCCGTCCGGGGAGATGCGCGGGTCGGAGACGGTCTCGTAGTCCAGGTACTTCGCCACCGTGAAGAGCGAGTCCGCGCGGGCGGCCTGCGCGTGGGCGAGCCGGGGCGCGACCCCCAGCGCCAGCGCCACCAGGAAGAAGAAGGCGAGCGCGCGCCTCGTGACGCGGTCAGGCATGGGACCTCCTGCGTCGAGCCGGGAACCGGGAGGGAGCAGCGGTCGGCACGAGAGTAG
>JADGQX010000242.1 GCA_017881445.1 Gemmatimonadota bacterium | reverse complement strand
CGGTGCTCTGGTTCGAAGAGAAGTTCTTCCTGGTGCTGACGGGCGGGACGATGCTGATGCTGCTGGTGGGCATCGTCCTGGACGTGCAGCGGAAGTTCGGCTGGCTGGCGCTGGCGCGCCGGCCCCTCCGTGCGCTGGCCGGCCGACTGGTGGGGCTGCGGCCGGCGCTGGCGCGCTCGGGGCGCCGGGGCGCCCGCCTGGCCCGCCGGCTCCTGCTCGATTGAGGACTGAAATGGCGACTCGTTCAGAGGCGGCGAGAGTCCGCTCCTTCCAGCGGCTGAGCCTGTTCCAGCGCGTGCAGCACATCGTCATGCTGGTGACCTTCCTGCTGCTGGCGCTGACGGGGCTGCCCCTGCGCTTTCCCGACGTGAGCTGGATGGGCGGGGTTTACGCCGCGCTGGGCGGGCTGGTGGTGGCGCGCACGATCCACCGGTCGGCGGCCGTGCTCATGGTGGCCGACGGCGCCGTCCACCTGGGCTACCTGGGCTGGCTGCTGGTGCAGCACCGGTTCCGGGTGCTCGAGGCCTGGCCCATGATCCCGACGGTCAAGGACGCGCGCGACTGGTGGGACACGTCGCTCTACTACTTCGGCATCCGCAGGACGCTGCCGGACTACGACCGCTTCAACTTCCGGGAGAAGTTCGACTACTTCGCCGTGTTCTGGGGGCTGCCCGTCATGATGTTGTCCGGGCTGATCCTCTGGTTCCCGGTGTTCTTCGGCAACATGTTGCCGGACATGGCGATCCCCATGTCGTACATCGCCCATAGCGACGAGGCCATCCTGGCGATCTCGGCCATCGTCGTCTGGCATTTCTACAACGTGCACTACAACCCGGACAAGTTCCCCATGAGCTGGGTCTGGCTGACCGGCCGCATCTCCGAGGAGGAGATCGCGCGCGAGCATCCGCTGGAGCACGAGCGGATCCTCGCGGCCGAGCGGGAGCAGGACCGGGGCGACCGGGGCGACCGGGGCGCTGCCCTCATCACCGAACCGACCAAGGCAGGCTGACCATGCGGATCACGATGCCGCAGTTCCTGAAGAAGCTGACGAAGACGCAGCGCTGGGTGATCCGGGCCGTGCTCGGCGTCGTCATCGTCGCACTGCTGGTGGACCTGAACTACTCGAACCTGGCGAACCTGGCCGTGCCTTCCGTGCACCGCTCGGAGAAGATCCGGTACGCGGTCCAGCACGTGTCGGACGCCGAGTTCGAGCGCATCGCAGCGCAGCTCGTCGTGGAGAAGGCGCCCTATGCCTCGGCGGATCCGGCGCCACAGAACGCGGACGTCTACCGGGCGGTGGCGCAGCAGCTCGCCGGCAAGGTCTCGACCTTCGACCGGAGGGCGGGGCTCGCGCACATCGAGCGCTTCCGCCGCGCCGGCATCCGCGAGTATCGCGGCCCCGAGACCTGCCTGCAGTGCCACGAGAAGATCCGGATCAAGGACGGGAAGGGCGGCTACGAACTCGTGGACATGCGGCGCAATCTCGAGCAGAGCGTCCATTTCACCCTCAACCGGTTCACCGGCTCGAACACCTGGGGCTTCAACGGCCAGAAGGTGAGCGGGATCCCGCTGGGCAAGATCGACCGCGCCTGCGGCATTCCTGGCTCCTTCACCTGGACCGGCTGGGCCACGCTGGTGAAGACCAAGACGGGCGAGACCCGCAGCGACGGTTGCGGCCAGTGCCACCCGGTGGGACAGCCCGGGCCCATCACCGGGGCCATGTTCCCGGGCTACAATCCCACCAACGCCGAATTCGCCTCCACGGACTGCCTGATCTGCCACTCGGCCGCGTACGACATGAACCGCAAGTACGTGGTCAAGGACGCGGACGGCCGCTACCGCTGGAACCAGGACCGCACCATGAAGGCGGCCATGGCGGTGGTGAAGCCCACTTCCGACAACTGCCTGCGCTGTCACGAGCACAACCACGGCGGCGACACCTACGAGAACAACAAGGCCGCCAAGCAGCTCGGCTACATCAACCGGCGCCTGCTGCACCCGGGCGCCAAGCGCGGCACGCCCAACACCGACTACGACGTGCACTACAAGGCGGGCGTGCAGTGCCTGGACTGCCACGAGTCCCACGGCCACCTGATGGCCCGGGGCACCCAGGGCACCGACCTGGTGTCGAACGACCTGCCGGGTGTCCAGGTCACCTGCGAGAACTGCCACAGCGGCTCGCCCCACGTGCAGAACCGCACCACCCGGGCATTCCTGAACGCGCACACCGACAAGCTGGCCTGCACCACCTGCCACATCTCGAAGCTGCGCGACGACAACGTGGTGCTGCGCGACTGGACCGACCCCGTGTACGACGCCGCCGAAGGCATCTGGCTCTACCGCGACGTGCTCCGCTCCGGGCAGCCCGGCGTCGCCATCACCTACCGCTGGTTCAACGGCGACGGCCACTTCATGGCCGGCGCCCTGGGCGACAACCCCAACGGCCTCCGGCTCTACCGCTCCTTCACCACCACGCCGGACGCGGCCTACAAGAACTTCGACTACGCCGGCTACTACGAGAAGGTCTTCCGGCCGATCGCCGACGCCGGCAAGTCCAAGATCTCACCCTTCAAGCGCTTCAACGCCAAGATGTACGAGGACATGGGCAACCAGGGCCCCTTCGGCGGCATGCTCATGCCCTTCGACTACAACGTATACTACGAGACGGGCAAGCCGCGCGACGCCGTCATGAAGGCCATCAAGGACCCGCTCATCCAGAAGATGTACGGCCGCATGTTCAAGTGGTACATGATGGACGACTTCATGCACTACATGGCCATCGACAAGGGCTGGACCATCCCCTTCAGCGGGCGCATCGAGCCCAGGTGGATGCGCCAGGACGCCACCCTCATGCTCAGTCACTCCGTCACCAAGGACGCGCTCCAGTGCCGGCAGTGCCACGCGCCCAAGGGCGAGGGCGTCATGCCCTTCGAGGAGCTGGGCTACCCCGCGGGCCGCGTCAACGACCTGCGCAATCTCGAGGAGCTGCGCATGATCCCGGCGACGCCGGCGGCCCCTCAGGCTCCGGCGCTGCCCCGGGCGACGAAGGTGACCGCGGCACTCCGGGTGACCGCGGGGGCGCCAGCGACACCCTGAGGACGTACCTCCGGCGACCGGGGCGGCCTTGCGCTCATCTCACACGAAGGGACGAACGAGTCGAAGGCATGCCTCCGGGCGCCGCAGGTCCGCGGGATGCACCAGGCCCGCGGCAGCCTCAGGTTCGGTTTTGTTGTTGAACATCATATCGGGCGGCCGCATCCACCCGGTGACCCTCGGCCGCCCGCGCGGGATGTCTTCGGCTGTTTTCGTGACTTCGTGTGAGATGAGCGCTGGGACGCCCTGGAGGGCCGGGTGAGCGAGGATTTCTGGGAGCGGCCCGAGGTGGTGGCGCAGTTCGCGGCGCGGGACGCCGACCGGCGGCTGATCCCGCTCCTCGACGATTACCCCGATCCCGGCGCCACGCGCGTGCTGGACCTGGGGTGCGCGGGCGGGCGCAACACCGTGCCGCTCGCGGCGCGCGGCTTCGACGTGCACGCCCTCGATGCATCCGCCGCCATGGTGGAGGAGACGCGCCGGCGGCTCGCGCCCATCGTCGGAGCGGCCGGCGCCCGGGAGCGCGCCCAAGTCGGCCGCATGGACGACCTCTCGCGCTTCGACTCCGGCAGCATCGACCTGGTCGTCGCCCTGGGCATCTTGCACCAGGCGGCCAGCTGGCCCGAATGGCTGCGCGCCATGGGCGAGGTCGTCCGGGTGCTGCGCCCCGGGGGGCGGCTGCTCATCGCCCACTTCTCCCCCGACACCGATCCCACCGGTGCCGGCGTCACCCCCGTCGCCGGGGCGCCCCACGTCTACGACGGCCTGCACGGCGGCCGCGCCACCCTGCTGACGGTGGCCGAGCTCGACGCCGAGGCGGCCCGGCTGGGGCTGCGCCCCGAGACCCCCACCTCCACCGGCGAGACCCGCACGGACGGCGGCCGGCGCGTCTCCGTGAACGGCCTCTACCGTAAGGCCTGACGCTCGTCGCCGTGTTGCACCCTGTCCATTTGGCAACTACATGCGTATAGATGCACACTCACTCCCGACCGGCCGGCGTTTCGCAGGAGGCGCCGCGAGCGGCGCCGCCAGGGCGGCGGCGAACGCCTCGGGGAAGGCGACCACGGTTGCGCTGCCGGCCCGCCGGCGACATCACACGGTCCGGAGGTTCCACATGATGGAGAAGCTGCTGCCGACGAACTTAGGCACCCTCGATCGCGCCTTGAGGATCGTGCTGGGAGTCGCGCTGCTGGCGCTGGTGTTCTTCGGCCCGAAGACGCCCTGGGGTTGGATCGGCCTCGCGCCGCTGCTGACGGGCGCCCTGGGCAGCTGCCCGCTCTACACGGTCCTCGGCATGAACACCTGCCCGGGGAAGCCGAAGGCGTGAGGCCAGGGGACCGGCGCCATGATCGGCGGCCCGGCGTAGACAACGCTCCGGGCGGTTCTTTGTCCGCCCGCGGAGCGGTCCGGCCGGGCTACCGCCGTGCCACCGCCGTCACGCGCCATATGACATTGCCGACGTCGTCTGCCACGAGCAGCGCGCCGCCTCTGTCGACGGCGACGCCAACCGGGCGGCCCTGGGCGTTGTTGTCGCGATCGAGGAAACCGGTCAGCACATCCACTGGCGGCCCCGACGGCTTGCCTGCCGCAAAGGGCACGAAGATCACCTTGTAGCCGCTGCGCGGGTTCCGATTCCACGATCCGTGCTGGCTCACGAACATCCCCGATCCGAACGGCAGCGCAGCGCCGTTCGACGAGGCGAGGCCGAGCGAAGCCGTGTGCGGTCCGAGGGCATAGTCGGGCACGATAGCCGCGGCGACGAGGTCCGGGCGCTGCGGTTTGACCCGCGTGTCGATGTGCTGCCCATAGTAGCTGTACGGCCAGCCGTAGAATGCCCCGTCCCGAACGGCCGTCATGTAGTCCGGCGGGAGATCGCTGCCGAGCTCGTCCCGCTCGTTCACCGACACCCAGAGCTGCCCGGTCTGCGGCTCCCACGCCATCCCGACCGGATTTCGCATTCCGGAGGCGAAGACGCGGTGGCCGCCGGTGCGTGGGTCCACCTCCCAGATCGCGGCTCGCTCGTTCTCGTTCTGGATGCCGTTCTCCGCCGCGTTGCTGTTCGAGCCGACGCTCAGATAGAGCTTCGACCCGTCGCGGTTGGCAACGACGTTCTTCGTCCAATGGTGGTTGATGGTGCCGGCGGGAAGATCGACGACCTTCACGCCGGGCTCCGCGACGCGGGTGTCTCCCGCGGCATAGGGAAAGCGAACGAGCGCGTTGCTGTTCGCCACGTAGAGCGTATTCCCGACGAGGGCCATGCCGAAGGGCGAATAGAGCGAGTCGAGGAATACCGAGCGCACGTCGGCGACGCCGTCGCCGCTGGTGTCGCGTAGCAGCGTGATGCGGTTCGCGCTGGGCACCCCGGCGCCGGCCTTCTTCTGGAAGTACTTGAAGAACCAGCCCTTTATCCCCTTCCTATCGTCGGGCCGCACAGGTGCGTTCGTCTCCGCGACCAGCACGTCGCCGTTCGGCAGCACGTACAGCCACCGGGGGTGGTCGAGCCCCGCCGCGAAGACATGGACCTCGGTGCCGCTCGCCGCCAGCGGCGTGGCGCCCGCCACCCAACCGGCAGGGTGAGCGATCTTCACCGTCGGAATGAGCGACGACCGGGGCGCCGGGATCGTCGGGCTGGGGCCCGTACCGTCCGCCACGGCGAGGCGCGCGGCTGCACCACAGCCGGCAAGGCTCAGTGCCACCACCACCAGCGTCAGATCGCGCCTCGGCACGATGTTTCTCCCGTTCAGAGCTTCCACGCGCTGCGTGTACCTCGGGCTCGGCGTGCAATCCCTGAGCCCGGCCGCTGCGCCTTCATGCGGAGTCCTCCCCGCCGCGCCCGATTGACGGTGCTGGCGCTGCGATGAGCGTGGTGGCGCTGTCGCGGCCGGCAATGACCATCCTGCGGAAGGTGCTGAAGCCCAGCTGATGCTGGGTCCGGGCTGCAGGAACTGCGTGGCCAAGGCGGAGATCATGAAGTGGGGGATGGGGTCGTGGTCCATGCCGGCGGCGTGCCCCGGGCGGCGGACGTGCTGAGCTGGCCGAGAGGCTGAGGCGCGCGAGCTGAGGCCTTCACGCCAGGCGGACAACCCCACCCGGGCCGGCCGCGGTCCAAGCGCACGGAGCGATGCACACGGCTGCGGCGCCGGGCGGGCGAGACCGGCCGTGCTCCGCCCACGCCTGGAGAGGGGGCTATCGATGAAGCGGGCAATCGTGGCATTGGGTCTGGCGGGCATGCTGGCCTGCGGCGCGGCGCTGGCGGCGCAGGAGCACACCATGGCGCCCGGCCACGTGCACGCGGGCGGCAGAGACAGCGCCTTCGCGGCGCTGCAGGCGCGCGGCCAGCGGGTGATGGGCGTGGACCAGTACGCGTCGCTGCACCACTTCGACGACCTGCAGGACGGCGGCCGGATCCAGCTCCAGGGGAAGGCGGGCGACGCGAAGGCGACGGCGACCATCCGCGAGCACCTGCGCGGCATCGTCCGCTCCTTCGCCGCAGGCGACTTCTCGGACCCGATGGCCGTGCATGAGCGCGTGGTCCCGGGCAGCGCGGTGATGGCCGCGAAGAAGGGCGCGATCCGCTACAGCTATCGCGAGCTGCCGGGCGGGGGCGAAGTCCGGATCCGGACCGCCGACCGCGACGCGGTGCGCGCGGTGCACGAGTTCCTCGCCTTCCAGCGCGGCGACCACAGTTCCCCCGGGCACACCGCACGCTGATCACGCGGGA
>JADGQX010000241.1 GCA_017881445.1 Gemmatimonadota bacterium | reverse complement strand
CAGCAGACCGGCGTCGATCTTCACCCGCGGGGCGGTCTGGGCCCGGCCCGGCGCGGCGCAAGCCAGCAGGAGCGCGGCGACCAGCACGACACGCGACGAACGCTGCATACGATCCATCCTCCGCCGGAGAAGAGAGCAGAAAGCCGGAAACCGGAAGCCGGAAACCGGAAGCCGGAAACCGGAAGCCGGAAGCCGGAAGCCGGAAGCCGGAAGCCGGAAGCCGGAAGCCGGAAGCCGGAAGCCGGAAGCCGGAAGCCGGAAGCCGGAAGCCGGATGCCGGATGCCGGATGCCGGATGCCGGATGCCGCCGCCAATGTAGGCGGGAAGTGGCGGGTCGGGGTAGCGCCGGCAGCGGCAGGCGGCGACGTCGCCTGAGCCTCAGGCGACGGGCACGGCCGCGAGCCACTCGCGGATGCGCCTGGTGCCCCAGGCGTCGTGGTCCGCGTAAGCGACGAGCCAGTCGTAGAGCGCCTGCCGCTCCAGGAAGGGGTAGCGGCTGCGCGCCAGCATCTCCTTCTCCGGCATGGCGGTGACCATGTCCATGAAGCGTACGTGGGCCGCATGGAAGTAGTCGCGCACCTCGGCCAGCGGCTGGTCGCGATGGGCCTCGTGAATGCGCTCGTTGAAGAGCTTGAGCTGATCCCAGGTGAGGTCCGGCTCCGGCCCGGGAACCGGCTCGCCCCGCCGGGCCGCCTCCAGCCAGACGGACATGTGCTCCTCCCAGTCCGCAAGGCGGGCGAGCACATCCTTCACCGACGAGCGGGCGACGACGCCGGCCTCCAGCATTCTCTCCGGCTCCAGCGTGGCCAGCAGCCGCTCCAGCTCCCCCCGCGCGGCACGCAGCCGCGCCAGGATCCCCGTCTTGCTGCGCCTTCCGGCCATGGCGACCTCCCTCGGCTGCAGACGGTGCATAATGCCATGGGAGACGCGCCCGCTCAATGGCTCTGGGCGCCCGCGACCGGGAGCGTGAAGCTGAACACCGTGGCGGGGCCGGGCCCGGAATCGACCCAGATCTCGCCGCCGTGGGCGTGCAGTACCTCGCGCGCGATGGCCAGGCCCAGCCCCGTGCCACCGCCGGTGCCGCCGCGGCGCACCTGTACGAACTTGTCGAAGATGCGGGCCTGGTCGCCCACGGGAATGCCCGCGCCCGTGTCGGCGACGGAGAGCTGGACGAAATCGCCCACGTCGTCCGCCGCGACCAGGACCTCTCCTCCGCGCGGACTGTAGCGCAGCGCGTTGAGCAGCAGGCCGCCCAGCACGCGCCGGATCTGGACGCGGTCGCCGTGGACCGGAGGCAGGGAGTCGGCGATCTCCACCATGATGCCGACGCCCCGGCGCTCCGCCTCGGGCTGCACCTCCGCCACGGAAGCTCGCACCACGCTCGCCAGGTCCAGCTCCAGCAGGCGGATGCGCATGCGCCCGGACTCCAGCCGGGAGAGGTCCAGCAGGTCGCGGGCGAGCACGCGCAGCCGCTCCGCTTCCCGCGTGACCGCATCGATGGACGCGGCCGCGCCCGGCGACGCCTGCGCCACGACATCGCGGATGCGGTTCAGCGTACCGGCCAGGCGCGCGAGCGGCGCGCGCAGCTCGCGCGACGCCACCGCCACGAACTCGCCCTTCAGCCGCTCCATCTCCTCGATCTGCCCGATGCGCGCGCGCTCCTGCGCCAGCCGGTCCCGCTCCAGCGCTACCGCGATCTGGCCGGCGAAGGTCTCCAGCAGGTGGAGTCGCTCGGGGTCGCGCAGTCGCCCCGGCTCCGACGAGCGCACGCCCATCACCCCGAGCGTGCGGCCGCCCGCGGCCAGCGGCAGGTAGAGCGCGCCCGCGCCGGGCAGCGTGCGCGTGCCGGCACCGGCGGCGCGGCCGTTGGCGAAGACCCACTCCGCGACGCCGGTCTCCTCCGGCGCGTCGAGCACGGCGCCTTCGGTGCCGGACCACGGCCGCAGCGACCCGGCGCCGTCCGGCAGCAGGACGAATGCCCGGCTGTCGAACACCTCCTGCACGTGGCGCACGCCCGCTGCCAGCGCGTCGTCGGAGTCCGTGCTGCCCACCAGCTCGCGGCCGATCTCGTAGAGCGCGGCGGTCCGGTGCTCCCGCTGCCGGGACGCGAGGGTCTGGCTCTTCATGCGTACGGTGAGCGTTCCGATCACCGTCGCCACCGTGAGCATGACGGCGAAGGTGATGAGGTACTGCGTGTCGCTGACCGCGAAGCTGTAGTACGGCGTGACGAAGATGAAATCGAAGGCCAGCACGCTGGCGAGGGCGGCCAGGATCGAGGGGCCGCGGCCGTAGCGCAGCGCGACCAGCACCACCGCCAGCAGGTAGACCATGGCCACGTTGGTCCGATCGAACGTGCGGGACAGCAGCGCGCCCAGCAGCGTGCACCCCGCGATCGCCGCCGCAGCCCAGAGGTAGCCCGCCCAGTTCGGCGGGGCCGGTGGCGGCGCCGGCCGTCGCTCGTCGCCCGTGTCCTCGCCCGCGATCACGTAGAGGTCGATGTCGCCGCTGCGCCGCGCCATCTCGTCGACCATGGAGCCGAAGAGGCGGTCCCGCCAGCGCGGGTGCGTGGGCTTGCCCACCACCAGCTTGGACACGTTCTGCGCCCGGGCGTAGCTCAACATCTCTTCGGCCGCGTCGCCACCGCTCAGGGTGGCGGTGCGCGCGCCCAGCTCCTCGGCCAGCCGCAGCGTCTCCCACACCCGCGCCCGGTCGGTATCGGACCAGCCGGAGTAGGCGGGCGTCTCCACGAACACCGCGATCCATTCGGCGCCCAGCCGCTCCGCCATGCGCTTGGTCGCCCGCACCAGCCGCTGCGACGACGGCGCCGGGCCGATCCCCACCAGGATCCGCTCCGCCACGGGCCAGGTCTCGCGCACGGCCCCGGCGCGCCGGTAGATCCGCATCTGCGAGTCCACGCGGTCCGCCACCGTGCGCAGGGCGAGCTGGCGCAGCGCCGTCAGGTTGGCCTTGCTGAAGAAGTGCTCGGTGGCCCGCCGCGCCTGCTCCTCGATGTAGACCTTGCCCTCAGCCAGGCGCTTGAGCAGCTGCTCGGGCGGTAGGTCCACCAGCTCCAGCTCGTCCGCGCGCTCGAGCAGCGAGTCCGGCACCGTCTCACGCACCTGGACGCCCGTGATCCGGGCGACCAGGTCGTTCACGCTCTCGATGTGCTGGACGTTGACGGTGGTGTGGACATCAATGCCCGCGTCCAGCAGCTCCTCCACGTCCTGCCAGCGCTTGGCGTGACGGGATCCCGGCGCGTTCGTGTGCGCCAGCTCATCCACCAGCAGGACGCGCGGGTGCCGGGCCAGGGCGGCGTCCAGGTCGAACTCGGGCAGGCGCACGCCCCGGTACTCCAGTGTCCGGCGCGGCAGGACCTCGAGCCCCTCGATCAGCGCTTCCGTTTCCTTGCGCCCGTGGGTCTCGACGTAGCCCACCACCACGTCGAGCCCTTCGCGCTTGCGTTCGCGGGCGGCCTCGAGCATGGCGTACGTCTTCCCCACCCCCGCCGTGGCCCCGAAGAACACCTTCAGCAGCCCGTGCGCGGGTCGCTCCTCGTCCATGCGCATACGGGCGAGGATCGCGTCGGGGTCGGGTCGGGCGTGGGTCATGCCGTGCCGTCTACCAGGTGAGTCCGAGCGACGTGACGATCAAGGGATCGTTCCGGTTGAGTCCGTTCGAAGAGTGATCCGGGAACAGCGGGTCCTTGCCCCGCAGGTAGTGGAGCTCGCTGCGCCAGCGCAAGCGCGGGATCGGGGCGACGTCGACGTCGAAGGACGCACCGCTCGCCCGCAGGCCGTCGCCCAGCCCGGTCACCACGATCACCTGCTCGGGGTCGGAATAGTACTCGTCGCGCGCGGCCACCGCGACGGTGGGCGCGAGCTGATAGCGCGCGATGGCCGCCCAGCCGCGCCACGCCGCGGTACCGTTGCCGCCGGCGCGCGCCTGCGTGCCGTAGTCGAACGTGCCCCGCAGCTGCAGCACGGCCGCCGGCTTGACCTGCACGATCGCCTCGTGCCAGGTACGGAGCTGACCCGGCAGCGAGTCGGGCATCTCGTTGCCGAAGAACGCGTCGTAGACGATGTCGTAGCCGTCCTTCGGCGTCCAGTCGAGGCGCACACCCAGCGCCTTGGAGTGGTTGGTTTCCGAGATGATCGACCAGCCGTTCAGCAGCTTGCCCTGAATCGCGAACTTGGGCGTCGCCTGCCAGGTGGCACGGACGCCGGCTTCGGCCGTGGGCGAGTTCTCGCCCACCAGCGAACGGATGTAGGTCCAGTTGTCGCGCGAGATGAAGCCCTCGTTGCCGAACGACGACAGGAACACACCGGCATCGACCCAGAGCGGCGCCGCCACCTTGTAGCCCGCCCAGGCTTCCTGCAGGAAGCGGCTCACGTCGGGGCCCGAGATGCTGCCGATGCGGGGCTCGGCCGCGTAGTTCGCCTGCACGGAGTTGCCGAACTGGATCGCGGCCCGCCCGTGCACGCGCGCGCCCGTCAGCGTGGCGTCGACGTAGGCCAGGTTGACGTTGAACTCGTTGTGCCGCGCCACCTCCGCCGTGTAGGAACGGTCGATCGCGGGCGGCCGGTTGAAGTCATAGGCGTAATAGGTGTCGATCCAGCCGCCGAAGGTCACCGCTACGGCGGTGTCCGGTACGCCGGCCGGCTGCGCCGCCGGCGCGGCACTCTGCGCCCGAACCAATGTCGCGGCCGGGAGCTGGAACAGCAGCGCCCCGGCCATGATGTATGCACGCATTGCAGTATCTACCTGGCCGTCGCGCTCGCGACGGCATGCATGGGGAACTGTTTGTCCAGCGCCAGGTTGAGCATGAGCACGTTGACCCGTGCCTCGCCCAGCACACCCAGCTGGCGCGCCTCGATCGAGCGCGTGACCAGCGCCTGCACCGCGGCCGGGTCCGCGCCCCGCACCCGCGCCACACGCGCCACCTGCAGCAGCGCGTTGGCGGGCGAGATGTGCGGGTCCAGCCCCGACGCCGACGACGTCACCATGTCGCTCGGGATTTGCCCCCGCACGGCGCCCTCCTGCTTCACGGCGCTATCGGCCGCCGTCGTGACCATGGTGTCGAGCTTCGCGCTGGTCGGCCCCAGGTTGGTGCCGCTGGAGAGCGTGTCGTCGTAGCCGGCGCCGGCGGCGGACGGCCGCGGGTGGAAGTACTCGGGTCGGCTGAACGACTGCCCGATGAGCGAGCTGCCCAGGACGCGGCCGCCGGCGCCCACGACCAGCGAGCCGTTGGCCTGGTGCGGGAAGAGAATCTGCGCGAGTCCGGTCACGATCCCCGGGTAGATGAACCCGGTGATGACGCAGAGCAGCAGCGTCAGCAGGATCGCCGGGCGCAATTGGTTGCGGAGCATGGTTACGCCAGCCTGAAGAGGACGAGGATGACGTCCAGCACCTTGATGCCCACGAAGGGGATCAGGATGCCGCCGACGCCGTAGATCCAGAGGTTGCGCCGCAGCACCAGCGCCGCCGGCGCCGGCCGGTAGCTCACGCCGCGCAGCGCCAGCGGGATGAGCGCGACGATGATGAGCGCGTTGAAGATGACCGCGGCCAGGATGGCCGAGGTGGGCGAGTGCAGCCGCATGATGTTGAGCGCCTGCAGTGCCGGGTACGTGGTCAGGAACATGGCCGGGATGATGGCGAAGTACTTGGCCACGTCGTTGGCGATGGAGAAGGTGGTGAGCGCGCCCCGGGTCATGAGCAGCTGCTTCCCGATCTCGACCACCTCGATGAGCTTGGTGGGGTTCGAGTCCAGGTCGATCATGTTGCCCGCTTCCTTGGCCGCCTGCGTGCCCGAGTTCATGGCCACACCCACGTCCGCCTGCGCCAGCGCGGGCGCATCGTTCGTCCCGTCACCGGTCATGGCGACGAGGCGCCCGCCGGCCTGCTCGCGCCGGATCAGCGCCATCTTGTCCTCGGGCGTCGCCTGCGCCAGGAAGTCGTCCACGCCCGCCTCGGCCGCGATGGCCGCGGCGGTCAGCGGATTGTCGCCCGTGATCATGACCGTGCGGATGCCCATGGCGCGCAGCCGCTCGAAGCGTTCGCGCATGCCGCCCTTGACCACGTCCTTGAGGTAGATCGCGCCCAGCACGCGGGCGCTGCCGTTCTCCCGCTCGGCCACGACCAGGGGCGTGCCGCCCTCGCGCGAGATGCGCTCCACCACCGGCGCCAGGTCCGCGGGTGCGCTGCCGCCGTTGTCCTGCACCCAGCGGATGACGGCGTCGGCCGCACCCTTGCGCACGTGCAACGACCCCAGGTTCACCCCGCTCATGCGCGTGGTGGCGGAGAAGGGCACGAACTCGGCGTCCTCGGGCGCGGTGTCGCTCGCCCCGTCCACGCCGACCGCGCCGACCGCGGCCGCGCGCCGCCCCTCGGACAGCGTCCGCCCGCGCAACGCGAACCGCTCCTTGGCCAGCACCACGATGCTGCGCCCCTCGGGCGTCTCGTCGGGGAGCGAGGCGAGCTGGGCGCGATCCGCCAGTCGCTCGTTGCTCACGCCCTGCACCGGGATGAACTCCGTCGCCTGACGATTGCCCAGCGTGATGGTGCCCGTCTTGTCCAGCAGCAGCGTGTTGACGTCTCCCGCGGCCTCCACGGAGCGGCCGCTCATGGCGATGACGTTCTGCTGGATCAGCCGGTCCATGCCGGCGATGCCGATGGCCGAGAGCAGCCCGCCGATGGTGGTGGGAATGAGACAGACCAGCAGCGCGATCAGCACCGGAATGGCCACGGCGTGGCCGCTGTAGATGGCGAAGGGCTGCAGCGTGGCCACGGCGAAGACGAAGATGATCGTGCGTCCCGACAGCAGGATGGTGAGCGCGATCTCGTTGGGCGTCTTCT
>JADGQX010000240.1 GCA_017881445.1 Gemmatimonadota bacterium | reverse complement strand
GACGGCCATCCTCGGTTTACGAGCGGCCGCTGTTCATCTGGGGCCCAGGGGTCTGGACGTCATCGCAAAAACGCGATAACGTGGAGAGGCGATGCCGGCGGTGCGGGTGGTCTTCTACGAGGGCGATGACGGCGTCGCTCCGGCACAGAAGGCGCTGATGGCCCTGCGGACGGCTGGCGAGCTCAGGGCGTTCGCGAAGTGCATGGTGAGAATCGAGCGGCTGGCGCAGATGGGCCATGAGCTGCGCAGGCCGGAGGCGGACCATCTACGTGATGGCATCTACGAGCTGCGGGCGAGGCGCGGCCGTGTGAACTACCGTGTGCTGTACTTCTTTCACGGACGCGAGGTTGCGGTCCTGACGGACGTGCTCACGAAGGAAGGCGCGGTTCCTGAAGCGGCGATTCTGCGGGCGATGGCGGCGAGGAAGCGATACCGGGCGGCGCCCGCTGCGCACACGCTCGGTGTCTGAACGGGAGATTGCATGTCGAAGAGGAAGGGGATCACGGACGCGCTGGAAATCCTGGATGCCGCTGCAGCCGGCGACCCGGAGCTGGCGAGGGTGCTCGAGGAGGAGCGCATCAACGCGGAGGTTGGCCGGGAGATACTCGCGCTGAGGACGCGTCGCGGGCTGACGCAGGCGCAGCTCGCGGGGAGGGTCGGCACCACGCAGTCCGTCATCGCGCGGCTGGAGGCTGCGGACTACACCGGCCATTCCCTGCGCATGCTTCGCCGGATTGCGGACGCACTCGACGCACGCCTGAGTGTGCACCTGGTGTCGCGAGAAGGCATGGCGGCCGACTGAAGCGGAGGCGGGTGGGGGGCGTTGCCCCATACCGCCGGCGGTATTACCTTGGTGGTATGAAACAGAAGACGTCCATCACCTTGTCGGACGACGTGCTGCGTGACCTGGCGGAGCAGGCGGGCTCCGGTGACTCGCGCTCGGCGTACATCGAGCGGGTGCTGCGGCGGCATTTCCGCCAGCGGCGGCGGGCGGCGGAGCAGGCGCGGGATGTCGAGCGTATCGACGCGGCGGCGGAGCGGCTGAACGCCGAGGCGGAGGACGTGCTGGGATACCAGGCGCCCTGGCCCGAGGACGGGTGAGCCGCTCATGCGTCGCGGCGACCTGTACCGGGTGCGGAAGCCTCGCGGCGACACGAAGGAGTCGCGCGTGTTCGTGGTGGTGAGCCGGCAGGCATTGCTGAGGAGCACCTTCTCCACGGTGGTCTGCGCCCCGGTTTACACGCATGGCGAAGGGCTCACGACCCAGGTGGCCGTCGGGCCCGCGGAGGGGCTGCGGCACACCAGCTGGATCACATGCGACAACCTCACCAGCCTGCGACGCTCGGATCTGACCGATTACCTCGGAGCGCTGTCCATGGCGAAGACGCGGGAGCTCAATCGGGCACTGCGGTCGGCGCTCGATCTGGGGTGAAGTACAAAGGCAACTGCAAAGGCGGGTTAGGGTTAGGGGTAGGGCTGGGGCTAGTACGGCAACGGCAACGGCAACGGCAACAAAAGCGGCTGGGCTCCCGCGGCGGGAGCCGGCCGCTTTTTCGTTGGGCGTCGGTGAGGACGTGCCCAATTCGCCATGGCGTCGCCCCGCCAGGGCGTGCACCCCTTCCTGGGAGGCGCCGCCGACCGCCGGCGGTCGCGGCCGGTTGACCCCGTATGACAGTTGTCATACATTCCAGAGGCGGGATGGGCTTCAAGGACGCGAGGGAACGGCTTCTTGATTGCCTGAGGGACGAACGGATCGCACACTGGCCGCGCGACGACTTCTACCGGAAGAACTGGCTGCTCGCGAAGAGGATGACGGCCCAGCAGGTGTGCGACCTGCTTCTCCGCTGCAGGGGCGCCCAGTACGACGCCAGCCCTCACGACTTCGAGCCCGACACCGGTGCACGAGTTCTTTCCTGACGACGGGACGGCGCGCTGGTACATCAAGGTCTACTTCGACGACGACATGGATGTGGCCATCTTCATGAGCGTCCATCCGTCGGGAGAATGAGCGTGCGCATCTGGAGGGACGGAGAGGAATCGCGGGCGATCTGCCCGACGTGCAAGCGCCGGACGAACGTCGTGTTCCGGAGGCGGTCCGTCGAGTCGAGCGCGCCTGTGGTGACCGTGCCGAACGTACTCGTTGCGGTTTGCCGGGAGTGCGACGGCGTTGCCATGATCCCTCAGCAGTCGTCGGCTCGGCTGCGCCGGGGCATCGAGCGGCCGAAGGAGGTCGTGAACGTTCGACTTCCTGGTCACCTGTCGGACGTGCTGACTCTCCTTGCCGATCGGTGGGCGGCCGGAGCGCGCTCCGGTAACGCCGCGGTCATGCGGCTGCTGCTTCATCGCTTCGGGAACGATACGGCGTTCGCCCGTCGCGTCCAGGAACACCTTGCGGACGACCCGCTGGCCGAAGGTGCGGCTGACCTCGACCTGTCCGTTCGAATCCCGTCGCATGTCATGGTCGCGGTGGATGACATGGCTGAACTTGTCGGGATCGACACTCGAGCGGACGTGGTTCGCGGCGTCCTCGTGACAGCGAAAGAGGACGTGCTCGATGAACACGACCCTGCTCTCGTGGAAGCGATGGGACGCGCACTCTCGGCGGTGGCGTAGGCGCCCATTTCGCCATGGCGTCGCCCCGGACGGCGCGCAACGGTTGTGGAAGGCGCCGGCGTCCGCCGGCCGCTGCGAGTCGCGCACGTAACCAGCAGCGGCGGGCGGCGTACGCGGGCCGGCTCGAGTCGGCGCTCGAGAGGGTAGTGGCGCGCCTTTCCTCGCTGCCGGAGGTGCAGCGCATCAGCGTGTTCGGCTCGTATGCCCGGGGACGACGGGATCTCTTCACGGACCTGGACGTCCTGGTCGTCCTGCAGACGGACGAGGCCATACCGGCGCGCCTCGCGCGCCTCTACGGGCTCGTCGATGCCGGCGTCGACCTGGACCTGCTGGCCTGGACGCCGGAGGAGTTTGCGTGCATGCGGGAAAGACCCTTCGGGCGAGGCATACTGGCCGGGGAGCGGGTGCTCTATGAGGCGTGATTCGCTGGAGGAGAAGGGCTGAGCGCATCGCGCGGCGAGGACCTGAGGCGGGCGGGCTCCCATGGGGGTCCGGCCGCTTCTTCTTGCCCGTCAGTGCCGCTGGAAGACGGGTGAGGCGAGGGCCAGGCCGAGGAGGCGGCGCAGGAGGACGGGGCTGGCGTTGCCCAGCGAGGGGGCGCGCGCGGCGCGCGCGGCCGGGGTGGGCGCGGCGACGGAGTCGAGGATGGCGCGGACGCGGTCGCCGTCGGCGGAGGTGAGGGCGGCCAGGGCGTGCGCGTCCATGGAGGGAACCGTGTCCGCGGGGGCACCGGCGACGGGCGGCGGCTCGTCGCCCAGCAGCAGCGCGGCGACGGCCTCGGCGGCGCTGGTGCCGGCGTCGAGGCGCTGCAGGGCGGCCCGGCGCCAGAGGTCGGGGGTGGCACCGGGGATGAGGCCGCCCGGAGCCCGGGCGGCGAAGGAGATGCGTCGGATCATGGCGTCGCTGCCGATCCAGCCGCTGGCGACGTCGGGCCAGCCGTCGGGGAAGGGGTGCGCCCAGGGCGACTGGCCCAGGTAGCCGATCTGCCCCAGGGTGCGGGCGCTGCTGTCGGGGGGCGCGCCCAGCGCCCGCACGGTGCTGGCGACCAGCTCGAACGGGCTCTTGAGCCGGGAGCGGTAGGCGGAGCGGGCCCAGAACTCGGGCGCGCCCAGGATCGTGCGCAGGACCTGGCGGATGTCGCCGTCGGTGCGGAGGTAGGCGTCCGCCGCGCGGGCGACGAGGGCGGGCGGAGGATCGTCGGCCACGAAGTGGCGCACGAGCTTGGTGGCCAGGAAGCGCGCGGTCGCGGGGCTGCGGGCCAGGATGTCCAGGACCTCCTCGCCCTCTTCCATGCCGCGCCCGCCCGGCAGGACGTGGCCCAGCACCAGCTTGGGACCGGCGTCGTGCATGGCGGAGTCGAAGCGGAAGGCGGCGAGCGAGTCGGGCGCGCGGATGGTCCAGCCCGAGAAGGCCCGCGCCACCTCGATCACGTCCTGCTGCGTGTAGCCGCCATTGACGCCCAGCGTGTGCAGCTCCATCAGCTCGCGGGCGTAGTTCTCGTTGCGCCCCGGGCCCGCCCGCCGGCGGGCGAGGATGGGCTCGCCCCGGTCCGCGCCGTTGCGCCAGTTGTCCAGGTAGTAGAGCATGGCCGGGCTGTGGGCGACGGCGCCCAGCAGCTCCCGGAACTTCCCCAGCGCGCGCGGGCGCACCACGTCCCGGTCGAAGGCCGGCAGCACGTAGCGCATGACGTCGCCCTTGCCGTACCAGACCGAGAAGTGGTTCTCCCAGAAGTCGGTCATGACCTCCTGCAGCTGGCGCTCGCTGAAGGTGGCGCGCAGCACCCGCTCCCGCTGCAGCGCGGTGCTCAGGCGATAGGAGTCCGCGACGCGGTGCACGTAGTCCGCGGAGTCCCGTTGCAGCGCTGCGCGCACGGCGGAGTCCGTGGCCTGGCCGGGCAGGTGCACGCCCGCAGCGCTCAGCTCGCGGTCGTAGGCGCGGCGCAGGCGGCCCGGCGCAGGCACGCGCGCCAGCAGCTCGGCCGGATCCAGGGCGAGCAGCGTGTCGCGGGCGAGCAGCCGGCCGACCAGCGTGTCGGGGATGCCCTCCGGGTGGAGCTGGCGCTCGATCCAGCGCTCCAGTCCCATGCGACGCACGGCGTCGAAGTCCCCGGGCCGGGCACCGAAGGTGAGTCGCGCCAGCGCGTGGTCCACCTGCTGCGCGCGCGTGAGCCCGCCAGGGCCGTCCGGGATGGGCGGCAGCCCGCGGCCGTGCGCCGAACAGGCACCAAGGGCGAGGGGCAGGGCCCACACAAAGGTCGAACGCGCTACGGCTCTTCTCATGATTACAGGACGCTCGAGGCAGGGGGATCCGTAACAGGAACGGGGGCAGCATGAGCGAGGGATCTGGCGGTGTCCGTCGCCCAGGCGTCGCTGAGCGGTGCGCCGCTCGTGACGAAGGACCCCAGGATCCGCGAGCATTACTCGCGCTCGGTCTGGTAGGGAGGGCGGCGGCCGGAAGATCAGTCGGCCGACCAGGGATTCTCGACCGGCTGGCGCAGAAGCGAGAAGTCGGCGGCGTTGCGGGTGACGAGCGTCAGCTCATGCGTCTCGGCCAGGGCGGCGAGGAAGGCATCCATGGCGTGCATCGGCCGCCCCGACGCCTCGCCCCGGGCGACGATGCGGCCCCAGGCGTTCGCGACCGCTTCGTCGATCGGGAGAATGCGGGCCTCGAAGCGCCGCGGCAGCTCCTCGTCCAGCCACGCCGCCAGCCGCTCGCGCCGGGCGCCCGGGGGCAGACGCTCGATGCCGTGGCGCAGCTCGGCGATCGTGACCACGCTCAGGAAGACGCGGTCCTCGTCCACCTGGTCCAGCCAGGCGACCACGCCGGGGTCGGGCGAGGGTCTGACCCACTCCGACACCACGTTGGTATCCAGGAGATAGCTCACGGGACGTCCGGGGCGACCGGGGCGGCGTCGCGCGCCGGGTCCTGCGCCCGCTCCACGGTCAGCCCCGAGCCGCGCAGCGGCGACGTCGCCAGGAATTCCGCCAGGCTGCCCGTCCGCCGGCTCTTGCGCTCCCATTCGTCCGCCGACACCACCACCGCCGCGGTGTGGCCGTTGCGCGTGATCGTCTGCGGCTCGCCCTCGCTCGCGCGCGCGATCACCTCACTGAACCGCGCCTTGGCCTCGGCCACGCTCCAGACGGCTTTCTTCATCGGTCCCCCATGGATCATGGTCCTCATGGTCAAGATAGTCATGAGCACCACGCGGGAGCAACCGCAGGAGTCCGACGTGGGGGCTTCAGCCGCCGGTATCGTCGAGCAGCACCGAGAGCTTCGCCAGGACGTCGCTCACCACGGCCGCCGGCGCGCGGGTCGCCGCGTCCGTGTTGCGCGCGCGCCAGTCGAGGCTGCGCACCTGGTCGGCCAGCACGACGCCGGTCACGCCGCCGCCGGGCGCGAGAGCGACCTCGAACGGATAGCCCTTCACCTGGCTGGTGATCGGGCAGAGCAAGGCGAGGCCGGCCCGCTCGTTGTACGAGGCGGGGGACAGGACCAGGGCGGGTCGCCGGCCGGACTGCTCGTGACCTGCCTGCGGCTGCATGTCGATCCAGACGACGTCGCCGCGGTCCGGAACGAAGCCGCGGGCGCTCACCAGGCCTCCCCGCCTGCGCCGGGACCCGCCTCCACCTCGCCCTGCCGGTTGTCGGGCGTGATCCGGGCGACCAGCTCGTCGAGGCTATAGGTTGGCGCACGGACCGGCCGGAGCACGATCCCCCCGTCTTCGAGCGACATCTCGATCTCGCCCTGGTCCGCCATCCCGGTCTCCGCCGCGAACGAGCGCGGAATGCGCACGGCGAGACTGTTTCCCCACTTCTGCAACCGGACGCGCATGGGCTCCTCCGCGGCGAGCGACGTATCTACAATGAAGATACATGGTGGCCGCGGATTGGACAACGCCTCCTCCAGGTGATCGTTTTCGGATGCGATCCGATGGGTGGCACGATGGAGCGGCGGCCGGCGCGCACGGAATGGCCAGAAAGGTCGAGAGCATGGGTTCCAGGGACGGGCGCCCGGTCGTGGTCATCGGCGCGGGGGTGGTAGGCCTGGCCTGCGCCCGGGCGCTGGCGCTCGCGGGGCACTGGGTGGTGGTGCTGGAGCGGGAAGGGAAGCACGGGCGAGGCACCAGCAGCCGCAGCAGCGGGGTGATCCACGCCGGGATCTACTACCGGCCGGGGTCGCTGAAGGCGGCGCTGTGCGTGGAGGGGCGGGAGCGGCTGTACGCCTACGCCGTGGAGCGGGGCGTGCCG
>JADGQX010000239.1 GCA_017881445.1 Gemmatimonadota bacterium | reverse complement strand
TCTCAGGAGCGGAAATCCGAGAAAAGGTGGAGAGGCTCGATGAACGTCGCCGTGGTCGGCACGGGGTATGTCGGATTGGTGGTCGGCGCCGGGCTGGCGGAGACCGGGAACGACGTGATCTGCGCGGACGTGGACGCGGCCAAGGTGGAGCAGCTCCAGGGCGGCAGTATCCCGATCTACGAGCCGGGGCTGGACCGCCTGGTGGAGCGCAACCTGGCCGAGGGCCGCCTGTCCTTCACGACCGACGTGGCCATGGCGGTGCGGGAGTCGGACATCATCTTCATCGCGGTGGGCACGCCGCCGGGTGAGGACGGCAGCGCCGACCTGCAGCACGTGCTGGCCGTGGCGGCGACCATCGGCGAGAACATGAATGGCGAGAAGATCGTCATCACCAAGAGCACGGTGCCGGTGGGTACGGCGACAAAGGTGCGCGCGGAGATCGAGAAGCGGGCCAGGCACCCGGTGCACGTCTGCTCGAACCCGGAATTCCTGAAGGAGGGCGCGGCGGTCGAGGATTTCATGAAGCCGGACCGGGTGGTGGTAGGCGTCGACTCCGAGGTGGCCAAGGATGCACTGGAGGAGCTGTACGCCCCGTTCGTGCGCAACGGGCACCCGGTCATCTTCATGGACATCGCCAGCGCCGAGATCACGAAGTACGCCGCCAACGCCATGCTGGCGACGCGCATCTCGTTCATGAACATGGTCGCCCGGCTGTGCGACGAAGTGGGTGCGGACGTGAACCAGGTGCGACAGGGGATCGGCACCGACGAGCGCATCGGCCCCGCCTTCCTCTACGCCGGCTGCGGCTACGGCGGGAGCTGCTTTCCCAAGGACGTGAAGGCGCTGGTGCGCACCATGCGCCAGCACGGTGTGGACGCCTCGATTTTGGAGGCGGTGGAAAACGTGAACGAGGTGCAGAAGACACTGCCGCTGGTGGCGGTGCTGGAGCGGCTGGGGCCGGATCTCTCGGGCAAGCGCATCGCCCTCTGGGGCCTGGCCTTCAAGCCGGAGACCGACGACATGCGCGCGGCGCCGTCGCTGGTGGTGGTGGAGGGGCTGCTGGCGGCGGGTGCCGAGGTCCAGGCGCACGATCCCGAGGCGATCAAGCAGGCACGCCTGCAGATCGGCGAGCGCGTCACGTACTGCACCAACAACTACGAAGCGGCGAAGGACGCCGATGCCCTGGTGATCCTCACGGAGTGGCAGCCGTACCGGCGGCCGGATTTCGACCGGTTGAAGGTGCTCCTGCGCCAGCCGCTGATCGTGGACGGGCGGAACCTGTTCGAGCCGGCCCGCATGGCGGAGCGCGGATTCGAGTACGTCAGCATCGGCCGCCCGTCCGTGCGGCAGCGGTCGGTCGCGGCGGAATAGCGGGTCGCCGATCCGGGGCAAGGGGGGCGGAGCTTGTGGTTCCGCCCCCTTGCCGCATCTTGGATGTTGGCTCGAGGTCGCAGATTCCTCAACCTGGTCAGGGTATGCTTCGGATCACGGTAATGCTGGCGTGTCTGGGGGCGGTGAGTGTGACGGCGGCTCGCGCACAGGGGGGGCCGGAGCGATCCGCGCCCCGGCGCGAGTGCCCGCCTACGGCACGCCTGCACGTGGACGATCTCTTCGGGTTCCGCATGGACGTGGCGCGGTTGCTGGAGCTCACCGGCGCTGCGCCGGTGATGCCCATGATCGTGCGGGAGCCGTCGGCGGAGGCCGACGTCCCGGTCTGCGCCGAGCGCGCCGGTGCGCTTGCCTGGGCGCTGAGCCCGGCACCGGTGGACAGCGGCGTGCTGCGCCTGCGCATCGTGCCGATCACGGGCGAGCTGGTGCAGAACACCGCCTACCCCAGGGATCGGAACAACGGCGCGCTCTGGGCGGGAGTCGGCCCCACGCTGGCGGTGTCCGGGGGGCTGCACGCGCGCTGGCGCTGGCTGTCGGCGGCTTTCGCGCCGCGTTACATCCGGGAATCCAACCGCGCCTTCGACTTTCCGGCGGTGACCCAGGCCGGCCGCTCGCCCTTTGGCTATGCCGACAAGCCCGGCATCGACTTGCCGCGGCGCTTCGGCGCGTCTCCGTACACCATCTTCGACCCGGGGCAGAGCTACCTGCGCGCGGACGCATTCGGTCTGGCGGTGGGGGCGTCGACCGAGAACGTCTGGATCGGGCCGTCCCAGATCAATCCGCTCATGATGAGCAGCACGGCGCCGGGCTTCAGGCACGTCTTCGCGGGGACCTCGCATCCGATCGCCACGCCCATCGGTCGCCTGGAGGCGCAGGTGATCTGGGGCCGGCTCACCGAGTCCGCCTACTTCGACAGCAACCCCGCCAACGACCGCCGCCTGTTCTCCGCACTGGTCGCGGACTGGATGCCGCGCTGGATCCCGGGCCTGACGGTGGGCGGCGCCTATCTGTACATGGACACCATTCCGCCCGGGGGCGTATCGCTCGGGCACGAGTTTCGGCTGGCGTTCCCGGTCAGCGCCTTCTATGCCGGTGGCGGGAACCTGGGCGGGGACGGTCTCGGGGCGCTGTATGCCCGCTGGGTGTTGCCGGAGAGCGGGTTCGAGGTTTACGGCGAATGGGCCCGGGAGGACACGCCCTACGACCCCAACGACCTGTTGGCGGAGCCTGCCTGGACCCCGGCGTATGGTCTGGGCTTCACCCAGGCGGTGCGCATGGGGCCGCGTCTACTGCGCTTCTACGGCGAGCTGACGCACCTGGGCATGGGCGCGCCCGTGCGGGATGGTCGGGGGTTCTTCTCCTACTACACGCACTCCCCGGTCATCCAGGGGCTGACCCAGCAGGGACAGCTCATCGGCGCGGCCCTCGGACCCGGCTCCGATGGGGAGACCCTCGGACTGGATCTCCACTACGGTCGCGGCATGACGGGACTGTGGCTGGAGCGGGCGCGTTACGATGACGACCTGTACTACGAGAGCTTTGCCCGCCGCTACGGCGAGTCGAGGCACGACTGGGAGCTGACGGGTGGGCTTCGCCAGGCGGCAGCGGTCGGAGCCTTCGAGCTGGAAGCCAGCGCCGGGTATAGCAAGCGCCACAATCGCGACTTCCTGCGCCTGTCCGATCCGGCGGCGGTCCCGCTGGTGGAGCAGAACTGGCAGATCGACCTGCGTGCCTCCTACGCCCCGCGGCTGCCGTGGCGCCGTGCGCGAGGAGCCGCGGTTCCGGCACTCCCGCCCGGCGGGTCTGCGCACGGCGGAGCGCGGGAGGCTGCCCCACCGGCTAGCGGCGGCGATCGGCCGAGGCCCTAGCGGATGTCGACGCGGACGGGCAGCGTCGAGAACGCGTTCTCTCCGTTGCCCAGGTCGCCGGTGCCCCAGCAGTAGCCAGCGCCGTCGATGCTGAGACCGCAGGCGTAGCGAGCCGGACCCCCCGCCATCGATTGGAACTGCAGCAGATCGCTGCCGTTGCCACCCGTTGGCTGGAGGTGGACGGTCTGGGGAAGGAACTCGTCCAGGGTGTTGCCGTTGCCGAGCTGACCGTCCAGCCCATGCCCCCAGCAGCGGCCCAGGCCGGCGGAGGTGCCGCAGGTGTAATACGTCCCGGCGCTGACCGTGGAGAAGCCGGAGGCACCGGCGACTCTCTCGGGCGTCGTCACCGCCGGTAAGCCCGAGCGGTAGTAGCTGCCGTCCCCGAGCTGCCCGTATTCGTTCCCGCCCCAGCAGTAGGCGTTGCCGTCCGTGCCCACGCCGCAGGAATGGTTGTAGCCTGCGCTGACGGCGGTGAAGCGCGTGGCCCCCTGGACCGGGAGAGGTACCCGGGCGTTGAGCGTGCTGTCGATGGGGCTGCCGAGCTGCCCCTGGGAGTTGGAACCCCAGCAGTAGGCGCGGCCATCGGTGGCGACGGCGCAACTGTGCATCCAGCCGGCGGAGATCTGGCGGAAGCGCAGCCCTCCGAGTACGGCCTGCGGCTCGATGCTGGTGTTGGTCGTGCCCTCGCCGAGCTGGCCGAAGCGGTTGTACCCCCAGCAGAAGGCGCGGCCGTCGGCCGTCAGGGCGCAGGTGTGCTGACTGCCGGCCTCGATGGAGGCGAAGGCGCGCTTGCCCGTGACCTGCACCGGCGCGGCCTCCGCGGGGTCCACCGCGTTGCCGCGCTGGTAGTATACGTTCCAGCCCCAGCACCAGGCCGTGCTGTCCTGCGCCAGGCCGCAGGTGTGGCTGTCGCCTGCGGTGATCGTGCGGAAGAGGACGTTGCCGACCACGCGGACCGGCGTCGAGCTGCTGAGCTTCTGCCCCTGGCCGAGTTCCCCGTCGGACCCATTGCCCCAGCAATAGGCGGCCCCGTCCGTGGCCACGGCGCAAGCGTGGGCGCCGCCGGCGCTCAGGGCTAAGAAGACGGGAGTGTTCCCCCCGGACGCGGGACCGGAGACGTCGCCGCTGCAGGAGGCGACGGCGACTGCGGCCAGGAAGGAAAGCAACGGGCGTCTCATCGGCGTTCCATGACGGGCTCGGGACAGACGAGCCGGAGCGCCGCCGCGATGCGGTCCGCGGCCGACTCCGGTGTGAGCGTACTGATGCGGGCGCGGGCCGCCTGCCGCATCCCCTCGAGCACCCCGGCGGGCGTGTCCAGGGCCCGCTCGAGGGCCCGGTCGAAGGCTTCGGGCTGTTCCGGCCGGAAGAGCCAGCCGGTGCGGCCCTCCTGGACCAGCTCCTCGACGGCCTGGGCGTGCACGCTGCCGAGCACGGGCAGGCCGGATGCCAGCGCCTCGTTGACCACGAGCCCCCATTCGTCGGCGAGGGAGGGAAAGGCGAGGATCCCCGCCCGCGCATACACTGCCGGCATCTCATGGTACGGCAGGGAGCTCAGCAGCGACAGCTCCATGTTGGGTGGCCGGCGCGCGGTCTCCAGCGCTGGGCGCAGCGGACCCATGCCCGCGATGACCAGGCGCAGGCGCCGGTGCGGATGGCGGTCGGCCCAACGGGCCGCCGCCGCCAGCAGCAGGGTTAGCCCCTTTCGCTCCGTGAGCTGGCCAACGGAGAGCAGCGTCCAGGCATCGCCCGGCGCGCGCGTCCCGGGGGCAGCGTCGAAAGTGGAGACCGCGACGGGCTGCTGCACGCGAAAGATACGGTCCTCGGGCACGCCGAAGCGGCGGATGTAGCGGGCGCCGCTCTCGCCGTTGACGATCACCCCATCGACCCGGCGCAGCAGGTGCCGCCGCAGCAGGTGGCGCACGGCGCCGCGCCCGGCTTCCGTGCGCTCGGACACCGTCGCCCAGAGCAGCGCCGGGCAGTGCTCGCGCCGGGCGTAGCCCAGCGCGGAAAGCGAGCGCAGCCCGAACTCTCCCGTGATCAGGGCGTCCGGCCGGAAGCGCGTCAGCTCGGCCCGCGTGTCGTAGGGCAGGTGCAGCGCCACGCGCTCGGAGAAACCGTCAGGATGGCGCCAGGTCCGTCCCAGCGTCAGCGTGCGCTGGACCACGACGTCGAGATCCTCCCAGCTCGCCGGCCAGTCGCGGTTGGCCTCCATTCGGGTGGAGACGAAGATGCGCAGGGTGCCGACGCGCTGCGCCAGGGCCTGGAAGAGCGGGACCCGGTAGGGTGCGACGAAGTTGGTCAGCAGGGCGACTCTCATACCGCCCATGCCCGGATGCCGCTCCAGAGCGCTGCGGCCTCGCGCCAGGTGTAGGGCAGGAGCGCGAGCAGCACCAGGCCGCCCAGGCTGATCCACCCCAGCGGCTGCCACCAGAGCGCGAGGCCGAACGCGCCCCAGAGCGCCAGCGCCTCGCGGTAGCGCAGCCTGCCGATGCGCGCGCTCACGGACAGGTGCAGTGCCAGGTAGCTGGCCAGGGCGACGACCTCCGCCCAGCCGTAGCCGACGAGGCCGAGTCGCGGAATCAGCGCGATCGTGGCGCCGGCGAACAGCAGCACGTGTACGGAGTGGAAGACCGCCACATCCCAGTTCAGGCGCCGGACGTAGAGTGCCGAGGAATGCAGGTTGAACAGCGAATTGGTGAGGGTGCCCAGGGCGATGAACGGATACACCACCAGGACCGGCAGCCAGGCGACGCCGAACAGGTGCGTGATCACGGGCTGGCCGAGCCAGGCGAACAGCACCAGGGGCAGGGCGACCGCCGCGACCTGCAGGCGCATTCCCTCGCTCACGGCGCGGGTCAGACGGGTGGCGTCGCCCTGGACGCGAGCGAGCGCAGAGGTCGAGAGGCGCGCACTGACCGTGGCGATGAACCCCAGGTGCAACACCATCTGCGCGGCGAGGGCGACGACGCCCACAGCCTGCGCGCCCAGCAGCCGGCCGACGACCAGGGGGTTGACCAGCCGGCGGAGCTGCCAGATCCAGATCGAGGCGGAGTAGCCGAGACCGTAGCCGAGGATCTCGCGCACCAGGGTGGCCTCCCAGTGCCAGCGCGGGCGGTAGTGGGAGGCCGCGAAGCAGAGCACGGCCAGCACGAGCTGCTGCCCCAGCCAGCCGACGACGGGTGCCCAGGCGCCCCAGCCCAGGAGCGCCAGCGGCAGCGCCAGCAGGAAGAAGGTGGCCTGCGCCGCCAGCTCGACCCAGGCGACACGCCGGAAGTCGAGGGCGCGCTCGAAGCCGGCCAGCGGCACGCTGGCGACGGCCTGGAGCGGGAGCCCCGCCAGCAGGACCGCGCAGAGCGCGGCCAGACCGGGGAGCCGGGTCCAGCGCTCGAGCAGCGGGCTGGCCGCCAGGCCGACCACGGCGCCCGCCAGGGCGAACAGCAGTAGCAGCGTGCTCGCCTGGTCCAGCAGCTCCCGGCGGTCCTCGCCCTCGTGGCGGATGAGGAAGATGCTGATGCCCCAGCTGCTCACGAGCTGGATGTAGCCGAAGATGCCGACGGCGGCGGCGTAGAGGCCGTAGCGCCCCGGGCCGAGGATACGGGCCAGCAGCAGCCCGCCGCCG
>JADGQX010000007.1 GCA_017881445.1 Gemmatimonadota bacterium | reverse complement strand
CACCGGGCGGCGCGGGCCGGGGGCCGCGCCCGCGGCGCCGGGTGCGCCCGGCGCGCCCACCCAGGCCGAGGGCCGGGGCGAGGGCGGCGAGGCGCAGGAAGGGACGCAGCAGGGCGGGGAAGCCGCCCGCCAGATCGCCGAGCTGATCCGCCCGGTGCTCCCGCCCGGCAGCAGCCTGGGCGGCTTCGGCGGCGGCGGCGGCCGGCAGGGGCCACCCCTCGCCCCGGCCGGCGACTACACCGTCGCGCTGATCGTGGGCGGAAAGACCGTGACCACCACCCTGCGCGTCGAGCGCGGCCCCACCGCGCCCGCGATCGCCACCGAGCAGGAGGAGGAGGACGACCGGTAGGCGCCGGCGTCGCCTGACGTGAGAGAGCCCCGGGCGCCCTGCGGCGTCCGGGGCTCCGTCGTGAGCGGTGAGGACGGGCTCGCTCCCCCCGGCGCGAGTGGTCGGCGGCGTCGGCGGGCCATTGCGTCCGGGGGTAGGCTCCCGTAAGCTGGCGGACGGTCGCTCCCGCTCCCGCGCCGGCCTGGCGCCGCTTCGGCCGGCGCGCCCGCAAACTCAACCCGGAGGCTCACATGCCCGCGAAGATCCTGATGCTGGTTGGCGACTTCGTCGAAGACTACGAGGTCATGGTGCCCTTCCAGGCGCTGCAGGCGGTCGGCCTGGAGGTGCACGCCGTGTGTCCGGGAAAGAAGCGCGGCCAGAGCGTACGCACGGCCGTGCACGATTTCGAGGGCGACCAGACGTACAGCGAGAAGCCGGGTCACAATTTCGCCCTGAACGCCAGCTTCGACGACGTCGAGCCCGAAGCCTACGATGCCCTGGTCGTCCCCGGCGGGCGGGCCCCCGAGTACATCCGCCTGAACCCGCGCGTGCTGGAGATCGTGCGCCACTTCAACGATGCGGGGAAGCCCATCGCCGCCATCTGCCACGGCGTGCAGCTGCTCGCGGCGGCGGGCGTGCTGCGGGGGAAGGAGGCGACGGGCTACCCGGCGTGCGGTCCGGAGGTGACGGCCGCGGGCGCCACCTTCATCGATCTCCCGGCCGACCGGGCCCACGTCCACGGGAAGCTGGTGACCTCGCCTGCCTGGCCCGGGCACCCCGAGTGGCTGGCGCGCTTCATCGAGGTGCTCGGCATCGAGATCACGCACCCGGCGCTGGTCAACGCCTAGCGCGACAAAAGCGCGCGCCGTTCGGGCGGCGGTAGCTCGATCCGCGGCTTTCACGCGGACTGGCGGGCACCGCCCGGACGGCGTCGCGGAAGTGCAGGGCAGCTGTCAGGCCCTGCGAGAGCGCCCGGCTTCCTCCCCCTTTCGGCTGACGGGCGCACCCCGCCAGGAGGCAGGATCCGAGCCGCCAGGGCAGGTGCGTGAATCTCGTGACAGGGCCAGACGTTACACCGGAGGGACCCTCTGCGCCCACCCGCGTGCACGGGCCGATCGCGGGAAATATTTGCGGCCCGGCGAAACGGAACGTGACGCTGGCAGGGGAACCCCCCGGGGAGCGCCGCCACTCGAACCCGAACCGCGCATGCGACGCTCCGCCCGTCTCTTCCTTGCCGCCTGCTGCCTGGCCGCTCTTCGCACGCCGCTGGCGGCACAGGAGCCGGCGCGGCGCCAGGTGGCGGAAATCCGGCTGGAGGGTGTGCGGGCGCTGCCCCACGCCCTGGTCCTGGCCGTGCTGGAGACGCGGGGCAGGCCATGCAGGTCGTTCGTCCTGGCTCCGTTCTGCGCGCTGGGCGCGGGCTGGGCCAGGCGTCCGGCGCCGCTGGACCCCGCGGCGGTGGCCCGGGACACGACCACGCTGCGCCGGCTGTACGCCGACTGGGGATACCCGGACGCCCGGGCCGACTTCGAGATCGTGCCCCGGAGCGCGCGGAGCGCCCGGGTGGTGTTCCGCGTCACCGAGGGGGCCCCACTCCTGGTCCGGTCGCTGCGCGTGCAGGGGCTGGAGGGCACGGGCGTGACGGTGCCGCCGCTGCCATTGCGGCCGGGCCACCCCTACGGTGCGGTGCTGCTGGACGAGTCCCAGCGGGTGATCCTGGCCCTCCTTTCCCGGGCCGGCCGGCCGTTCGCACAGGTGGAAGCCTCGGGCGACGTGGCCGCCGCCGCGCACGCGGCGGACGTGGTGCTCCGGGTCGAGCCCGGTCCGGTGGCCGTGTTCGGGCGGACCACGGTCGTGGCCCGGGCCCCGCTCTCGGAGAACGTGGTCCGCCGGCGGGTCGCGTGGCGGGAAGGCGCCCGCTTCGATCCGGGCGCCCTGGACCGGACGCGCGAGCGGCTCGCCCGGGTGCCGGTCGTCGACACGGCCCTGGTGCTGCCGGCTCCGCGGGCGCAGGGGGACAGCGTCGTGGACGTGGCCGTGACCGTCAGCGCCGGGCGCATTGCCGCGCTGCAGGGCGCGGGCGGCATCTCGGCCAGCGCCTGCCTGTCGGGTCAGGCGTGGTGGTCCGACCGTTATCTCGCCGGTAAGCCGCGCGTCGTGACGCTGGCGGCGGGGGCGTCCAACCTGCTCGTGTCACGCCTGGGCGGCTTCCCCTGCACCTCGGCCGCGCAGGGGCCCTTCGCCGATCCCGACTACTTCGCCCGCGCCGACTGGCGCGAGCCCGTCGGCGCCGACAGCTGGCTGCTGCTCTCGGCCGGATATGCCCGCCAGTCGGCCCCCGGCGCCTACATCCAGCGCGGCGTGGACGCGCGCATCTCTCTGGACCGGAGCCTTCGCCCCGGGCTCGAGGCCGTGCTCTCCTATACCCCCTCCCGCACCGCCAGCACCGCCGGCGCTCCCTTCTTCTGCGCCCTCTTCGGCGTGTGCGCCGGCCCCCGGCTGGACGCGCTCCAGTCCACGACCACGCTCGCGCCGCTGGGACTCCAGCTGACCTGGGCCCCGCCCGCCCACGCCCGCCGCCTGCAGGGACCGCGCAACGCGGCCCTGGCCGCGCTGGCGGCCGCGCCCCCGCGCTGGCTCTATACCGCCGGCGCCGCCCTCTCCGGCGCCGCGCCCGCCACGCTCTCGGACGCCCGCTTCGCCCGTGTCGAGGCGACGGCAGCCGTGACCCGGCTGCTGGGCCGCCGCATCGAGATCGCCGCCCGCGTGCGCGCCGGCGCCCTCGCCGACTTCGGCGACACGCTCCCGCCGCAGCTCCGGCTCTTCGGCGGCGGCCCCGATGGCGTGCGCGGAGCGCAGCAGAACCTGCTCGGGCCCCGCTTCCTGCTGGCGGACTCCTCCCAGCTCGCCGCTCTCGGCTGCGCGTCCCGGACCGGTGGCTGCCCCGGCGTCACCGTTCACCCGGACCAGGTCCTGGTGCGCGCCACGGGCGGCGACCGGCTGCTGGAGACCGGCCTCGAGGCGCGGGCCTGGGTCTCCGGCTCCCTGCAGCTCGCGGCCTTCCTCGACTACGGCTACGTGCACGGCGGCGCCCTGGCCGGGGCGCCTTCGGACGTCGCACCCGCCGAGTCGATGCTCGCCCCGGGCATCGGCATCCGCTTCCTTTCGCCGCTCGGTCCGGTGCGCTTCGACCTGGGCTACGACCCGACCCGCACCGTGGCCTACCCGCTGCTGGCGTCGCGGTCCGATGGGACGTTCCTGAACATCGGTGAGGCCCTATACGACCCGTATGGCGGCGGGGGCGGCGGCGCCTTCACCCGGCTCCGACGGCGGATCCAGCTGCAGTTCTCGCTGGGACAGCCATTCTGAGCCGCTCGGGCCGCCGCCGCCTCGCCTCGCGCGCCACGCGCGCGATGCGGCACGGCGCCTGCCGCGAAAGTCCCTGCCAGCATCGGCTCCGATCCCGAACGGAGGCGCGCCATGAGCTATCCGAGGAAGCATCGCGGCCGCAGGAAGATGGGGAGCAAGAAGCGCCACATGCGGAACAAGATCCGCGGGCACCACTAGCGGACCGAGAGGGGCCCCCGGGGAGCATGCTCCCGGGGGCCCCTCGGCGTTTTCCCGTCGGACGGAGTCGCCGCGCGCCGCGGCTGCAGCTCATTGCCCGTCGAGCCAACGCAGCGCTTCCTCGCGGGAGGCGAACACCGGGAGGTGGCGGCCCGTGAAGATGGCGACCGCCGTGATGACGACGCGGTGCAGCCGGGTGTCGGTGACGGCGCAGGCGGCTTTCACGTAGGGCTTGTTGTGCGCCGCGAGCTTCTTGAGCGCGTCCATGATGCGGGTTGTGTAGTGGGCGCCGGTGCCATCCGTGACGGTGAGGAGGGAGCCGTTCGGCTGCTGCGTGGCGAAGAACCGGCGCGCCTTCTCGATCTCCGCCAGGCTTTCCTCTTCCTTGCCGAGGCCCGAAAGGTCCACCAGCACGATGCGGCGGCCGTTGTGCTCGATGAAGCGTGTCCGTTCCATGGGCTTACATCACTTCCATTCCCGTCGAGTGATCCGCTCGCCGGGACACCCGGCCCAAAGCGGTGCAGGCCGCCGCTACCGGGCCACGAGCCAGTCCAGCGCTTCCTGCCGGGTGGCGAAGACCGGGAGCGTACGGCCGGTGAACACCGCCACGGCCGCGATCACGACCCGGGTCATCCGGCTGTTCGAGACGGTGGCGCCAGCCTTGACGTAGGGCTTGTTGTGCGCGGCCAGCGCCTTGACCGCCTCCATGACCCGGGCGGTGTAGTGGGCTCCGCTGGCATCCGTGCACGTGAGCAGCGACGCGTCCGCCCGCTGGCCGGCGATGAAGCGCCGCGACTGCTCGATCGCGCGGAGCGTCTCGGCTTCAACGGTGAGATCAGTGTAGTCGAGCAGCACGATCCGCTGGCCGCCGTGCTCGACGAATCGAGTCCGTTCCATGGCCGTCGTCCTCACTGGTTGACAACCCATTCCAGGGCTTGCTGCCGGGTGGCGAAGATGGGCAGCCGCCTCCCGGTGAAGACCGCGATCGAGGAGATGACAACCCGGTGCAGCCCGGAATCCGAGACGGCGGCGGAGGCCTTGACGTACGGCTTGTTGTGGGCGGCGAGCTGCTTGAGCGATTCCAGGATGGGCGTGGTGAAGCGCCCACCGCTGCCGTCAGTGACCAGGAGCAGCGAGCCCTCGGGCCGCTGGCCGGCGATGAATCGGCGCGACTTCTCGATCTCGCCCAGGGCCTCGGCCTCGTCCGTCAGGCCAGTGTAGTCGAACAGCACGACCGGCTTGCCCGCGTGCTGGATCACACGGGTACGTTCCAGGGCGGCCATCGCCTCTTTCCTTCGCGCTATGGGGAGCGCCTCTAATCGGGGGGTCGGAGGGCCCCGAAGTCAAGGTCGATCTTCCACCCGGCCGTCAGCGCCGGCCCAGCTCGGCCGTCTCCAGGAAGCGCGGCGGCCGGCGTAGCTTCGTCGCCTGCTCGTAGGCGTAGGCCAGCCGGATGAGTGTGGGTTCGCTCCAGGCCCGGCCAATGAACGACATGCCGACCGGTACCCCGAAGGCGTAGCCCGCCGGCACGGTGATGTGCGGGTAGCCGGCCACGGCGGCCGGCGTCGAGGTGGAGCCGCCCACGAAGTGATCGCTGTCCACAAGGTCGATCACCCAGGCCGGGCCGCCCGTCGGCGCCACCAGCGCGTCCAGCCGGTGGCGCGTCATGACCGCGTCGATGCCCTGCGTCCGCGACAGCCGGTGGCCCTTCGCCAGCGCCGCCCGGTACTTCGGCTCGGTGAGCGGGCCCTTCTTCTGCGCCTGCAGGAAGATCTCCTGCCCGAAGTACGGCATCTCCTGCGCGGCATGCTCGTCGTTGAAGCGGATCGCGTCCGCCAGCGAACGGATGGGCGACTCCGCCCGGGACGCCAGGTACGCGTTCAGGTCCGCCTTGAACTCGTAGAGCAGGACGTCGAACTCGCTGTCGTCGTATTCGCCCAGGTGCGGGATGTCCGCCGGGTCCACGATGACGGCCCCCGCCGCCTTCATGGCGGCGATCGCCTCTTCCGCCAGCCGGTCCCCGTGCGTGCTGCTGCCGAAGAGCTTCTTGCGCGCCACCCCGATGCGCGCGCCCTTCAGACCGCCCGCATCCAGGTACTTCGTGTAGTCGGCCTCGATGTGTGCGCGCGCCTCCGCCGTCGCGACGTCCCGTGGGTCCGGCCCGGCTAGCGCGCCCAGAAGCGCGGCCGCGTCCGCCACGGTCCGCGCCATGGGGCCCGCCGTGTCCTGCGAGTGCGCGATGGGCACGATCCCCGACCGGCTCACCAGCCCCACCGTCGGCTTGATCCCCACCACCGAATTCGCCGACGACGGGCACACGATCGACCCGTCCGTCTCCGTGCCCACCGCCAGCGCGGCGAAGCCCGCCGCCACGGCGGCGCCGCTCCCCGAGGACGAGCCGCAGGGCGAGCGGTCCAGCGCGTACGGATTGGCACACTGCCCTCCCCGGCCGCTCCAGCCGCTCGAGGAGTGCGAGGAGCGGAAGTTGGCCCACTCGCTCAGGTTGGTCTTGCCCAGGATGACGGCGCCCGCCGCCCGCAGTCGCTCCGCCACGTGCGAGTCCTGCTTCGGCCGCGCGCCCACCAGCGCCAGCGAACCCGCCGTCGTGGCCATCCGGTCGGCCGTATCGATGTTGTCCTTGATCAGCACCGGGATGCCGTGCAGCGGGCCCCGCACCTTGCCCGCCTTCCGCTCCGCGTCCAGCGCCTCGGCGATCGACACCGCCTCCGGGTTCGTCTCCAGCACCGCGCGCAGCTTCGGATCGAGCTGGTGGATGCGCCCCAGGTAGTACTCCGTCACGCTGCGCGACGTGAGTCGCCCCGTCCGCATCCCCTCCTGCAGCTCCGCGACCGTGGCCTCCTCCAGCTGCTGTCCTCCTGGCGACGACACCGCCACGGGCCCTTGCCCTGCCGCGGGCACCGGACCCAGCCGGACCGCCGGCCCATCCAGTGCCAGCCCCAGCGCGCCCGCCGCGCCATACTGCAGGAACGTCCGCCGGCTCAGCCCCTGCTCCTCCCGTTCGCTCATGGCGCCCTTCCGTGCTGTTCGGGGGTACCGTCGCTCGCCGCGCCAATCTCCGCACCGCGCCCCACCTGCCGCAAGCCATCGCGTTCGGCCGGCGACTCGGGCGTCCCTGCGCTCATCTCGCACCAAGGCACGACGACTGCCAAAGTCCGGCGACGTCGGCACTCCGCGGCGTCCCGGCTCGGCCAGCAACATCATCTCTCGCTAAGACGCGAAGACGCGAAGACGCGAAGACGCGAAGAAATGCCGCCCGCCTGAGCGCCGCATCCCGGCCATGCAGACATTTCTTTCTTTTGGTTTCTTTCCCGGGTACTGGGCGCGCCCGGCAGAGCCGGAGACCCCCGGTCGCCGCATGCTGTTGTTGTTGTTTAGAAACAGACAATCGTCGTCTCGGACGCCGGGCCCGCCTGAGGTGTCGCCGCTTCGCGTCTTCGCGTCTTCGCGTGAAAACGGTGTGCGGTTGCCCGGAATGGCTGGCTTCGACGTGTTCGCGGCTTAGTGTGAGATGAGCGTCGGGCCGCCCTGGTCGCCCGAGGATGGCACCATAACGAAGAGGGCCGCCGGAGTGATCCCCGGCGGCCCTCGGTGCTCGGCGGCGGCCCGGCGGCTACGCGCCAGCCAGCGCCTTGTCCTCTTCCTCCGGCGGCACGCTCAACGGCTGCACCGTGTGGCAGTCCGGACACCAGCCGTACCCCGGGTCCACGATCTTCAGCTCCACGTGTCGGCCGCAGCCCAGGCAATCCCCCTCGCGCGTGCGCAAGGAGTCCGGTCCGTCCAGCCCCGCCTGCGCCAGCCGCACCGCCAGCTCCACCCGCGGAATCCGGAAGATCGGGCACATGTCCCCCGTGCACCGCTCCCCCAGCTCCAGGCATAGCGGCTCCGGCGCCTCCGCAGCCATCGCCTGTCCCGGGTGCAGCGGAGCGTCCGGCCACGCCACCGTGATATCCTGGTCGCGCGCGGAGCAGAAGGCTCGCTTGGTCCTCATAACGATCTCCCTCTTGGGCGATTCGCCCCAGGTCCTGGCCCCAGCCGGGACACCTTGCCCCGGGGTCGCGCGCGATTGCGGAAGAAAAGCGCGATTTCACGCGAATTTGCGGCGGCGCCCTGCGAGCGCCTGCGCCCTCCTGTGCAACGCCTGTACCGATTCCGCCTCCCCCCTCCTGCTCCTGCTTGCCCCCTCCTACCCGGATTCGGATCCGTACCCGTCGCCGTCCTCGTCCTCCTACTCATGCTCCTCCTCCGACCCCCCCTCCTCCTGCACGTCCACCTGCTCCCGCACGTGTCCCGTTCTCGTGCTCCCCCAATTGGGGTGTCAGGAAATCTACCCACGGTATGGGGCGAATTCCCTCGCTGCTTCAACCTTCCCCCTACGGTAGCCGGGAGGGCGGTCCGGTAGGTTGCGCTAAAGTCGGGGTGGAGTGTCGGGGCAGCGCCGGCGGCCCGTGATCCATCGAGGTGAGAGGTGGAATGGTGACGACGATCAAGGCGGAGGCCGGGGTGGCGGCTGCGGAGGCGGATACGAGCGGCGCGGAGCCGGTCGTGCACCGCTGCAGCGAGCACACGGTCGAGATCCTCTCGGACTCGGGCGAGGGCGCGCAGAAGTGCGGTCAGGCGTTCGGGACGGTGTCGGCGAAGATGGGGAACGGCGCCTGGACGGTGGAGATCATCCCGGCGGAGATCCAGCCGCCGGCGCGGACGCCGGCGGGCGCGAGCGGGAACCGGATCCGGATCTCCTCGGCGCAGGTGACGAACTGGGGTGACCGGACGAACCTGGTGGTGGCGTTCAACGAGCAGGTTCTGCTGTCGCGGCACGAGATCGGGGCGTTCGCGGACGACGCGGTGATCCTGGTCGAGAACATGTGGGCGACGCACGAGGATGAGGACATCCGGAAGGCGTGGGCTTCGGCGATGGCGCAGCTGGCCACGGCGCACTACCGGGTGATCGAAGTCCCGATGGAGGAGCAGTGCCTGACCGTGGTGGAGAACGCGCGGAAGGGCAAGAACATGTTCGCGCTGGGTCTGCTGGCCTGGATCTACGACCGGGACCTGGAGCTGGTGCGTGAGCAGATCGCGTACACCTTCCGCAAGAAGTCGGCGGAGGTCTACGAGGCGAACATCGCGCTGCTGGATCTGGGGGTGAAGTGGGCGTCGGAGCACCTGGACTTCCGCATCCAGGTTCCGGCGGCGCCGGTAGGCCAGGCGATGGTGGTGATGAACGGCAACCAGGCGCTGGCGCTGGGCGGGATCGCCTCGGGGATGGAGCTGGCGGCGATGTACCCGATCACGCCGGCGACGTCGGTGTCGCACCACCTGAGCGACGTGTTCGAGAGCTACGGCGGGGTGGTGCACCAGGCGGAGGACGAGATCGCGGCCATTGGCGTCGCCATCGGTGCGTCGTACGCCGGCAAGTGCGCCTTCACCATCACCTCGGGTCCGGGGCTGGCGCTGAAAACGGAGTTCATCGGGCTGGCGACGATGATCGAGGTGCCGCTGGTGATCGTGGACGTGCAGCGGGGCGGCCCGAGCACGGGACTGCCGACGAAGGTGGAGCAGTCGGACCTGCTGGCGGCTGTGTTCGGCCAGCCGGGGGACACGCCCAAGGTGGTGCTGGCGCCGGCGACGATCGAGGAGTGCTTCCACGTCATGATCACGGCGCGGCGGATCGCGGATGCGTTCCGCGTGCCGGTGCTGGTGCTCTCGGACGCGAACCTGGCCACGGGGGTCCAGCCGTTCCCGCGCCCGGAGCCGCGGCCCGAGTGGTTCTCGCCGCCGCCGGACCAGTCGCCCGTGCCGGAAGGGCTGCGGCCGTTCGATTGGGATGCGCGCACGGGGCTGTCGCAGCGCTTCATTCCGGGGCAGCCCGGGGGGATGCACATCGTGACGGGGCTGCACCACGACGAGAACGGCAAGCTGACGTATGACCAGAAGATGTACCAGCACAGCTCGGCGATGCGCTCCCGCAAGCTGGCGGTGCTGCAGGAGATGCTGCAGCCGCCCGTGGTGACGGGCGACGCGGACGGCGGCGACCTGCTGCTGGTGGGCTGGGGCAGCACGCGCGGCGCGATCGAGGAGGCGGTGGAGCAGGCGCGAGGAGAGGGGCTGTCGGTCTCCTCGACCCACCTGAGCTTCCTCTCGCCCCTGCAGCCGGGTCTGAAGCAGATCTTCTCGAAGTTCAAGAAGGTCATGACGGTCGAGATCAACTACAGCGACGACCCGACGGCGCCGTACATCACCGAGGAGAATCGGCGACGGGGCCAGCTCTCCTTCCTGCTGCGCGCCAGCACGCTGGTGGACGTGGACTGCTGGACCCGGGTGCTGGGCGAGCCGCTCAGGCCCGCCACGCTGGTCGATGTGATCCGCGCCAACGTTCCCCAGGGAGGTGCCAGGTGAGTGCGGGCTGCTCGCTGCTCTGGACGGGCGCGGAAGAGGACGACCGCGTCTTCGATCTGCACGACTGGGAGGGCGCGGAGCCGCGCTGGTGCCCGGGCTGCGGCGACCTCTCCGTGCTGACCGCCATGCAACGGCTGGCGGTGGCGGAGCAGTTCGTCCCCGAGACGACGGTCTTCGTCTCGGGGATCGGCTGCTCCAGCCGCTTCCCGCACTACATGAAGGCCTACGGCTTCCACGGCATCCATGGCCGCGCGCTGCCGGTGGCGACGGGCGTGAAGCTGAGCCGGCCGGAGCTGACGGTCTTCGTCGCCATGGGCGACGGCGACTGCACCAGCATCGGTGCCGCGCACTGGCTGCACATGATCCGCTACAACATCGACGTGACGGCGCTGTTGATGGACAACAACATCTACGGTCTGACCAAGAAGCAGAGCTCGCCGACCACGCCGCAGGGCTTCGCCAGCAACACCGCGCCCCGGGGGAGCTGGCTGCCGGCGCTGGACCCGATCCAGGCGACGCTGGGGGTCACCAATGCCTCCTTCGTGGCGCAGACCGCCGAGTGGGTGCCCGCACACCTCTACGCCACCCTGCGCGCGGCCTACCACCACAAGGGCTTCTCCTTCGTCCGCATCCTCCAGCGCTGCCCGCAGTACACGGACTCGATCTACAAGGAGGCCGTGCGCAAGCCGTCCATCGTTGAGCTGCTGGTGCACGAGAACGGCCTCACGGTGCCGGAGCTGGACAGGCTCTACACGAATCAGCGGCGTCACGACCCGCGCGACCTGGACGAGGCGCGGCGACTGGCGGAGGCCTCGGACGTGATCCGGCTGGGGATCTTCTTCCAGGATGAATCGCGGCCGCGCTACGACCTGATCCGGGCGCTGCCGCAGCGCACGGTGGAGGAGAAGATCCGGCTCATGAACGAGGAGCTCGACCGCTATGCCGTCTGACGACCGGGTCCCGCAGGCGCTGGAGGCGCTGGCCGGCGCGCGCGAGACGTTCCGCGCGGCCGTGGCCGCGGCGGCGGAGGAGGTGCGCGGCTTCGTGGCGGCGCATCGCGCGCCGGCCGACGGCGCCGCCGAGCGCGCCGCCCGCGAGCTGGGCCCCTTCGCCACCGGGCGCATCGATACCTCCCGCTTCGGCGCGCTTTTCGGCGGCGCCGAGCCGCTGGACGCCAGCGCCCTGGAATGGCTCGGTCGCGCCCAGGCCGTGCTGGGCGAGGCCGCCGGCGCGGACGACCGGTACTTCCAGGCGGACGTGCCCGCGGGGGCCGACCTGCGCAATGCCGCCAACGCGGCGCTGGCCCGCGCCGGCCGCGCCTTCGGCGCCGCCCGCGTGGTGGAGCTGGTGCGGGGGGGGCGCTTCCGCGAGACGGATCACGCCGCTTACCTTGAGAGCTTCCCGCCGGCGCTCTGGACGCGGGCGGAGCGCGAGCTCGCGCCGCCGCTGGTGCTGGCCATGGCGGGGGCCGACCTGCAGGTGGGCGGCCTGGCGGAGCTGCTGCTGGGCAGCCAGAAGATCGTGCTGGTCGTGCGCACGCCGGCCCCGCCGGCGGCGCTGGTCCGGCTGATCACGCCCGGAGTGTTCGTGATCCAGGCGTCGGACGCGGGCGGCCTCAAGGGGCTGTCCACGGTCGCCGGCGCGGCGGTCGGCGCCGTCATCGCCCAGGGCGCCGTCCAGTTCGTCCACGACCCCGCCGCCGGCTCGACGCTGCCGGCGCGGCTGTCGGTGGGCACGCTGCCGGCCGAGGAGCCCAAGCAGGCGCTCGGCCGTTACACCGCGGCGCAGCAGGTCGAGGAGCTGCGCCAGCTCGCTTCGCTCGCCCGTGTGAACGCCCCGGCGCTCCTGGCGCTGGATGGCGGGCCGGCCCCCGTGGGACCGACGCTGGCGGACAAGCTCGCGGCCTGGCTGCTACAGCAGGCCGCCGTACCGGGGATGTGAGGAGCTGAAGCCGTGCAAACGATCCTGATCGGGGTCGGGATTCTGTCAGGCATTTCCGCTGTCCTGGCCATCGTTATATCGCTGTGCAGTATCAAGTTGCGGGTCTGGGAGGATCCGCGTATCGACGAGATCGTGGCCATGCTGCCCGGCGCCAACTGCGGGGCGTGCGGTTTTCCGGGCTGTCGTGGACTGGCCGAGCAGATCGTGCTGCGGCGGGCCAAGCCGGCCTCGTGCACGGTGTCTTCGGAAGATGGGCGCGAGTCCATAGCGGCATTCCTGGGCATCGATGCGGGTGAGGCGCAGAAGCGGGTCGCCCGGCTGCTGTGCGCGGGCGGGACCGACGTGGCCCAGCGCCGGGTGGAGTACCGGGGCGTCGAGAGCTGCGCCGCCGCCCTGGCGGTGAGCGGCGGGGGCAAGGCCTGCTCCTGGGGCTGCGTGGGCATGGCCGATTGCGCCGTGGCCTGCAGCTTTGACGCCATCTACATGAGCAGAACGGGGTTGCCGCTCGTCGACCCCGACATGTGCACGGCCTGCGGCGACTGCGTCAGCGCCTGCCCGCAGGGGCTCTTCACCATCCTGCCGCTGGAAGCGCACCTGCTGGTGCAGTGCAAGAGCCTGCTGGAAGGGGTGGTCGCGACGGCCGCCTGCGCGGTGGCCTGCAACGCCTGCGGGCGCTGCGCCGCGGACGCGGAGCCGGGGCTCATCACCATGCAGATGGGCGGGCGGCTGCCGGTGATCGACTACGACCTGGTTCATCTCGAGAGCATCGAAGCCATCAAGCGCTGTCCGACGGGCGCCATCGCCTGGGTCGAGGGAGCGCAATTCGCCGGAATGGACGAACCGTCCGCCCGGCTGGGGAGCTGAACGACATGCGTACGCGCAAGAACGACGAGGCCGCTCCGCGGCCGCCGCAGTATCCGGGAACGTCGGAAGCGATGGACGGCTCGGACGCCATCGTCGCGATGGAGACCGCGGCCAGCGAGGCGGCTGGCGCGTATCCCATCACGCCCTCCACCCAGATGGGCGAGGGCTGGGCGCTGGCGGTATCGGCCGGCAAGACCAACGTGAACGGCCGGCCGCTGCTGTTCTTCGAGCCCGAGGGCGAGCATGCCGCCGCGGCCGTGACCGCCGGCATGAGCATGACCGGTCTGCGCGCGACCAACTTCTCCAGCGGGCAGGGCATCGCCTACATGCACGAGTCGCTGTACGCGGCCGTGGGCAAGCGCCTGACGTACGTGCTGAACGTAGCCGCGCGCGCCATGACCAAGCACTCGCTGAACGTGCATGCCGGCCACGACGACTACCACGCCGTGGACGACACCGGGTTCTTCCAGCTCTTCGCCAAGGACGTGCAGGAGAGCGCGGACCTGAACCTGATCGCGCACCGCATCGCCGAGCTGGCGCTGAACCCGGGGCTGATCGCGCAGGACGGCTTCCTCACCAGCCACGTCATCGAGTCGATCCTGCTGCCGGAGCGCGAGCTGATCAAGGAGTACCTGGGCGACCCGGCGGACACGATCGAGTGCCCGACGCCGGCGCAGAAGATGGTCTTCGGTCCGACCCGGCGGCGGATCCCCGAGCTGTACGACTTCGACTATCCCGCCATGATCGGCACGGTCCAGAACCAGGACTCGTACGCCCAGGGCGTGGCGGCGCAGCGGCCGTTCTACTTCGACCACGTCGCGCCGCTGGCCGACCGGGCCATGGCGGAGTTCGCCGCGCTGACGGGCCGTGAGTACGCCCGCGCCACCGGCTACCGGCTGGACGACGCCGACTACGTGATCGCGGGGCAGGGCTCCGTGGTCGCGAACGCCGAGGCCACGGCGGACTACCTGCGGGAGAAGAAGGACCTCAGGGTCGGCGTGCTGAACATGACCATGTTCCGCCCCTTCCCGGCGGACCTGGTGACCAGGCTGCTGCAGGGCAAGAAGGGCGTGGTCGTGCTGGAGCGCACCGACCAGCCGCTGGCCGTCGATCCGCCGCTCATGCGCGAGATCCGGGCCGCCCTGGCGCAGGCCACGGAGAACGGTCGCGCCGCCAACGGCGACGCGGCGACGCGAGGACGCAACGAATCCCGAGGCCTCGGCATCCTGGGTCGAGGCAACGGCTCGGCCAAGGCCGAGAACGGCAACGGCAAGGTGCCGTTCCCCGGGCTCGCCTGCATCAAGCCTGAGGAAATGCCCGACTTCTACTCGGGCGGCTTCGGCTTCGGCAGCCGCGACCTGCAGCCGGGCGACCTGGTGGCCGCGGTGGAGAACATGCTGCCGGGCGGCAAGAGGCAGCGGCAGTTCTACCTGGGCATCGAGTTCATCCGGAAGGGCACGCGCATTCCCAAGCTGCAGATCTGGCAGGAGCAGCTGCTGGAGGCGTATCCGCACCTGGCCGACCTGGCGTTGGAGTCCGCCGGCAACCTGAACATCCTGCCCGAAGACGTCACGGCGCTGCGGATCCACTCCGTGGGCGGCTGGGGCGCGATCACCATGGGCAAGAACGTGGCGATGACGGCGTACGAGCTGGCCGGGCTGAACATCAAGGCCAACCCGAAGTACGGCTCGGAGAAGAAGGGGCAGCCCACCACCTTCTACGCCACGTTCTCGCACCACCCCCTGAAGCTGAACGGCGAGCTGAAGCACGTGAACGTGGTGCTCTCGCCCGACCCGAACGTGTTCCGCCACTCCGATCCGCTGGCCGGGCTGGCAAAGGGCGGCGTGTTCGTGATCCAGAGCGACCAGACGCCCGCGGAGCTTTGGGCCTCGCTGCCGCCCTCGGCGCAGCAGGACATCATCGACCGCGAGATCAAGGTCTACGGCCTGGACGGCTTCGCCATTGCCGGCGACGAGGCCTCCGACGTCGAGCTGCGCTATCGCATGCAGGGCGCGGCCTTCATGGGCGCCTTCTTCCGCACCGCGCCGCTGGCGGAGCGCGAGGGGCTGGACGAAGCCAGGGTTTTCGGCGGCATCGAGGCGCAGCTGCGCAAGAAGTTCGGCAAGCTGGGCGAGCGCGTGGTGGGGGACAACCTGCGCGTCATCCGCCGCGGCTATGACGAGGTCAAGACGGTGACGCCGGGCAAGGTGGGCGACGACGTGCAGGCCCAGCTGCGCACGGCCAACATCCCGGCGCTCATGGACCTGCCGGATGCCGAGCAGGGCTTCGGCAACCCGGGTCGCTTCTGGGAGCAGGTCTGCACCTCCTACGCCACGGGCATGGACCCGATCGCCGACCCGTTCGCGGCCGTGTCCGTGATGCCGGCCGTCAGCAGCGCCTTCCGGGACATGACCGGGATCCGCATGGAGGTGCCGGAGTTCGTGGCGGAGAAGTGCACGGGCTGCAACCAGTGCTGGACGCAGTGCCCCGATGCGGCCATTCCCGGGCTGGTCAACACGCCCGAGCAGGTGGTCGAGACGGCGGTGCGCGTGGCGGGCGTCAAGGCGGGCCGCCCGCTGAACCTGGCCAAGCAGGTCTCGAAGCACGTGGCCAAGGAGGTCACGAAGCAGGTCAAGGCCGGGCGCTTCAGCAGCTTCGGCCCCGTGCTGCAGGCGGCCTACACGGGCGTGGCGGACAAGCTGGGCTATGACGCACAGAAGCGGAAGTCGCTGGACGAGGAGTTCAAGCTGGCCATCGAGCAGGTCGCTGAATTCCCGTTCACGCGCACGGCGCCCTTCTTCGACGGCCCGGAGTCCAAGGTGGCGGGCTCGGGCGGGCTGCTGTCGATCACCATCAATCCGGAAGCGTGCAAGGGCTGCAACGTCTGCGTGGCGGTCTGCCCCGAGCAGGCGCTGGTGACGGTGAAGCAGGAAGAGAAGACGGTCGAGAAGCTGCGCAGGAACTGGGAGTTCTGGCAGGAGCTGCCGGACACCGACACCCGCTTCATCTCGGTCTCGAACATCGAGGAAGGGATCGGCGTGCTGCCGATGCTGCTCCTCAAGAAGGACACCTACCGCTCGATGGCGGGCGGGGACGGCGCGTGCATGGGCTGCGGCGAGAAGACCTCGGTCCACCTGGTCGTATCCGCCGTCGAAGCGCTGATGCAGCCCCGGGTGGCGAAGCTAGTCGCTCACCTGGACGAGCTGATCGGCGTTCTCGATGGCAAGGCGCGCTCGCTCCTCGCCGCCGGAGCGGACCTCGACGCCGCCGCCACGGCCGTGTCGGCGGTGCAGGTGCCGGTGGACGAGGCCGCCCACGAGCAGCTCGGCCTGCTGAACCGGGCGCTGCACCAGCTGAAGGACCTGCGCTGGCGCTACGTGGAGGGACCCAGCGGTCGCGGTCGCGCCCCGCTGGGCATCGCCAACAGCACGGGCTGCTCCTCGGTGTGGGCGAGCACGTTCCCCTTCAACCCGTATCCGTTCCCCTGGGCCAACCACCTGTTCCAGGACTCGCCCTCGGTGGCGGTCGGCTTGTTCGAGGGGCAGATGCGCAAGATGGCCGACGCCTTCGTCGCCATCCGCCGCGCCAAGCTCCTGGCCGAGGACGGCTACGACGCGACCGAGCACGAGCCGTTCTTCAAGACCTTCGACTGGCGCCAGTTCGACGACGTGGAGTTCGGCCTCTGCCCGCCGATCATGGCGATCGGCGGTGACGGCGCCATGTTCGACATCGGGTTCCAGAACCTCTCGCGCATGATGGCGTCGGGGAAGCCGATCCGGGCCATGATCCTGGACACGCAGGTCTACTCGAACACGGGTGGCCAGGCCTGCACCAGCGGCTTCACGGGCCAGGTGGCCGACATGTCGGGCTACGGCACGGCGCAGCACGGCAAGCAGGAAGTGCGCAAGGAGATCGCGCTCATCGCGCTGGCGCACCGCGGCACCTACGTGCTGCAGACGTCGCAGGCCACGCCCGCCCACCTGCTCTCGGGCGTGCTGCGTGGGCTGCAGGTGCGGCGGCCAGCGATCTTCAACATCTACACGCCCTGCCCGGTCGAGCACGGCCTGGCGGACGACTTCGCGCCCCGGGCCGCGCGCATGGCCATGGAGAGCCGGGCCTTCCCGATCCTGCGCTACGATCCGGACGCGGGCACCAGCGTGGCCGAGTGCCTGTCGCTGGACGGCAACCCGTCACTGGACGAGATCTGGCCGACCTACGACCTGGAGTACGTGGACGACGCCGGCGAGAAGCAGACGATCGAGCTGCCCATGACGATCGCCGACTGGGCCGCCACCGAGGTGCGCTTCAAGAAGCACTTCAAGAAGGTCAAGCCCGAGGAGTGGAACGAGGACATGGTGGTGTTCCACGACTACATGGCGCTGCCGGCGGACGAGCGTGAGGGCAAGTTCCCCTTCATTCAGGTGCTGGACGCGGAGAAGCACCTCGGCCGCATGTCGGTCTCGCGGGAGATGGTCCTGCTGGCCGAGGACCGGCTGAGCTTCTGGTCGCAGCTGCTCGAGCTGGCGGGCGTCAAGCCGGCGCAGACGGTCCGGGACGCGATCGCCGACGAGCTCCAGGGCGAGTTCGACACCCGCGCCGACGACCTGAGGGTCGAGTACGAGGCCAAGCTGATCCAGCTCAAGGCCGAGTACCCGCAGATCATCGCTCGCAGCATTGCCGAAGGGCTGCTGCGCGCCACCACGGGCGGGACCCAGACGGTGGCGGAGCTGCTGAAGAAGGTGGAGGAGTCGGTGGCCGTGCCGGGCGTGCAGACGCCTGGAGCCGATGGGACACCGCCCGCGGCCGCGGGGCCCGCGAGCCCCAGCGCCCCGCCAGCGCCGGCCGCCGCGCCCGTGGCTGCTGCCGCGCCCGCGGTTGCGCCGGCGCCCGCGGCAGCGGCGTCGACCGCAACGGCCGTGGCCGACGAGATGGGCATGGAGGCCTACATCGAGTCGGAGCGCTGCACGACCTGCAACGAGTGCACGAACCTGAACAAGAAGCTGTTCACGTACAACCCGGCCAAGCAGGCCGTCATCAAGGACATCAAGGCGGGGACGTTCGCCCAGATGGTCCAGGCGGCGGAGCGTTGCCCGGCGGGGATCATCCACCCCGGGACGCCGATCAACCCCAAGGAGAAGGACCTGGCCAAGTGGACCGAGCGGGCGAAGCCGTTCAATTGAAGCAGAAGCGGGCAGCGGCTGGAGGCGAGCAACACCGATGAGATTCGGGTTCCAACACGGCGTCCACCCGCCGGACGCCAAGGAGTTGACCGCGCAGGTTCCGCTCAGGCGGATGCCGTATCCGGAGGAGCTGGTGCTGCCGCTGAAGCAGCATGCGGGGAAGCCCGCGAAGCTGCGGGTCCGGCTGGGCCAGCAGGTGCAGCGTGGTGACGTGATCGCGGAGGCGGATGGGTGGGTGTCCTCACCCATCCACGCCTCGGCGGCCGGGGTGATCAAGGCGGTCGGCCTTTACCCGCATCCCGACGGCAACATGCAGGAGGCGGTGCTCCTCGCGGTGGACCGCTACTCTCCGCAGATACCCCGACCCCGGATGGTCCCGGAATGGCAGGGGCTTTCCCGCGAGGAGGTGGTGGAAGCGGTGCGCCGGGCCGGCGTGGTCGGCCTGGGCGGCGCGGCCTTCCCCACCCACGTGAAGCTGGTCCCCCCCGAGGGCACCACCGTCCACACGCTGGTCATCAACGGCGCCGAGTGCGAGCCGTACCTGACCAGCGACCACCGGACCATGGTGGAGTTCCCGGAGCGGGTGATCTTCGGCGTGCAGATCATGATGGCGTCGCTGGACGTGCCGAAGGCGGTGATCGGCGTCGAGAAGAACAAGCCCGACGCTATCGAGGCGCTCCGGCGCGCCGTGCCCGCGGGCCTCGACATCACGGTCCTGCCCCTGACCGTGAAGTATCCGCAGGGCGCGGAGAAGATGCTGATCCGATCGGTGACGGGGCAGGAGGTACCCTCGGGCAAGCTGCCGGTGCACCTGGGGGTGCTGGTGCAGAACGTCGGTTCCGCGGCCTGCATCGCCGAGGTCTTCGAGACCGGCCTGCCGCTGGTCGAGCGCATCGTGACCGTCAGCGGCCTGGGGGTGGCGAAGCCGGCCAACCTGATCGTGCCGGTGGGCGCGCGCATCCGGGACGTGCTCGAGTACTGCGGCGGCCTCACGCCGGCGGCCCGCGAGGTGGTGTTCGGCGGCCCCATGATGGGCGTGGTCCAGCCGAACCTGGATGCGCCCGTGGTGAAGGGGACGACCGGGATCATCGCCCTGACGCTCGATGAGATCGTGAGGAAGCCGGCGCTGCCGTGCATCCACTGCGGCCGCTGCCTGGAGGCGTGTCCGGTCTTCCTCAACCCGGAGAAGCTGGCCGCGCTGGCGCAGCTCGGCCGCCACGACGAGATGGTCGCGGCGCACCTGGCGGACTGCATGCTCTGCGGCTCCTGCTCCTACGTCTGTCCCTCCGGCCTGCCGCTCTCGCAGATGTTCTCGCTGAGCAAGGGCGCGGTTCGGCGGCGGAAAGAGGCGGCGGCATGAGCACGATCTTCGACCGCCCCCTGCCCGAGGATGCGGGCGACACCACCGAGGCCGAGGCGGAAGATCGCCTGGTGATCGCGGCGGCTCCGCACATCAAGTCGCGGGAAACGACCACGACGATCATGTGGACCGTGATCGCCTCCATGGTCCCGATCGTGGCCGCGTCCGCCTATTTCTTCGGCATCAGTGCGCTGCTCGTCGTCGTGGCCGCCACGATGGGCTGCATCGCAGTGGAGAAGGCGTTCGGCAAGCCCGGCGCCCTGCGCGATGGCTCGGCCGTGATCACGGGCATCCTGCTGGGGCTGTGCCTGCCGCCCGCGTTCCCGCTCTGGATGGCGGCGCTGGGCGGCGCCTTCGGCATTGCCATCGGCAAGACGCTCTTCGGCGGTCTGGGCCAGAACCCGTTCAACCCGGCGCTGCTCGGCCGCGCCTTCCTGCAGGGCTCCATGCCCACGGCCATCACCAGCTTCACCGCGCCCGGCGGCCATTTCTGGACGATCCACCGCAGCACCCTGGCGTGGCCCTTCATGCAGGTGCCGAAGGTGGACGCCATCACCAGCGCCACGCCGCTCGGGCTCATGAAGTTCGACCACGCGGGCACGCCCCTGCTGAACCTCATGCTGGGCAGCACCGGCGGCTCGCTGGGGGAGACCGCGGGGCTGGTCATCCTCGCCTGCGGGCTGTTCCTCATCTGGAAGGGCTACGTGAACTGGCGCATTCCTGCAGCCATGCTGGGCGCCGCGGCGCTGTTCGCCGCCCTGGCCCACGGCGCGGTCCCGGCGCGCTACCCGGGTGCGCTCTTCACGGTCTTTTCCGGTGGCATCATGCTGGGCGCCTTCTACATGGCCACCGACCCGGTCACCGCGCCGGTCACCAACCCCGGGCGCTGGATCTTCGGCGCCGGCATCGGCGCGCTGGTCGTGCTGATCCGCTTCTGGGGCGGCCTGCCCGAGGGCGTGATGTACGCGATCCTGCTGGGCAACTGCATGGTGCCGTTCATCAACCGCGCCACGCAGCCGCGCGTCTTCGGCACGGCGGCTCGCGGCCGGCGGCAGGAGGTGGCGCCATGAGCGTGTCCGGCGGCCACGCCCCGAAATCGGCCTCGCTCAGTACGGAGATGGCGGCCGACGCGCCTCCGCCTCCCGATGTCCGGCCCTCCAGGCTGATCCTCATCCTTTGCTCCTTCGGCGCGGCCTGCGGGCTCGCGCTCGCGCTGGCCTTCGAGTGGACGCAGCCGCGCATCGACGCGCACCAGGCCATGCTCACCGAGGCGGCCGTGCGCGAGGTGCTCCGCGGCCCCGACCACTTCACGCCCCTCTACGTGAGCGGTGGCACGCTGACGGCCACGGCGCCGGCCGGCGCGGATCCGGCCAAGCTCGACCGGGTCTTCGTCGGCTACGACCAGTCGGGCAAGGCGATCGGCTTCGCCATTCCGGCGAGCGGGCCGGGGTTCCAGGACAACCTGAAGCTGATTTTCGGCTACGACCCGGCCACGGAGCAGCTCATCGGCATGAAGCTGGTGGACCAGCGCGAGACGCCGGGCATCGGCGACAGGATCGAGAAGGACCTTGCCTTCGTGCAGGAGTTCGCGGGTCCCAGGACACCGATCGAGGGGGTCAAAGCCGGCCGCGGCCAGGGCAATGCCCACGCCGTGGACATGATCACCGGCGCGACCATCTCCTCGCGGGCGGTCATCGCCATCATCAACAAGCGGGTCCAGGCGCTGGCCCCCGCGCTCCAGAATTACACGCAGCAGCAGGGAGGTGCGCGGTGACGGCCACGCGCGCGATCGAAGACTTCGTCGACCCGATCTGGCGGAACAACCCGACCTTCGTCCAGATGCTCGGGATGTGCCCCACCATGGCCGTCACCAACACGGTCATCAACGGCTTCTCCATGGGCGTCACCACCACGTTCGTGCTGGTCGGCTCCGCCTTCTTCGTCTCGCTCTTCCGGAAATCGGTGCCGAACGAGGTCCGTATCACGACTTCGATCCTGGTGATCGCGGCGTTCACCTCGCTGGCCGACATGTTCGTGGCTGCGCTGGCGCCGACGATCTACAAGGCATTGGGCGCCTTCATCGCGCTCATCGTGGCCAACTGCGTGCTGCTCGGGCGCATGGAGGCATTCGCCCAGAAGCGGCCCGTCGGCCGCTCCGTGCTCGATTCGCTCGGTACCGGGATCGGCTTCACCCTCGGCCTATCGTGCGTCTCCGCGGTGCGCGAGATCCTGGGCAACGGCACCTTCGCCGGCATCCACCTGTTCGGGCCCCACTTCCAGCCCATGCTCATCTTCATGCTGCCGCCCGGAGGCTTCCTGGCCCTCGGCTTCTGGCTGCTCTTCCTGAGCTACCTGAAGGCCCGCAAGAAGGGGCACCGCCGCGTCCGCCTGTGGCCCGTCGTGGTCACCCGCCGAAAGGTGGCCGCCTGATGCTCAAGGACCTGAGCTGGATTCTCGTCTCGGCGGCCCTGGTGAACAACTTCACCCTGACGCTCTTCCTGGGACTCTGCTCCTTCCTGGGCGTCACGGGCAAGGTGTCCACGGCGCTGCGCATGGGCGCCGCCGACACCTTCGTCCTGGTGCTTACCTCCGTCGCGGCCTGGTTCCTCAACCGCTTCGTCCTCGGCTACGCGCCCTACCTGCGCATCATCGCCTTCATCGTGGTGATCGCGGCGCTGGTGCAGATCGTCGAGATGTTCGTCAAGAAGGTCAGCCCCACGCTCTTCCGGGAGCTCGGGATCTACCTCCCGCTGATCACCACCAACTGCGCCATCCTGGGGCTCGCACTCTTCCAGACGAACCGCGGCTACAACTTCATCCAGGGCGTGGCCTTCGCGCTGGGCGCGGGGCTCGGCCTCACGCTGGCGCTGACGCTCATGGGCTCCATCCGCGAGCGCGTCGAGCTGTCCGACTCGCCCATCTTCGCCCGCAGCATGGGCATCGTCCTGATCATCGCCGGCTGTATCTCGCTGGCCTTCATGGGCTTCGGAGGGCTCTTCAGCTCATGATCCACACCCTCTTCGGCATCGGGCTCTGCATCGCCCTGATCGTCGGCTTCGTCCTCTTCGTCCGCCCCAGGTCGGGCGGTTGCTCGGGGACCGGCAACTGCGGCGCATGTCCCAAGGATGGAAACTGCAGCCTGACGGAGTCGCACCATGAACAGCTCTGAGGAAGGCCGGGAGCTCAACACCACCCGGCGCAGGTTCATCACCCTCGGCGTCGGCGCCTTCGTCGTCGGCAGCGTCCTGCCGCGTGGCCTGTTCGCCAGGCCCCGCCTGATCCGGCGCACGGTCCCGGTCATGGGCACCATCGCCGAGATCGGCATCGTCTCCTCCGACGAGGCCCGCGCCCAGGCGGCCATCGACGCCGCCCTCGAGGAGCTGTACACGGTCAACCGGACGATGAGCCGCTTCACCGGTCTCTCGGACATCGGCCGCGCCAACCTGGAAGCGCACGGCCGTCCCGTGGAGATCGGCGGCGAGACCGCCCGCGTGGTAGCCGAGGCGCTGCGCTGGTCCGAAGGGGTGGCCGGCCGCTGGGACCCCGCCGTCGGCAAGGTCTGCGCGCTCTGGGACGTCAAGCACCGCACCACGCCGCCGCCGCAGCACGAGGTCGAACGCCTGGCCGGGCGCAGCCTGTACCGCGCCGTCGAGCTCGAGCGCCGCGCCGGCAAGCCAATCCTCTACTTCCACTCGAGCGACGTCCATCTCGACCTGGGCGGGATCGCCAAGGGCTACGCCGTCGACCGCGCCATCGACGCCATCCGCGTCCGCGGCTTCAAGGACGCCATCGTCAACGCCGGCGGCGACCTCTACGCCATGGGCCACTCCGAGCGCGGCGACGACTGGGAGGTCGGCATCCAGGACCCGCGCAATCCCGGCCGCATCGCCCGCACCTTCCCCCTGAGCGACGGCGCCGTCGCCACCTCGGGCGATTACATCCAGTACTTCGAGTACCACGGCCGGCGCTACCACCACATCATGGACCCCGTCACCGGCGCCCCGCGCCTGACGCCCGTCCACAGCCTCACCATCGCGGCCCCGACCTGCATGCATGCGGACGTCGCATGCGGCACCGTTTACGGCCTGGCCAGAGCCGATGTCTCGCCCGTGCTGGCCCGCCTGTGCGCCAGCGCCAAGCTCCTGGACCTGGAGACCTGACATGCGGACCCGCAAGTACTACTGCTCCGCCTGCGATCGCGAGATCCAGGTCCTGGTCGGCGACGACGGCGCCCCCCTCGACGCTCCCGGCGGCGCCCCGGTCTGCCTCGACCACGGCGCCAGGTGCACCGGCGAGCTCTGCCCGCTCTTCGACGTCCCCAGCGCCGAAATGAAGGCGGCGGCCGAGCGCCACCGCGGCGGGCTGCCCCCGGGGCCGAGCCGCAACTGAGCCTGGCAGGCGCGCACCCGCTTCCCGCAGGAAGCGGGCGCCATTTTCTGGTGTTCAATGCATCTACAATCGCAGCATATGGCCTCCATATTCACCACGCGGGGCTGCGATTGGGGATGGGAGGAATCCCCTCCGGAAATCATGTTTCACCCTACGCCCGGGGGGGTGCGGACCCTCTAGACTGAGACTCCAAAGACTCTTTCGGTTGCGGCCACGGGCCGCGTAGCAGATCCGGCGAAGCGGGTGATCTCATGGCGAGACTCCAGGCGGACCCGATCGCACCGAAGTACTGCGGCGGGGACGGCGAGTTCGTGCCAAAGGTCCTCCACCGCGCCGGTTGCGGCGAAAGCGGCCCGGTGGCGGGGAGTGGAATGGGGCTCCAGTCCGTGAAGATTGCGGAGGGAGTCCGGAGCAGCGTGCGGGCGGCTGGCGTGAGAGATCTCACGCCGGCCGCTCTCTGCATCGGCAGACGGCGTGGCGCGGCCAGGCGGGATGAGGCGCGCAGGCGTCGTAGCCAGGGGCCATGTCCGGGGGAGGGAGCATGACTGCGGGGGTGATCCTCGGCTCGGTCGCGATCCTGGGCGGTCTGGGCCTGACGTTCGGGACGCTGGTGGCGCTGGCGAACAGCAAGCTGCGCGTATGGGAGGACCCGCGGGTGGACGGGGTGGCGGGGCTGCTGCCCAACAACAACTGCGGGGCGTGCGGCTTTCCCGGCTGCCGCAATTTCGCGGAAGCGGTGGTCGGTGGGGCGGCGCAGCCGGCGGGCTGCAACGTGATGACGGAGGACCAGCGGCAGGACGTGGCGGACTACCTGGGCGTGGCCGCGGGCGAGGCGGACCGGAAGGTGGCGCGGCTGCTGTGCGCGGGCGGGTCGGACGTGGCGGCGCGGCGTGCGGACTACTACGGGGTCCAAAGCTGCGCCGCGGCCGTGGCGGTGAGCGGAGGCGGCAAGGCGTGCGCGTGGGGGTGCCTGGGCTACGCGGACTGCGCCGTCGCCTGCGACTTCGACGCCATCTTGATGAGCGAGACCGGCCTGCCCGTGGTGGTGGTGGAGAAGTGCATTGCCTGCGGCGACTGCGTGGACGCCTGTCCGCTGGAGCTGTTCACGATCCTGCCGCTGGACGCGCACCTGCTGGTGCAGTGCCGCAACCTGCTGGAGGGTGAAGCGGCGACGGACGTGTGCAGTGTGGCGTGCAACGCCTGCGGCCGGTGCGCGGCGGATGCGCCGGGGCTCGTCCGGATGGAGCGGGGTCTCGCGGTAATCGACTTCGAGAAGATCGAGCTGGAGAGTCGGAAGGCGATCGAGCGGTGCCCCACGGGGGCGATCGCCTGGGTGGAGGGGGCGCAGTTCGGGGACGCGCCCGTTGCCGCGCGGCCGCTCGTCCCCGCGGGAACGTTCTGGGGGCTAGAAGCCTGGAGACGTGATGAGATCGACGTTTCGCCACGGTGTGCATCCACCGGATTCGAAGGCGCTGACGGCCGCGGTGCCGCTGCGCCGGATGCCTTACGCGGCCGAGGTGGTGCTGCCGCTGCGGCAGCATGCGGGCAAGCCGGCGCGTCCGGTTGTCCGTGTGGGCGACCGTGTGCAGCGAGGCGACGTCCTCGCCGAAGCGGACGGGTTCGTCTCGTCGCCCGTGCATGCGTCGGCTGCCGGCGTCGTCAAAGCGATCGGCCTGTGGCCGCATCCCGATGGCACGCTCTCCGACGCGATCCGCATCGCGGTCGACCCGTTCAACCCGCAGATCCCCCGCCCCCGGATGGTCCCGGACTGGAACGGCCTGACGCCGCCGGAGGTGGTGAAGGCGGTGCAGGACGCGGGCGTGGTGGGGCTGGGCGGCGCGGCCTTCCCGACGCACGTCAAGCTGGCGCCTCCCAAGGACATCCATCTCGAGTCGCTGATCGTCAACGGCGCCGAGTGCGAGCCCTACCTCACCACCGACCACCGCACCATGGTCGAGTACCCGGAGCGCGTGCACTTCGGCGTGCGGATCATGATGAGGGCGCTGGGCGTGAAGCGGGCGGTGATCGGGGTGGAGCGCAACAAGCCGGACGCCATCGAGCGGCTGCGCGCGACTCTCCCGCCGGACCTGGACGTCATCATCCTGCCGCTCACGGTCAAGTATCCCCAGGGCGCGGAGAAGATGCTGATCCACGCCGTGACGGGTCGCGAGGTGCCGTCGGGGAAGCTGCCGATGAACGTGGGGGTGGTGGTGCAGAACGTGGGCTCCATCGCCACCATCGCCGAAGTGTTCGAGACCGGGCTGCCGTTGGTGGAGCGGATCGTCACCGTTTCCGGCCCCGGCGTGCGTCGCCCGTCCAACCTGATCATCCCCGTGGGCACGAAGGTGCGCGACATCCTGGAGTTCTGCGGCGGGGTGTCGGCGGACGCGACGGAGGTGGTGCTGGGTGGCCCGATGATGGGCACGGCGCAGCCGAACCTGGACGTGCCGGTGACGAAGGGGACGACGGGCGTGATCGTGCTGACGCGCAGGGACACGCCCCGCTTCGAGACGCTGCCGTGCATTCGCTGCGGGAGCTGCCTGGAAGCGTGCCCGGTCTTCTTGAACCCGTCCATGCTCGGCCTGCACGCGCAGGCGGGTCGCTACGAGGAAATGGAGTCGATGCACCTGGCCGACTGCATGCTCTGCGGGGCGTGCTCGTACGTCTGTCCGTCGGCGATCCCGCTCTCGCAGATGTTCGCCCTGAGCAAGACGGCGCTGAAGAAGGCGCGCAGCAAGGTGGTCGCATGAGCACGCAGACAATCCGTCTCGAGCTGGCGGCCTCGCCGCACCTGAAGTCGCCGGACACCACGCCCCGGATCATGTGGACGGTGCTGGCGACGCTGGTGCCGGTGGTGCTGGCGGCACTCTACTTCTTCGGCCTGGGCGCGCTGCTGGTGATCGCGGCAAGCACGGCCGGGGCCCTCGCCCTGGAGGGCTGGCTGGGCAAGGCGCGCTCGGTACGCGACGGCTCCGCCGCCATCACCGGCGTGCTGCTGGGGCTCACGCTGCCCGCGGGGTTCCCGCTGTGGATGGCGTTCATTGGCGGCGCCTTCGCCATTGGCTTCGGCAAGCTGATCTTCGGCGGCCTGGGGCAGAACGTTTTCAACCCCGCGCTGCTGGGGCGAGCCTTCCTGCAGGCGGCCTTCCCCACGGCCATCACGACCTGGCCGAAGGTGGCCCAGGGGTGGACGACGGTCTACGCCTCCAATTTCGCCTGGCCCTTCATGCACCCGACCGACACCATCACGGCCGCGACGCCGCTGGGCATGATGAAGTTCGAGCACACCGGGACCGCGGCCTGGCCGCTCATGGTGGGCAGCACCGGGGGCTCGCTGGGCGAGACGGCGGGCCTGGTGATCCTGCTCTGCGGCGCCTACCTGGCGTGGAAGGGCTACCTCAACTGGCGAATCCCGGTGGCGGTGCTCGGGACGGCCGCGCTCTTCGCCACCGCGCTGCACCTGGCGTCGCCGCGCTACCCGGACGCGGTCTTCATGGTGTTCTCGGGCGGGCTGATCCTGGGCGCGGTCTACATGGCCACCGACATGGTGACCTCGCCGGTGACCCCCCGCGGCGCCTGGATCTTCGGGGCCGGCGTGGGCGTGCTGGTGGTGCTGATCCGGATCTGGGGCGGGCTGCCGGAGGGCGTGATGTACGCGATCCTGATCATGAACGCCTTCGTTCCCTTCATCAACCGGGGCACCCAGCCGCGCGTGTTCGGCACGACGCGGAAGAAGCGGGTGCGGGGCGGGAAGGAGGCGACGCCATGAGCCACGATCACACGACTCCGCCCGAGTCCTCGGCCTCGGTCACGCCGCTTCCGGGCACGCCGCCGGAAGTGAAGCCGCTCAACCTGATCGCCTCGCTCACGATCTTCGCCGCCGTCGCGGGCGCGCTCATCGTGATGGCGTACACGAGCACCAAGCCGAAGATCGACCAGCACCGGGCGGAGACGATTGGTGCGGCCATCACGGAGGTGCTGGCTGCGCCGGCGACGGTGCGGACCATCTTCGTCTACCGCGGCCAGCTGGTGGACTCGCTGCCTGCGGGGGTGGATTCCACCGGGCTGGACCGGGTCTATCTCGGGCTGGACGAGAGCGGCAACGCCAAGGGGTTCGCGGTGACCGCAGGTGAGCCGGGGTTCAACGACATCATCAGCCTGATCTTCGGCTACGTGCCGGCCACCGGCCGGATCACGGGCATGAAGGTGCTGGAGGAGAAGGAGACTCCCGGTCTGGGCGACAAGATCGAGAAGGACTCGGCCTTCCTGAACGGCTTCGCGGGCGCGCTGTCGCCCATCAAGGGCGTGAAGCGGGGCACGGCGCACAGTGACAAGGCGCAGGTGGACATGATCACGGGCGCGACCATCTCCTCGCGGGCCGTGATCAACACGATCAACCACCGGCTGGAGAAGATCGGGCCGCTGCTGAAGGGCTATCGCCAGGGAGGCCGTCCATGAAACCGACCATGGCCCGCGAGGACCTGATCAACCCGATCTGGAAGAACAATCCTGTGTTCGTCCAGCTGCTGGGGCTGTGCCCGACGCTGGCGGTGACGAACACGCTGGCCAACGGGATCGCCATGGGGCTGGCCACGTTCTTCGTGCTGGTGGGCTCGAGCACGTTGATATCGGCGTTCCGGCGCTTCATCCCGAACGAGGTCCGCATTTCGGCCTACATCATCATCATCGCCACGTTCGTGACCATCGTGGACTACGTGCTGGCGGCGACGGTGCCCGGGATCCACAAGGCGTTGGGGGCCTTCATCGCGCTGATCGTGGTCAACTGCATCATCCTGGGACGGGCGGAGGCGTTCGCGGCCAAGAACACGGTCTGGCGCGCCGCACTCGATGGCGTGGGCTCCGGCTTCGGCTTCATCATCGTGATGCTCATGATGAGCGGGTTCCGGGAGCTGCTGGGGAACGGCACGCTGCTGGGCTATCACGTGCTGGGCATGCACTGGGAGCCGTGGGTCTTCATGATCCTGCCTCCCGGCGGCTTCTTCACGCTGGGCATGTGGCTGCTGATCTTCGGCTGGTATCGCTCGCGCAAGGCGGCGGGGACCAAGCCGCGGGTCTGGCCGAACCGGGCCACGCTGAAGGTGGAGCGCAGCACGCGCGAGGAGGTGACCGTATGAAGCAGCTGTTCTGGATCTTCATCTCCTCGATGCTGGTGAACAACTTCACGCTCACCCTGTTCCTGGGGCTGTGCGCGTTCTTCGGCATCTCGAACAAGATCGGCACCGCGATCCGGATGGGGGCGGCCGATACCTTCGTGCTGATCATGACCTCGTTCGTGGTCTGGATCCTCAACCGGTTCATCCTGGGCTCGGCGCCGTACCTGCAGCTCATCTCCTTCATCGTGACCATCGCGGCGCTGGTGCAGATCGTGGAGATGCTCATCAAGAAAACGAGCCCCACGCTCTTCCGGGAGATGGGCATCTACCTGCCGCTGATCACCACGAACTGCGCGATCCTGGCGCTGGCGATCTTCCAGACCAACCGGGCCTACAACCTGGTGGAGGGGCTGGTCTTCGCCCTGGGCGCGGGGCTGGGCCTGACGCTGGCGCTGATCCTGATGGCGTCCATCCGCGAGCAGCTCGAGCTCGCCGACATTCCCGCCCTCGCCAAGGGCATGGGCATCATACTCATCGTTGCCGGAAGCCTGTCGCTGGCCTTCATGGGCTTTGCCGGGCTGTTCAGCTCGTGACCGGAGTCGAACCATGATCCTGCGTGATCCTTCGGGGCACGGGCCCCTCGACCGGCGGACCTTCCTGGGCCTGGGCATCGGCGGCCTGGTGGTGGCGTCGCTGCCCCGGGCGCTCTCCGCCAGGCAGCGCCTGGTGACGCGCACGGTGCCCGTCATGAGCACCATTGCCGAGATCAAAGTCGTCCACGGCGACGTCGCTGTGGCCGAGGCCGCCATCGACGCCGCCATCGAGGAGCTGCGCCGCGTCGACCGCACCATGACGCGATTCAGCCGCTACTCCGAGGTGGGAGTGGCGAACCAGCAGGCGGCGAAGCGGGCGGTGGTGATCAGCGCCTCGACCGCCTGCGTGGTCGAGCGTGCGCTGCACTGGGCCGAACGAACCCAGGGCGCGTTCGATCCGTGTCTGGGCGAGGTCACCGCACTCTGGGACGTCGAGCACCGGCAGACTCCGCCGTCGTCGGGCGAGATGAAGCGCTTCGCCGGCGCCGGGCTCTACCGTCACCTCGAGGTCGGCCGCCGGGCGGGCGAAACCGTGCTGTTCTACCACTCGGACGAGGTCGCGCTGGACCTGGGCGGCATCGCCAAAGGCTACGCCGTGGACCGTGCCATCGACGCCTTGCGCGCGCGTGGAATCCGGGACGCGGTGGTGGTGGCCGGCGGGGATCTCTACGCCATGGGCCACTCGGAGCGCGGCGACGCGTGGGAGATCGGCGTGCAGTCGCCCACCGACCCCAATGGCATCATCGCGCGTTTCCAGCTGACGGACCGGGCCGTGGCCACCTCGGGGGACTATCGCCGGTTCTTCGAGTACCGCGGGCGGCGCTACAGCCACCTGATCGACCCGCGCACCGGCGAGCCCCGCGTCACAGGCGAGCACAGCGTGACCGTGGAGGCGCCCACATGCATGGACGCGGATGCGGGTGGAACGGCCAGTTTCGGCCTGGACCCGGCGATCGCGAACGCTCACGTCGCCGCCGTGGTGCCCGGAGCGCGCGTGATCCATCACGCCTGATCCGCAGCATCCGAGCTGGAGGCCGCCCGGCGCCCGCGCCGGGCGGCCTTCGAAAAAGAGACGCCCGGGCAGCGGAGGCCGCCCGGGCGTCTCTTCGTGGGCAGAACCGAATCAGCCGCCGTTGATGGCCAGGTGCACGAAGATGGAGGCGGCGTAGCCCAGGGCTATGGCCCAGGTCCAGCGCAGATGGCTCGCGAACGTGTACACGCCGCGGGACTGGCTCATGAGCGCCACGCCCGCGGCGCTGCCGATGGAGAGCAGCGACCCACCGACGCCCGCGGTCATGGTCACGAGCAGCCACTGCGCCTGGCTCATGGGGGGGTGCATGGCGATCACCGAGTACATTACGGGGATGTTGTCGACGAACGCGCTGACCACGCCGACCAGGGTATTGGCCATGGTCGCGCCCAGGCCGGTGTACATCGCCTTCGACAGCAGCCCGAGCTGCCCCATGAACTCGAGCCCGCCGATCGCCACGATGACGCCGTAGAAGAACATGAGGGTGTCCCACTCGGCGCGCTGCAGGATCTGGAAGATGTCGAAGCGTGGGCGGTGCGGCGAAACCTCGATCCCCTCCAGCGGCATGACCCCGTGCTGCACGGCGGCGCGGGCCTCGTGGCCGAAGCGGCGCAGGTAGAAGCCGTACAGGTTCAGGAGCCCGAGCCCGGTCATCATGCCGAGGGCGGGCGGCAGGCCGAGGAGCTGGTCGCTCGCGACGGCGAGCACCAGGGTGAGGGCGAGCAGTCCCACCACGAGCCAGCCGCCCTGGCGCACGCGGATGTCCTCGTCCTGCTCTGCCGCGGGGAGGGCGCGGGGAACGGCAATCGTCATGATCAGGGCGGGAACCAGCCAGTTCACGGCCGCCGGCACGAACAGCTTGAAGAAGGCGAGGAAGGGCAGCAGCCCGGTCTGCCACACCATCAGGCTGGTGATGTCTCCGTAGGCGCACCAGGCCCCGCCCGCGTTGGCCGCCACCACGACGTTGATGCAGGCGGGCACCAGGAACCTGATGTTGCCGCGGCCCACGGTCAGGACCACGGTGCCCATGACCAGCGCCGTCGTCATGTTGTCGATCTGCGACGAGATGAGGAACGACAGCAGTCCGGTCGCCCAGAACACCGTGCGCAGCGACAGACGCTTGCGGATGAGCCAGCTCCGCAAGGCGCTGAAGATCTGCCGCTCCTCCATGGTATTGACGAACGTCATGGCCGAAAGGATGAACAGGAACAGCTCGCCGAAGGTGCCGATGTCGCGCCTCAGGACCTGCCCGGCCGTGACGGTGTCGCCGGCCCGGGCATATGCCAGCGCGGCGAGCAGCCAGATGACGCCCGCCGCGATGATCACCGGTTTCGCCTTGCGCAGGTGGGTCCGGCTCTCGATCGAGACCAGCAGGTAGGCGATCAGGAACGTCGCGACGCCCACGTAGCCGACCCACGAATGCGTCAGGTCGAGGCGCGGGGCCTCGGCCGCCATCACCGTCAGCAGTGACATAGCCTCTCCTTCGGAGGGGACGTCAGCGAAAGATAGGGGGAATCTCCGCCCTGGCGGCTCCGAAGTCCATAGACACGTGGAGCGCCCCGGCCGCGCTTCTCGCGGCCCCGTCGCTCCGCTTCGGCTCGGTCGGGGCGGGGCGATTTCCGCCCCGCGAACTTCCGCGTGTTGCGCCGTGTACCATTCTCCGGCACACCGCCGCAGTCGGAGTGCAGGGTGACGGATCCCAGTGACGGGAGGCGTGGCCATGCGCAGGACACAGAAGACATCGCTGGCGCTGATGCTGGCGGGCACGGTGGCGCTCCAGCTGGGCGTCGCCCGCTCCGCGAGCGCAGAGCTGCAGGACCCGCAGGAACCCGCCGCCCAGCAGGACTTCCCGCGCTTCACGGCGGAGCAGCTGGACAATCTGGTGGCACCGGTGGCGCTCTACGCGGACCCGCTGCTGGCGCAGGTCCTGCTCGCCGCGACCTTCCCCGACCAGGTCTCGGCCGCGGCGACGTACGTGCGGGCCAACGGCACCGACGGCATCGACGACCAGGCGTGGGACGTGAGCGTGAAGGCGGTGGCGCACTATCCCACCGTGCTGAACACGCTGGACACGCGCATGGACTGGACGACGTCGCTGGGCCAGGCGTACGCCGCCCAGTCCACCGACGTCATGCAGGCCGTGCAGCGCATGCGGCGCATGGCGCAGGCCCAGGGGAACCTGGTGTCGTCGCCCGAGCAGCAGGTGGTGGCGGAGGACGACTACATCCGCATCTGGCCGGCGCAGCCGCGCGTGATCTACGTGCCGTACTACGATCCGGCGGTCATCTTCGTCCGGCCGGTCTTCGGCCGCTCCGGGTTCCGCAGCTTCTTCAGCTTCGGCGTGCCCTTCCCCATCGGCGCCTGGCTGATCTACGACTGGGACTGGCCTTCGTGGCGGATCGTGTACACGGGGTGGCACGGCGGCGGCTGGATCGGCCGTTCCCGGCCGTACGTGCGCTTCACGAACGTGTACATCAACCCGAGGTACCAGCGCGTCTGGTACGGCCGCGACGTGCTGCGCCGGCGCCCGGACTACGGGCGAGTGCGCCACTACGACGCCATTCACCCCGGCGTGGGCTTCGGCGATCGCAGGGGGGGCTCGGGACCGGATCGCCACGCCGTGCAGCGGGGTCAGGGCGGACCGCCCTCGGAGGCGAGCAGCGGGAATCCGGCGCGGCACGCGGTGCCACGCCAGGAGGCCACGCGCGGCGCGGCGGGCGCGGACCACATGCCCCGGGCGCTGCCGGTGGACACGCGTTCCGCGAACCAGCCCGCGCGCGTCCCCATGGAGGCGCGCCCGGCGGTGGAGCGCCCGCGGCCGGCTCCCATGGAGATGCGCCCGGCGGTCGAGCGCTCCCGGCCGGTAGTGGAGGACGCCCGCCCGACAGTGGACCGGCCGCAGAGGGAGCGGGTGGAGTCGCGCCCGACGGTGGATCGTCCGCAGAGCCAGGACCGGGGCTCGGCGCCGGAGCGGAGCGCGCGTCCGCGCGGTAACGGGGGGCAGCAGGGCGGGGGCGGGCGCAGTGCCCCGTCGGGCCAGTCCCGGGGTCACGACCGCCGCAACTAGCAGGGCGGGCCGGCCGGCGGCGGCTTGTCGTCGCCGACCGCGGGCCGACGTGGTTCCATGAGCGGCGCCGGGACGATCGGTCCCGGCGCCGCTCATGTCGGTTCCAGCACCACCTTCATCCCCGTGCGCGCGTTGCCGACCGCGAAGGCCTCGCTCACCTGGCCCAGGGGAAAGCGGTGGCTGACCAGCGACTGCATGTCCACCCGCCCGGTCTGCAGCAGGCGGATCGCCCGCGGATAGGTGTGCTTCATCCGGTGGACGACGTGGATCACCAGGTCCTTGCCGCGGGCCACCGAGGTGGTGAAGGAGATCCGGTCATCGCAGGGAATGCCCACCAGGATCACGCGGCCCCCCGGTCGCACGGCGCCCACCGCGGCCTCCACGGCCTCCGGGTCGCCCGCGGCCTCGAAGGCGACATCCACGCCCCGGCCGCCGGTGGCGTCCCGGATCTGGTCCACCTCCACGCCGGCGGCGGCCGCGAATACCGTGGCGCCGGCCGCCTCGGCCATGCGCATGCGATGCGGCAGCTCCGGCAGCTCGGTGGCCAGGAGCCGGGTGGCGCGCCGGCCTCACGCGCCACCTGCAGCACGCAGAGGCCGATGGGGCCGCGGCCGAAGACGGCCACGGACATGCCGGGGCGGACCTGTCCCAGCTCGACGGAGTAGAGCGCCACGCCGAGGGGTTCCAGCAGCGCGCCCTCGATGTCGCTCATGGGCTCGGGCAGCGGGATGAGGCAGTGCTCGGGCCAGGCTACCCATTGCGCCATGGCGCCGCCCACGGGGTAGTGGCCCGCGAAGCGCATGACCTTGTAGAGGTTGACCTCGCCCCGCTCGCAATACTCGCAGCGGCCGCAGGCAATGGCCGAGTCGATGGCCACGTGCTGGCCCTGCCGGGTTCCGCCCTCGATCACGCCCGCGCACTCGTGCCCCAGCACGAACGGGCTGGTGACCCGGTCGCGACCGATCCCTCCCTCCGACATCCAGTGCAGGTCGGAGCCGCAGATGCCCACGGCCGTCACTCGCACCAGGACCTCCCCGGCGCCCGGGACCGGGACCGGCTCCTCGTGGACGCGCATGTCGTGCGCACCGTGTAACCGTGCAGCGAGCATCATGACTCCCTTCGCGAGGCGTCCGATAAGTGGGCACCAGGGCCGCCGGATGGAAGAGGCGTCTCCAGTTTGGCCGAGCCTGCCCCGGGGCGTGCGGCCCCGGCTCATTGCTGCCAGTCGCGCGGGTCTCGCATGTTGTGGCCCCGCCCCGGCGCGCCCCGGCCGACGGCACGCGGATCCCCCACCGGAGGTCATCGATGAAACACGTTCTTCGTCTCACCATCGGCGCTCTCGCCCTGCCGATGGCGCTCGCGGCGCAGCAGCCGGCGCCGGCCGCGGACACCCACCCGCTCATCACGGCGGCCCAGTCACTCGTGGACCGCTATGGCAGGAACATCACGGCCGCCGCCACGACCATGCCGGCCGACAAGTACGGGTTCAAGCCGACGCCTGCGCAGATGACGTTCGGGCAGACCATCGCCCACGTGATCGATTCCAACAACCTGTTCTGCGCCCACGTGGCCAGCTTGCCGGAGCCCACCGAGAAGGCGCCGGCCGCCACCGCGCCCAAGGAGGAGCTGGTGGCGGCGCTCCAGAAGTCGTTCCAATACTGTCACGACGCGCTGGCCAAGGTGGACGAATCGAAGCTCGGGGATGAGGTCCCGTTCTTCGGCCAGCGCAAGGCGTCACGGGCCATGCTGCTGCTGGCGGTGACCGGCGACCTGTTCGACCACTACGGCGCCATGGCCATCTACATGCGCCTCAACGGCTTGCTGCCCCCTACCGCGCAGCCGCGTCCGGCGATGTAAATTACGGGGCGCCCCGGGCGACGTCGGCCGGGGCGCGGCACCCGTGATCTGCAGGTGAAGCAATGATGCCGTCTGCCCGGCGCCTGGCGCCGTTGCTGTTCTCTGCCGCCGTTCTGCTCGCCGCCTGCGGCGGCGACAAGTCCCCGACGAAGGTCGTCCCGCCGCAGTGCAGCGTCTCCGCCGTGTCCGCCTCGGTCGCGGCCGTGGCGCCGCTGCAGCCGGGGCCGTATCACGCGCTGTTCCAGTCCGCGGCGGCGGAGTTCCACGTGCCCGCCGCGCTGCTGGAGTCGATCGGCTGGACCGAGACGCGCTGGACGATGGTGCGCGGCCAGCAGGAGTTCGAGGGGCTGCCGCCGGCGTTCGGCGTCATGGCGCTGCGGGGTGCGGCGCTCGAGCGGGGCGCCGCGCTGGCGGGCGTGAGCGCGGAGGCTGCGCGCTCCGACGCCGCCTCCAACATCCGGGCCGCCGCCGCGCTGCTCGCGGCATACGGCCGCGAGAGCGGCGCGGACCCCGCGTCGCCTGCGAGCTGGTCCGTGGCCGCCGCGAGCTACAGCGGGATCGAGGTGCCCGAGGCGCGGGCGCAGTATACGGGACTCGTGCTGACAGGCGCGGGGATCCGCCCCGTGATGCCGCTGGCGTACGCCGCGGCATCGTGCGACACGACTCCGACCCCGACGGTGCTCGCGGACGAGCCGGGCGCGATCTGGCGTCCGTCGCCCAACTTCGGGGCGCGGCCGGCTCCGCCGACCGGCACGATCCACATGATCATCGTCCACACCTGCGAGGGGAACTACGCCGGCTGCTGGTCGTGGCTGGTGACCCCGGTGTCGCAGGTGAGTGCGCACTACGTGGTGAACGAGGACGGCACGGAGGTGACGCAGACAGTGCGGGAGAAGGACCGGGCCTGGCAGATTGCCGCCAATTACGACTGCACCTTGAATTACGACTTCGAGTGCACGCAGGGCCTGTACAACACCGTGTCGGTCAACCACTACTCGATCGGCGTCGAGCACGGCGGCTACGCGGACGTGACCCAGTGGACGCCGGCCTTCTACGCGGCGTCGGCCAAGCTGATGTGCGACATCACGAAGCGCTGGGACATCCCCCGGGACTGGCGCCACATCTTGGGCCACGGGCAGCTGCAGCCGTCCAACCGGACGGACCCGGGCTCGAAGTGGCCCTGGACCAGCTACATGGGCATGATCCAGCGCGACTGCGGCGAGCTGGTGGTGGACGACGACAACGCGCGCAACGACACGGCGTACGTGAAGGTCCAGGTCCCGTCGGGGTGGACGCTGGCCGCGTCGCGGGAAGGCGGAACCTACCCGCCGTTCTACGGCTTCAGCTACCGCTCGATCGCAAGCGACCCCGCCGGCGACGACCCCGTGGTGTTCTCCTTCCACCTGGACCAGGCGGCGACGAAGACGGTGGAGGGCTGGTGGACGGCGGGGACGAACCGGTCGCCCCAGGCACGCTACATCGCCATGAATGCAGCGGGCGACACCCTGGGCAGCGCGACCGTGGACCAGCGCAGCAACGGAGGCGGCTGGCAGCGCCTGGGCCAGTGGAGCTTCCCCGCGGGCTGGAACCGGGTGCTGCTCTCGCGCAAGGGACCCGCGGGCGTGATCGTGGTGGGCGATGCGGTGCGGCTGAAGTAGCAGGCGCGGGGGATGACCGGAGCCCGGCGGGCGACGCCGTCGCCTCCCAGGCTGCGTCCGTTCAGCTGCTGCCGCCGTCCGTCCGAGCGTCCACTGGCTCGAGCGGCACGCGCGCGACCATGAGGCGGACGGGGAGCCCGCCGTTGGTGGTGCGCAGGATCTCGCGCAGCTTGAGCCAGACCTGGGCCTCCAGGCGCCGGTCGGCGGAGAGGAAGGCCAGCTTCCAGCCGGGCAGTCGCTCGCGGGCGACGCGCCCGAGGGTGGCGTACAGGTCGCGCAGCGGGCTGGCCTCGCCCACGCGCTTGCCGTAGGGCGGGTTGGTGACCAGCCATCCCGGTCCGGCGGGGGCCTCCAGCGTGGAGAGCGGGCGCATGCCCGTGTCCAGGTCCACGAGCACGTCGGCGCGACGGGCGTTGGAGCGCGTGGCGGCGATGGCGCCCGCATCGCGGTCGAGCGCCAGGATGGGCCCGGGCGCGGCGGCCTGCACGCCCTCCTGCGCGCGCTCCACCACGCTGGCCCAGAGCACGGGGTCGAAGTCCGCCCAGTGCTGGAAGGCGAAGCGGCGCGGCTCCAGGCCGGGGCTGGCCAGGCCCGGGGGAATGCGGCGGGCCATGAGGGCAGCCTCGATGGGTATGGTGCCGGAGCCGCAGAACGGGTCCACCAGCGGCGAGTGCAGGTCCCAGCCGCTGGCCATGAGCATCGCGGCGGCCATGGTCTCGCGCAGCGGCGCTTTGGCCACCGCCTGGCGGTAGCCGCGGCGGTGCAGCAGGGCCCCGGAGGCGTCGGCGCTGATGACGAAGTGGTCGCGCACCACGCGCACGACGAAGACCTGGGCGCGCTCGCCCTCCTCCTCGTCCAGGGTGGCGGGCGCGGGGGCCCCACCCACGCGAGCGACCGCCTCCAGGAGGCGCTCCTCGATGGCCCCCTCGTGATAGAGCCTGGAGGCGCGGGCGGTGATCCGGAACGCCACCGCTCCGCCCGCGGGCAGGAACCGCTCCCAGGGCACGCGCCGCGCCCGCTTCTCCAGCTCGTAGAAGGCCGTGGCGCGGAACGCCGCCACCCGCACCAGCACCCGGCTGGCCACGCGGGAGCGCAGGTTGGCTTCGTACAGCTCGCGCAGGTCGCCGTGAAAGCCGGCGCCGCCCGGCGTCGCCTGCGCCCGCAGGCCCAGCGCGGTCAGCTCGGTGGTGAGCACCGGCTCGAGGCCGGGCGCCGCGATGGCGAAGTAGGGCGCGTGCAGCACCAGGGGATCGGCGTCGCCCGGCACGGTCAGGCCCTCGCGATGGCGGCGACGCGCGCGCCCGCCAGCCGTACCAGGTCCCCGGGCGCCAGCTCCAGCTGCAGCCCGCGCCTGCCCGCGCTGACGTACACGGTCTCCCAGGCCAGCGCCGTCTCGTCCACCACCGCCGGCAGGCGCTTCCTCTGGCCCAGGGGACTGATCCCGCCCGCCACGTAACCCGTGGCCCGCTCCGCCTCGGCCACGTCCGCCATGGTGGCGCGCTTGCCGCCCAGCGCGGCCGCCAGCGCCTTCAGGTCCAGCGACGTGTCCACGGGCACGATGCCCACGGCCAGCCCGCGGCCTTCCACCGCTGCGACCAGCGTCTTCAGCACGCGCCCCGGGTCCTGGCCCAGCTTCTCCACCACTTCCTCGCCAAAGGCGGTGGTGCCCGGGTCGTGCTCGTACTCGTGTACCGTGAAGTGGACGCCGGCCTTCTTCGCGGCATTGATCGCGGGTGTCACTGCGGCAGCCCGCCGCCCAGCATGCGGGCGCGGAACTCCTCGAAGCCGGGCACGTTGGTGAGGTCGCGGTCGAAGATCGACGACAGCTCTTCGGCGCGGCGCCACTCGGCCTCGAGCGCCTCGGCCTCCGCCTGCTCGTCCAGGCAGATCCAGAAGGCGAGCCGGTCGCGGGAAGCCATGGAGCCGATGTCCAGCTCGCGGTGGGCGAGCTGATGGATGAAGGGGGCGGGGCCGCCGGCGCGCTCCACGGGGCGGGCCGCCGTGCGCACCAGCCCCATGCCGCGGTCGGCGCGCTCCACGATGCCCAGCGCCGCGCGCAGCGCCGGCCGCGCCTGCTCCAGCGGCACCGGGCTCTCGACGGCGCACAGGCCGCAGACCGCCACCAGGGCGGGGCCCCGGGCCTCGAGCAGCAGGCGCGTGTCCGCGAAGGCGGGCGGGTCCACCAGCAGGGGGCCGTGACAGGAGGGGCAGCTTTCCGCCAGCGGCACCTCCGCGAAGAGCGCGGTCAGGAGCGAGCCGTGCTCGATGAATGGCCGGCCGACCCAGGCGCTGGGTATGCCCCCGACCTGCAGCCGGCCCGGATCGACCCAGCCGGCGTCCAGGTCCTGGCGGCCGACCGGGAGCTCGGGCAGCCGCAGCAGGCGCTCGATCCAGCCCGGACGGCGCACGGGGAACTCGTCCAGCCGCTCGCTGTAGCGCCAGTCGGCGAAGTCCACCCGGGGCGGGTCCCCCACCCGGACCAGCTGGCCGCGCTCCACCTGGTAGAGGGCGAGGTGGTCACCGGCCAGCAGCAGGTCCCCATCGTCGCGCGCGCGCCGCTCGCACGCTTCCAGCACCTCCCAGCGGTCCTCCAGCGGGACCGGATTCCAGCGCGCGCACTGCGGGCAGACGCGCCAGAGACGGCCGAGCCCGGGGTCGAAGGCCAGGCGCTCCTGGGCGGGGAGCGCGGCGGGATCCAGAGGGGGCAGATCGGCGGAGCAGAAGAAGCACTGGTCGAAGACCGGGACGCGCTCTGTCATGACGGCATCGCCTGGGCTCTTGGGGGGCGGTCTGCGGCGAATATGCGACCGAGCGGGCGCGCATGGAACACTGGCGAACGGGCGTGGTGGGCGCGCGCGCGGCCCCGGGGGCAGGCTCTGAGCCCTAAGCCGAACTGTGGCTTTCGCTTAAGAAAAAGCGCCGGGATCCCGGCGGGACCCCGGCGCAGCGACGGAGGACGTCGCCTACTTCACGAACAGCATGTCCCGGTAGCGCGGCAGCGGCCAGAGGTCGTCGGGTACCAGGCGCTCGAGGCGATCGACCACGTCCCGGACGGCGGCCATGGCTGGAACGATGTTCTCGCGCATATGGTGCGCCTTGGAGTGCACGTCGTCGCCACCCAGCTCGGCGTTCTGGCGCACCAGCTCGGCCGTCGTGCCCGTGAGCTGGTTCACCAGCCCGTTGGTCTCGCGCAGGATGCTGAGGGCGCCATCGGACTCGATGCCGAGCTGCTGGTTGCGCTTCACGATCTGGCCCAGCTCGTCCACGTAGCGCAGCGCCGCCGGCAGGATCATGGTGCGCGCGACCTCGGCCGCGGTCTCGCCCTCGATGTTGACGGTCTTGAAGTACTGCTCGTAGACGATCTCCTGGCGCGATTCCATCTCGCGGGGCGACAGGATGCCGTACTTCTCGAAGAGGGCGAGGTTCTTCTCGCTGCCCAGGTGCGGCAGCGCGTCCAGCGTGTTGCGCAGGTTGAGCAGGCCCCGGCGCTCCGCCTCCTTGTGCCAGGCATCGCTGTAGCCATCGCCGTTGAAGACGATGCGCTTGAGGCGCGGGATCTCCCGGGCCAGGATGGCGCGCACGGCGTCTTCCAGCGCCATGCCCTTGCGCAGGTCGGCCTCCAGCTCGGTGGCCATCTCGTCGATGGCCTCGGCGACGATGGCGTTGAGCACGGTGGCGGGGAAGGAAATGCTCTGGGACGAGCCCAGGGCCCGGAACTCGAACTTGTTGCCCGTGAAGGCGAAAGGCGAGGTCCGGTTGCGGTCGCCGGCGTGCTTGGACAGCGGCGGCAGCACGGCGATGTCCAGCCCCAGCAGCCCGCCCTGCTTGCTCGACGAGGCGCTGCCGACCCGCTCGATCTGCTCGAAGACGTCCAGCAGCTGCTCGCCCAGGAACACGCTGATGATGGCCGGCGGCGCCTCGTTGGCGCCCAGCCGGTGGTCATTGCCCGCGTAGGCCACCGACGCCCTGATCAGGTCCTGGTGCCGCTCCACGGCCCGCAGCACGGCCGTGCAGAAGAAGAGGAACTGCAGGTTGTCGTGGGGCGTGTCGCCGGGCTCGAGCAGGTTGCCGCCCTCCCAGGCGAAGGACCAGTTCAGGTGCTTGCCGCTGCCGTTCACGCCCGCGAAGGGCTTCTCGTGCAACAGCGCCAGCAGGCCGTACTTGCGGGCGATGTTGCGCATCATCAGCATGGTCAGCTGCTGATGGTCCGCGGCCAGGTTGGCGTTCTCGTAGATGGGGGCCATCTCGAACTGGCCGGGCGCCACCTCGTTGTGCCGCGTCTTCACGGGCACGCCCAGCCGGTAGAGCTCCCGCTCCACGTCGGTCATGTAGGCCAGGACGCGCTCGGGAATGGTGCCGAAGTAGTGGTCCTCCAGCTCCTGCCCCTTGGGCGGCTTGGCGCCGAACAGCGTGCGGCCCGTGACCATGAGGTCAGGGCGGCGGTAGAAGAACTCCTCGTCGATGAGGAAGTACTCCTGCTCCGGCCCCAGGGTGGCCGTCACGCGCCGGGCCTCCACGCCGAACGCCGCCAGGGCCCGACGGGTGTGCGCGTCCAGTGCGGCCATGGAGCGCAGCAGCGGGATCTTGTTGTCCAGCGCCTCGCCCGTCCAGGACGCGAACGCCGTCGGGATCGCCAGGTAGGTCGCACCGCCGCCGCTGCGCACGATGAACGCGGGCGAGGTCGGGTCCCAGGCCGTGTAGCCGCGGGCCTCGAAGGTGGCGCGCAGCCCGCCCGACGGGAACGAGGACGCGTCCGGCTCGCCCTGCGTCAGCGCCTCCCCCGTGAACTCCGCCACCGCGCCGCCGCCGGCGTTGGGCGTGACGAACGAGTCGTGCTTCTCCGCGGTCAGCCCGGTCAGCGGCTGGAACCAGTGCGTGTAATGCGACGCCCCTTTCTCGATGGCCCACTCCTTCATGGCCATGGCGACGACGTCCGCCAGCGATGCATCCAGGGGCGTCCCGTTCTGGATCGTCTCCATGAGTGCCTTGTAGGCCGCCTTGGGCAGCCGGGCACGCATCTCGGAAACGGAGAAGGTGTCGGAGCCGAACAGCTCCTCGATCGTCTGATGGCGGTGCCGCCGGTCGGCGCCGGCGTTGTTGCCATCGACCTGGGGCGGGCGTCGCCGCGCGGCGGCCAGCGTGTCGTACCGTGTGGTCCGGCTCATTCCTGTCCTCGTCTTTGTTCCAGGCTCGCAGTCCGCTGAATCGCCGACACGGTACGGTGCGACACCGGGCGCCACAAGGCCAGGGCGCGATTCCCACCCTTTCGGGTAGCATCGGTGTGCCGGGGGGGGGGCCATACACGGCCGCCGGCCCGGCCGGAAGGCCGGTGGTAGCGGAATCCTCAGGCGGCGCTTGCGGTTCCGACGGAGGCGAGATGACTGGCAAGACCATGGCGGCGCGGGGGCTGGTCGCGGCGCTGCTGGCGCTGGCGGCCGGCTGCGCCTCGCCCCGGCCCGGTGCCGCGCCCCCGCCCGCGCCCGCGGCCGGGGCGATCCTGCCCGTCCGCCCAGCCGACCCGCTCCTCAGCCGCGCCCCGCTACCGGTCGCCGCGGGGCCGCTGCTGCCCCTCGACCTGCGCGAGCGCACCTTCGAGGCGGCCCGGACGCAGGTCCGGGAGGGCTTCTACGACCCCAGTTTCGGCGGACTGAACTGGGACTCCGTGGCCGCCGCCTACCGGCCGCGGGCGCTGGCGGCGGAGCGGAGCCGCGAGTTCCACGAGGTCCTGTCCCGCATGCTCGCCTCGCTGCGCGTCTCCCACGCGGTGATCCTGTCCCCCGAGCGGCTGGCGGCGGAGCGCGCCCGGGAGCCCGGCTGGACCGGCGCCGAGGTCCGGCGTCTGCCGGAGGGTTGGGTGGTGTGCCGGGTGTCCCACGGCTCGCCGGCGGAGAAGGCGGGTCTCCGGCCGGGCGACGTCGTCGATTCCATTGCGGGCGTGTCCGCCGACGCCATTGCGGCGGCGGGGGACCGGCCGTGGCTGGTGGCGCGGGAGCGGCTGGGGGCGACGACGGCGGGGGTGAACGGCGCTCTGGCGGGCAACCGGGGGAGCGTGATCCGCGTCGTCGCCCGCGATGGCACCGACCGGTCGCGCGTGCTGGAGCTTCACTCCGCGCGCTATCCCGGGACATCGGTCCGCATCGGCAACCTGCCGCCGGCCCGCGCGATCCTGGAGATCCGGCGGCTGGACGGCGGGTTCGGCTATCTCCGCCTCACCGCGTTCGTGCCCGCGCTGGAGCCCCCGCTGCGGTCGGCGATCGCCGACATGCGTGGGGCGCCGGGACTGGTCATCGACCTGCGGGGCAACCCGGGCGGCTACGACCGGCTGGGGGATCACCTGGCCGGGCTGCTGGTGAGCGCGCCCACGGTGCTGACGGAAACGCGCTTGCGACGGGGAGTGCGCGTGGACCAGGCGACGCCCGGGCCCATCGGCTATCACGGCCCCGTGGCCGTGCTGGTCGATGGCCTGAGCGCGTCGGCCAGCGAGCAGTTCACGGCTCCACTGCAGGAGCTGGGTCGCGTGATCGTGGTAGGCGAGCGCAGCGCGGGCGCCGACCTGGAGGCGGGCGTCGTGGACCTGCCCACGGGCGCCGTGATGATGGTCCCGATCGGTCAGCCGCGCACCCGCGGCGGTCGGGTGATCGAAGGGGCGGGCGTACAGCCGGACGTGGAGGTGCACCTTACGCGGGCGGCGCTCCTCGCGGGCCGCGACGAGCAGCTGGAGGCGGCGGTCCGGGAGCTTCGTCGCCGGGCGCTGCCCGGTAGATCGTGAGGGCCGTGTCGCCGAAGGCGTGGAGGCGGCCTGCGCCCGGCAGGGGCTGCCCCGCCTCGTGCTCGACCGCCAGCACGCGGGCGTAGGGCGCCGCCAGCCAGCTCTCGATCACGCGGTCGGCCATGCGCGAGCCGTAGGGCGGGTCGGCGAAGGCCAGGTCGTAGGCGCCGGCCGTCAGCGCGGCGGCGAAGGGGATGGCGTCGCGCTTGAACACCCGCGTCCGCTCCCGCACGTGCAGCAGGGCGATGTTGGCCTTGAGCGCGTGCAGCGAGGCGGGGCGGGTCTCCACGAAGTCGGCCGAGGCCGCGCCGCGGGAGAGCGCCTCGAGCCCGAGCGCGCCCGTGCCGGCGAAGAGGTCCAGCACCCGGGCGCCGGTCAGCTCGGCCCGCACCAGCTCCAGCAGCGCCACGCGCACGACCTCCGAGGTCGGGCGCACATGCCGGTCCGCGGGGGAGGTCAGGGCCCGCCCCGCCCAGCGTCCGCCGACGATCCTCACGCGCCGCCTCCCGCGTGGCTCCCCTGCCTGCCGCTCGCTCGCACGCCCTCAAGGTGGCGGGCCATGGCCGGCCGCGCCACCGCCGGTGGCGGCAACGCCTGGCAGCGCCTACTTTCGGCGCCGGACCCCCACGGAGAGGACAGCCCTTGAGCCGCCCCGCGTCCGCCAGCCTCCATCGCCCGGCCGCCCGCAGGATCGGCGGCGCCCTTGCCGCCGTCCTGCTGCCGGCCATCTCGGCGGTGTCCGCCTGTGCCGGCTCGGGCGCTGGCGGGCCCGGTGCCGCCGCGCCCGGGACGGCGGCGCGGACGGCCGAGATCCGGGCCGCGCCCGTCACGGGCGCCGG
>JADGQX010000238.1 GCA_017881445.1 Gemmatimonadota bacterium | reverse complement strand
CGGATTCCGCACTGAAAGCGGATCGCGACCCCGGCGGCTGCGCCGCGTGCCGGATTACGTGCGCCTGGCGCGGCCAACCAGGCCTCCGCGCGAGCGCCGCCTGGCGGCATACGTTCGCCTGGCGCACTCCGCCTGCCCTCCGCGCGAGCGCCGCCTGGCGGATGGCCTGTCATGAGCGCCCGCGAGGTGGACGAGCGCATCGCGGCCACCGCCGCTCGGCAGCACGGGGTCGTCACATGCCGGCAGGTGCTCCACGCCGGGCTCACCCCCTCCGCCATCGGCCGTCGGTTGCGCTCGGGACGGATGCGCGCCCTTCACCGCGGCGTGTATCTCGCCCTTCCCTTTCCGCTGCCGCGCACACGGGAGATGGCGGCGGTGCTCGCGGGCGCGCCTGGCGCCGTGCTGAGCCATTTCAGCGCCGCGGCGCTCTGGGGGCTTCGGGCGTGCCCGGAAGGGACGGGCCCGGTGGATGTGACTGCGACGGGCAACCGCGGACGTCGCACGGGAATCCGGGTTCACCGGGTCCATGGCCTCGCGGGCGAAGACCGCGCCGAGCAGGACGGCATCCCGGTCACCGCGCCCGGCCGGACGATCGTGGACCTGGCCGCTGTGCTCGGCACGCGGGACCTGGAGAGCGTCGTCGCCCGGGCGGAACGGGAAGGCCTCGTCGGTCCGGAGGAGCTGCGGGCGCGCCTGGCGCGCAGCCGGTGGCGCCCCGGCACGACAGCGCTCGGGGCCGTGCTGGCGAGCCCCGGCGGTCCCGCCCTGACGCGTTCCGAGGCGGAACAGAAGCTGTTGACGCTCATCCGGGACGCCCGGCTCCCGGCGCCAGAATGCAACGTGAGCATGGGCCGGTACGAGGTCGATTTCCTGTGGCGATCGGCCGGTATCGCGGTGGAGGTGGATGGGTTCGGCTACCACTCGTCACGGCCGCGGTTCGAGGGCGACCGTCGCAAGGACGCGGAGCTCCTGGCCGCCGGGATCACGGTTCTCCGGCTCACCTGGCGCCAGATCACGCAGGAGCCCCTGGCCACCGCGGTGCAGCTCGGGCAGGCCCTCGCCCGCGCGGGCGGTCGAAGGTGAATCAGCGGGGACCCGCGGACGCCGCTCGGAGCCTGCCGCGAACGCGCCTTGCCGAACCGTGAGCCGCCGCCCAAACCGCCTCGCGCGCCCGGCCCACCCTGTCGCGACCCGCCGCGGGGGCCGCCGTTTGACACCCCCGTCCGAGCCCGGCAGATTGCCGCATGCACCCGAAAGATCTGGTGGGCCGGCGGCGGCTCGACCGCCAGGACGACGGCGTGCCCGCAACGCTGCATCCGTATCCGGCGCGCACCGTCCTCGACTACGTCGGCGACGCGGCGCGCGAGCGCCCCCGGAGCGCGGCGGTGCTCTTCAAGGGGGCGGTGCTCACGAACGGCGAGCTGGAAGCTGCCAGCGACGCCTTCGCCGCGGCCCTCGCCTCCCTGGGCGTGCGCAAGGGCGAGCGCGTGGCGCTGCTGCTGCCGAACTGCCCGCAGTTCCTGATCGCCGAGCTCGGCGCCTGGAAGGCGGGGGCCGTGGTCGCGCCGCTCAACCCGCTCTACACCGAGCGCGAGCTGGAGGAGGCGCTGGCGCGCAGCCGTCCCGAGACGCTCGTGACCCTCACCCGCTTCTACCACCGGGTGAAGGCGGTGCAGCCGACCACGACCGTCCGGCGGGTCATCGCCACCAACATCAAGGAGCACTTCCCCCCGCTGCTGCGCCTGCTGTTCACGGCGCTCCTCGAGCGCCGCGAGGGCGACCGGGTGCGCCTCCACCCCGGCGATCACCGCTTCGCGGAGCTGCTGCGCGAGTTCGCCGGCGCGGCGCGGCCGGCAGTGGACGTCGGCCCGGCCGACGACGCGCTGCTGCTCATGAGCGGCGGCACCACCGGCTCGCCCAAGGCGGCCATCGGCACGCACGGCGGCTTCGTGGCCGCGGGACTGCAGAGCCGGGCGTGGCTGGCGTCGATCTTCCCGGAATGGGACGCCACCATCATGCTGCCGGTCCCGCTCTTCCACGTCTTCGGCAACGCGGGCGTCCAGGCGATCGCGCTGCTGGGGCACAACCCGATCTCGCTCATCCCCAACCCGCGCGACATCGACGACATGGTGAAGACGATCCGCCGGGTCCGGCCCACCATCTTCGCGGCGGTGCCGGCTCTCTTCTCGGCGCTGCTGGAGCACCCGGACGTGCGCTCCGGCAAAGCCGACTTCAGCTCCATCAAGGGGTGCTTCTCCGGCGCCTCGCCCCTGCTGGCCGAGATCAAGGAGCGCTTCGAGCGCTACACCGGCGGCGTGCTCATCGAGGGCTACTCCCTCACGGAGGCCATGATGGCCCTCGTCATCAATCCCGTGCGGGGGGAGAAGAAGGTCGGGTCCGTCGGACTGCCGGCGCCGGACGTCGAGCTGGCCATCGTGGAAGCGGAGCTGGGCCTGGAGGAGCTGCCGGACGGCGCGGTCGGCGAGGTCGTGCTGCGCGCGCCGCAGATCATGCGCGGCTACCTGGACGACGAGGCCGGCACCCGCGAGGTGCTGCGCGACCGCGGCGATGGCGGCCCTCCCTGGCTCTACACGGGCGACCTCGGCTACCTCGACGACGACGGCTACCTCTGCATCGTCGACCGCAAGAAGGACACGATCAAGGTCAGCGGCCTGCAGGTCTGGCCGCGGGAGGTAGAAGAAATCATCGCCAAACACCCGGCGGTGGCCGACGTCGGCGTCGCCGGCGTCCCGCACGAGCGCAAAGGCGAGGTCGTCAAGGCATGGGTGGTGCTGCGCCCCGGGGCGCAGGCCACGGAGGACGAGATCCGCGACCACTGCCGCGCCAGTCTCGCCCCCTTCAAGATCCCCGGGAGCGTTGCCTTCCGCACCGAGCTGCCCCGCAACCTCATCGGCAAGGTGCTGCGCCGGGAGCTGCGGCGGGACCTCGAGCCGTAGGGCCGCCCGACCGGGCCTGTACTACGCTACCGGGGCAGCGTCTTCGCCGGCCCGCTCACGTTGAACCTGCCGCTGACTCCACCCGATGACTCCCCCGGTTGCGCCCCTCCGACCGCCACGCCGTACTCGCCCGGCACGATCACCCGTTCGCCCCTCTCATCCACCTGGCCCAGAGTGCGGGGAGTCAACGTCAGAGCGACGTGCGTGGTCTGTCCCGGTTGGAGGCTGATCCGGGCGAAGCCCCCGAGCGTGCGCAGCGGGGTGAGCACCTGCTCCGGTTGCGTCAGGTACAGCTCGACGACTTCGTCTCCGGCCCGGGCGCCCAGGTTCGTCACGTCCACCTCCACCACGACCGGGTCTCCCGCCTGCACCGGCTGCGTCGGCAGCTTCAGGTTGCTGTAGCCGAAGCTGGAGTAGCTCAGGCCGTAGCCGAAGCCGTATCGGGGCGCACCTGTGAAGTAGCGATAGGTGCGTCGCGCCATCGAGTAGTCCTCGAAGGGCGGGAGCTGATCGACGGAAGCGTAGAACGTCACCGGCAGCCGTCCCGCCGGGTTGTTGTCGCCCGCCAGCGTCTCGGCGATGGCCGTGCCGCCTTCCTCGCCTGGATACCAGGCCTGGAGAATGGCATTGGCCTGCCGCTCGTCCACGGCCAGCGCGCTGCCGCTGGTGAGCACGAGCACCACCGGCTTTCCGGTCGCCTTCAACGCCTCGAGCAGATCCCGCTGGATCCTGGGCAGCGCGATGTCGGTCCGATCGCCGCCGCTGAATCCCTCGAGTTTGACCGGCATTTCCTCGCCCTCGAGCTGCGGCGAGAGGCCGACGAAGGCGACGACGACGTCCGCCTTCTTCGCGGCGGCGACCGCCTCCGCCCGGAGGGCAGCCGCGGGCGCTTGCCAGGTCAGGTCGATGCCGGCACTGGACGTGTGGTGGAAGTACTCCAGCCGGATGGCGTGCGGCTTCGTGTCCGCGAAGTGGACCGTCGCGTCCGGGCTCACGGCCCGGGGACCGCCCTGGTTGCCGGGTTGGCTGTTGTCCACGATCAGCCTGCCGTCGAGGTACAGCCGAAACGACTCACGGCTCTCGCAGGCGTAGCAGTCGTTGACGCGCGCTCCCAGGCGGTAGTCTCCAGGCGCGGGCGGCGTCAGCGTCCCGCTCCAGCGCACGGAGAAACCATCCCGCCGGAGGCCCTGCGCCGGGATCGCCTTGTCCCAGTTGAAGTTCACCGTACGATCCACGCGCACCAGCACCGGCTTGCCGCTCAGGTCGGGGTTGTCGAAGTACTCTCCCTGCAGCCCCCCGGCGACGCCCGATCGCAGCGCGCTGCGCGCGACCGGAATGGCCAGGCCGTCGGCTAGCGCCGATCCCTGCGCGTATTCCACCGCGGCCAGGCCGCTAAACCTCGTCTCGATCCCCACGATCGGGTACACCGGCTGCGGCGGCGTGCCGTTGTAGTTCCCCTGTAGCGACTGCACCAGCTCGGCCGTCGGGCCGATGACGGCGATCCGGCGGATGGTCTTCGAGAGCGGCAGGACGCCGTCGTTCTTCAGCAGCACCATGGCCTCGCGCGCCGCCTGCTGCGCGAGCTTGCGGTGCTCGACCGAGTTGTTCTCCGAGAAAGGAATCCGGCCGTAGGCGTACGACTCGGGTGGATCGAACATGCCCAGGCGGAAACGAGCGTTGAAGAGCCGCTTCAGCGCCGTATCGATGTCCGCCTCGGTGACCAGCCCCTGCTTCACCGCTTCCAGCAGCGACAGATACGCCTGTCCCGGGCCGAACCCGCACTCGATGTCCGTGCCCGCCTGCAGCGATACCGCGGCCGCATGGGCGAGATCCGGCGCGTACTTGTGGCCGGTCGCCACGTCCGCGACGGCCGCGCAGTCGGAGACGACGTATCCGTCGAAGCCCCAGTCCTTCCGCAGGTGCTCCTCGAGCAGAGGCACGTTGGCGCAGGCGGGAGCGCCGTCGATCGAGTTGTAAGCGCACATCACCGACTGCGCGTGAGCCTCCGTGACCGCGGCACGAAAGGCCGGCAGATACGTGTCTTCCAGGTCGTGCGGTGTCACGTTCACGTTGAAGCCATGCCTGAGCGGCTCCGGCCCGCTGTGGACGGCGTAGTGCTTCGGCGTCGAAACCACCTTGAAGTACCCGGGATCATCGCCCTGCATGCCGGAGACGAAGGCAACGGCCATGCGCCCGGTCAGGAACGGGTCCTCGCCGTAGGTCTCCTGCCCGCGTCCCCAGCGCGGATCGCGGAAGATGTTGATGTTCGGCGCCCAGAAGGTCAGGCCGAAGAACATCTCGTGATCGTCCTCGCGCATGGCCTGGTGATACTTCGCGCGAGCCTCGGTCGAGATGGTCTGGGCCATCTGATGGACCAGCCGGGTGTCCCAGGTGGCGGCCATCCCGATCACCTGCGGGAAGTTCGTGGCGTAGCCGGCGAAGGCGACCCCGTGCAACGCCTCGTTCCACCAGTCGTACTTCGGGACCTTCAGCCGCGGGATGGCCGCCGCGTGGTCACGCATCTGCGACGCCTTCTCCTCGAGCGTCATGCGGGAGACCAGGTCGTTCACCCGTTGCTCGACCGGCAGCGCCGGATTGAGATACGGGGCATTCGCCGGCACCGGCTCGCCCTGGGCCCGGGCGGGGGACCGCACGCCCAGGCAGGCCACGGCCACCAGAATTGCGGCGACGACGAGGGGTCGGTCGAAGACATGGCGAAAACCGCGCGGCATAGCGTCCTCCTGGGAGTGGCCAACGAAGAGTGAGCTCCCCGTTTCCCGGCCGGACAAAGCTACGTGCGACGGCGCACCGATCGCCACACGCCGGCACGCACGGCGCCGGCCGGCGCAGGCGTTCGCGGTCATGCGCGGCGGCGGCTCGTTGCGCCATGGCCCTGCCCCGTCCCGCCAGCCATGCTGTGGCTTGATTGCGTGGAGCGATACCACCACCTGCTGGTCGGGAGGGAGGTGCACATGGCTCGGAGGCCGCGCCCTGCGGCCGCCCAGGACACCCGCGGCGCCGCCTGGCCGCGCCCAATCCGCCAGGCGCGGCTCGGCGATCCACCCTCGGCGGCCGCCCAGGCTGCCCGGGCCGCTGCGGCCGCCCAGGCCGCTTCGGCCGCCCAGGCCGCTGCGGCCGCCTGGCCGGGCCCAATCCGCCAGTCGCGGCTCGGCGATCCACGCTTGGCGGCTGCGACGCGCCCGGCGCACTCGAGCGGGCGCGCGCACGCCGGCGCCGCGTGCGCCTGGCGGATTGGGCTCGCCCGCCGGGCACAATCGGGCAGCCGCCTTTCGCGCACCGGGCACCTGGCGGATTCGCACCCATGAGCCGCGCCGTCGAGGACCGGATCGCCGCCGCCGCCGAGAGGCAGCACGGGGTCGTGACGCATCGGCAGCTCATCGAGGCGGGCCTTTCCCGCTCCACCGTGGGTCGTCGCCTGCTGTCGGGGCGACTGCGCCTTCTTCACCGTGGCGTCTATCTCGCGGTCCCGTTTCCCCTTCCGCACACGCGGGAAATGGCGGCGGTGCTTGCGAGCGATCCCGACGCCGTGGTGAGCCACCACAGCGCCGCGGCGCTGTGGGGACTTGGTGCGGGTTCGGGTTCGAGCCCGCGGGCGACCGCGCCCGTGGAGATCACCGTGGCAGGCAACCGCGGCCGTCGCCCCGGCATTCGCGTGCACCGGGTTGCGCGACTCGGCGATGAGGAACGGACGGTGAGCCAGGGGATTCCGATCACGACGCCCGGCCGGACGCTCCTGGACCTGGCCACCGTCACGGGCGCACGAGAGCTGGAAGCCGCGGTGGCCCGGGCGGAACGCGAAGGCCTGGTCGATCCCGACGCGCTTGCGGCGCTGCTCGCTCGCCAACGGGGGCACGCCGGCACACGTGTGCTCAAGGCCGTGGCGGAGGCGCCAGGCGGACCCGCCCTGACGCGCTCGGCGGCGGAAGCGAAGTTTCTGGCGCTGATTCGTGAAGCCGGGCTGCCCGCACCCGAATGCAACGTAGTCCTGGGCCCGTAC
>JADGQX010000058.1 GCA_017881445.1 Gemmatimonadota bacterium | reverse complement strand
TTAGCTCTGAGCCTCTTCGGTTGCGACCAGCGACCCCGCAACCGGCTCACCTTCGGACCGAACATCCTCTGGCGAGCTCGCTGGAGTTCAAGGCGTCCCCTGCTCCAGTCTAGACGATCGGGGTTTGCGACCGCCCCCCCGACCACCTGCTCACAAGGTACACGAAGCCCGAAACCGCGTCAACTCTTTCGGCGAGGATTCGGATATCTTAAATCCGAACCAAGACCGAAGGAAAGGCGCTACAACGAGTTAGCCCGAAACCCTCCACGAAATCCACACGGTTTTCAACAAGTATTCCACATTCGCCACGGGCGTCCGAACGAACGGCCAACGGCGATTTCACCACAGAGCCTCAGAGGGCACAGAGGGGGCGATCCGCCGGTCACCTGGCAAGGCCGGGATCGGGTGTTGTAGTAAACAAACAAAACGCTGTTGATCCGTTCCTCGGCGCGTTCCTCGGCGCTCTCGGCGTCCTCGGCGGTAAGATGTGGTGTTGCTCGTGTTATGAGCTTGCTTCGGACTGCTTCATGGCCTGGAAGAACTCTTCGGGCGTGGTGGCGGCGATGAGCTGGTCGCGGACTTCCTGGCGGCGGACGAGGCGGGCGATGCGGGAGAGGGCCTTGATGTGGGGACCGGCGGCGCTCTCGGGCCCGACCAGCAGGAAGAAGAGGCTGACGGGCCGACCGTCGAGGGCGTCGAAGTCGACCGGCGATGCGGTGTGCCCGGCGGCCATGAGAAGCTCGGGGACGGCGGCGGACTTGCCGTGGGGGATGGCGACGGCGTTGCCGATGCCGGTGGAGAGGACGGCCTCGCGTTCGAGGACGGCGCGGAGCACCTCGGCGGAGTCGTAGAGGCCGTCGTCCTGGCTGACGAGCTGGACCAGCTCGCGGAGCAGCTCTTCCTTGGTGGCGCCGCGGAGCGGGATCTTGATCCGCTCCGGCGTGAGCAGCTCCGTCAGCAGCAAGGAATGCCTCGAGAGTGGCGTGGTTCCCGAAAGGCGGTCAGGGCGTTAAACTAGCGAACCACGGAAAACGCATCAAGCCGCCGAAGGTGGGTATGAGCAAGTCGTTGCGGGCTCTCGTGGCCTCGCTCGCGCTGGTCCTTGCGACGCCCTGGGGCGCCGCGGGGCAGCAGCTGCTGGATTGGACGGTGCGCGTGCGCGTGGAGCCGGAGGCGCTCTCGCACGGGGCGGAGGCCGCATTCTGGAACCCTGCAGGGCTGGGGCTCGCCCCCGCACGCGGCGAAGCGTTGGCGGTGGTGTTGCAGACGGCGAGCGACCTGGGGCTGAAGGCGCTGGCGGCGGGGGGCGCGCTGCGGCTGCACGGCGGCACGGCGGTGGGCGCGGGGTACCAGCACTTCGGGATCGACGACATCGAGCGCACGACCACGGCGCCGCCGGAGGGGGCCGCGGACCTGATGTCGGTAGGGGAGGACCGACTGACGCTGGGCGCGGCGCAACCGCTGGGGGGGGGGCGGCGGGCCTGGGTCGGTGCGCAGGTGGAGTACGACCGGGCGAGCTCGGGCCTCGGCACGACGGACGGCTTCGCCTTCGGGGCGGGGGCGCTGGTGCGGGGCGGCGGGGCGCTGGTGCCGGAGCTGGGCGTGTCCGCGGTCGCCCTCACGGGCAGCACGCGCTGGCGCGTGGGCGCCGGCGCCGCTGTGCCAGGCACGTCGCGACTGCCCGTGGCGCTGCACGCCGCCTACGGGCTAACGGGCCAGAGCGACCGCGCCGGTCAGCCGGCGCAGCGGCTGGCGCTGACGGGCTCCTGGAGGGACGAGGTCGTCGCGTCGGTGGCGGGCATGGCCGAGAAGAGCGACGGCACGACGGCGTACACGGCGGCATGGCTGGGGGAGCTCCGGCTGGGTCGCTACTTGCTGGGAGTGGTGCACGAGTCGCTGGCCAACGATTTCGGCGGGGCGACGTCGGTGCACCTGGGAGTGCGATTCTAGGGAGAGGCATGGCGGAGCAGGACCGAGCAGAGACCGGCCGGGTGGAGCTGCTGGGCCTCCCGGCCGAGGAAGCGGAACGGGCGCTGGCAGAGCACTTCAATGCGCGAGGCCAGCGCCCGTACCGCGTCCGCCAGGTGCGGGCCTGGCTCTACGAGCGGGACGTGCTCTCCTTCGAGGAGATGACCGACCTGCCCACGGCGGAGCGGGCGGCACTGGGGGAGCGCTTCGCGCTGGCGACGCCCGAGCTGGTGACGACGGCGCGGTCGGCGGACGGCACGGCCAAGCACCTCTGGCGCATGGCCGACGGCGAGCTGGTGGAGTCGGTGCTGATCCCGGCGGGTGACCGGCTGACGCTGTGCATGTCGTCGCAGGCGGGGTGCGCCATGGCGTGCGTGTTCTGCGCCACGGGCTGGAGCGGCTACCGGCGCCAGCTCACGACGGGCGAGATCGTGGCGCAGTACCGGGGCTCGCGCCGCTGGGCGCGCGAGACCGCCGCCGGCTCCATCACGAACCTCGTGTTCATGGGCATGGGCGAGCCGCTCATGAACCGGAAGGCCGTCTTCCCCGCCCTGTCGCTGCTGAACCACTCCTACGGCGTGGGCGCGCGCCGGATCACGGTCTCCACGGTGGGGGTGGTGCCGGGCATCCTCGAGCTGGCCCTGCGCCCCGAGCAGTTCCGGCTGGCGGTGTCGCTGCACGCGCCCAACCACGAGCTGCGCCAGAGCATCGTGCCCATCGAGCGCAAGCACCCGATCCCGGAGCTGATGGCGGCGCTGCGCGAGTTCGAGGCGGCGGGCGGGCGGCGCATCACCTTCGAGTACACCATGATCGAGGGCGTGAACGACGCTCCCGCGCTAGCGGAGGAGCTGGCGTCCCTCATCGGCGAGTTCCACGCCCACGTGAACCTGATCCCCTACAACCCGATTCCGGGCCCCGACTGGAGGCCCTCGCCTCCGCTGCGGCTGCGCCGCTTTGCCGAGGTGCTGGTGGAACGGGGCATCGAGGCGACCGTGCGGGAGCCGCGGGGGCGGGACATCGCGGCGGCTTGCGGCCAGCTGCGGGCGGAGCACGAGACGAAGGCGCCCAAGCCGTACCTGCAGCTCCATCGCGGAGACGAGGGCGCGGCCGGGAGCGGCGCCGCCGACTGAGCTTCAGAGCGCCGCGCGCGCCCAGCGGCGGACGCGGTCCAGCCAGCCTTCCTTCGCCGCCGGCGGCGCCGGCGGCCAGTCCTTGGCCAGGATCACCGTGACATCCACGTACCGGCCGGCATCCGGCTCGCCGCGGACCGCGGCAATGCCCAGGACCGCGGCGGCCCCGCGGGCGGCGTCGGCGCGGCCGCCGCGGTCCAGCACCAGCGAAATGCCCCGCGGCACGGTGGCATTGCCGAAGTAGACGACATCGAAGCCGGCGGCGCGCAGGTGTTCCGTCGCCTCGCGGGCCAGGCCGGGGCGGCCGGAGCCGTTCAGGACCTCCACGCGGATGCCTGTGCCGTCGTACGCCGCGGGCACCGCCGCGGAATCCGCTCCCGGCAGGGCGCCAGCCGCGGCGCCCGCTCGATGGAGCCGCACGCCCACCACCGCCGAGGCCAGGAAGGCCCCGACCAGCAGAAGCGCCAGCACGAGGGATACACCCTCGAGGCGGGAGCGCCAGCTCATGGCGCCCCCGCGATCACGTTCCAGAAGTCGACCGACTCGCGCCGGAGCGGGTGCCCCGTGTCCAGCAGGTGCCGGAGGCGCGCCGCCAGCACGATCCGCAGCACCTCGTCCGTGGCCGCCGGCATGCGGGCCCGCAGCGTCGCCAGGCGCAGCGGCTGGAAGCCTCGACCAGGCTCCAGGAAATCGGCCAGGTAGAGCGCCCGGCCCAGCGGGCCCAGCGCCGGGTGCCCCAGGGTGTGCCAGGCGACCGCGCTCAGCAGCTCCTCGTCCGCCACGCCCTCCGCGCGCAGCCGCGCCGCCACCGCGGGGCCGTGCAGCACCTTGCCCGGCAGCGAGCGCAGCGCCTCGGGCACCCCCGGCCGCAGCTCCGCGGGAGGCGCGTCCCGAAGCGCGTCGTGCAGCCAGGCGGCCGCGCGCCAGCGCCGCCGCTCCGCCTCGTCCAGCCCCAGTGACCGCGCCCAGCCGTCCATCAGCGCCGCCACCCGCCCGATGTGCGCCAGCCTGGCCTCCGATACCTGCGCCCACTCCGGCAGCCGGCCATCGGCGGCGGCGTCCCGGGCGGGGCTCGCGCCGGCGGTCATGCGCCCAGCACCACGTTGTCGATGAGCCGCGTCGCCCCCAGGTGCGCGGCCACGGCCACGACATCGCCGGCACGGGCCCGCGGCACCGGATCGAGCGCCTCGGGGTCCACCAGCTCGAGGTACTGCAGCCGCACGCGCGGCTCGGCCGCCAGCACGCCGGCCGCGCGGCCCAGCAGCTCGCGGGAATCCCGCTCCCCCCGGGCAAACCCGCGCGCGGCAGCATTCAACCCGGCGGAGAGCGCGAGCGCCGCCCGCCGATCGTCCGGCGACAGGTAGACGTTGCGCGAGCTGAGGGCGAGGCCGCCGTGTTCGCGCACCGTGGGCGCCGTCACCACCTCCAGGCGGAAATCGAGGTCCCGCACCATGCGCCGGATCAGCACCGCCTGCTGGAAGTCCTTGCGCCCGAATACCGCCACATCCGGCTGCACCAGGTTGAAGAGCTTGGCCACCACCGTCAGCACGCCCTGGAAGTGCCCCGGCCGGAAGGCGCCGCACAGCCGCCCCGCCATGGGCCCGGGCACCACCTGCACCTGCGGCTCGCCCGCGGGATACATCTCCTCCACCGTGGGCGCGAAGAGCAGCGCCACCTGGCGCTGCGCGGCCAGCGCGGCATCGCGGGGGAGGTCGCGGGGATAGCTGGACAGGTCCTCGCCTGCGCCAAACTGCAGTGGATTCACGAAGATGGACATGACCACGAAATCGCAGGACGCGCGCGCGGCATCGACCAGGGCCAGGTGGCCCTCGTGCAGGAAGCCCATGGTGGGGACCAGGCCGATGCGGGCGCCGCGAGCGCGCGCCGCGGCGATGGCGGTGCGCAGCTCGGTGCGGGTGATGACCGTCTTCATGGGCTGGAAACTGCCGCAAGCGCAAGCGCAAGCGCAAGCGTCCACGGGCACGGGGCACATGGACTTCAACGGCCGCAGACGCAGGCGCAGGCGCAGACGTCAACGGGCACGAACCCGTGGACGTCACCGCCTGCGCCAGCGCCTGCGGCCGTGGGGCCGGCTGACGCCCGACGACCTGATGTATTCAGTCGAAGGAGTGCTCCGGCGCGGGGTACTCCCCGGAGCGGACGGCGGCCGCGTAGTCGGCGACGGCGGCACGGGCGGCGGCGCCCAGGTCGCCGAAACGGCGCAGGAACTTGGGCTGGAAGCCGGGGTTGAGGCCGAGCATGTCGGGGAGCACGAGGACCTGCCCATCGGTCTGCGGTCCCGCGCCGATGCCGATGGTCGGGATCGCGAGGCTGCGGCTGATCTCGCCGGCGAGCTCGGCGGGCACCAGCTCGAGGACGACGGCGTAGGCGCCGGCATCCTGAAGGCGCAGCGCCTCCTGCCGCAGGCGGTCGGCGGTCACGGCGTCGCGGCCCTGGACGCGGTAGCCGCCCAGTGCGTGCACGGACTGGGGGGTCAGGCCGATGTGGCCCATCACGGGTATGCCGGCGCGCACGAGGGCGCGCACGTGGCGGGCGGCCTCGTCGTCGCCGCCCTCCAGCTTCACGGACTCCGCCTCCGTCTCCTTCAGGATGCGGCCGGCGTTGCGCAGGGTATCCTCGGCCGAGACGTGGAAGGACATGAAGGGCATGTCCACGACCAGCAGCGCGCGCCTGACCGCGCGGCGCACGGCGGCGCCGTGGCGGATCATGTCGTCGAGCGTGACGGGGATGGTGGAATCGAAGCCCAGGACGACGTGGCCCAGCGAATCGCCGACCAGCACGACGTCCACACCGGCGGCATCCACGATGCCGGCGAAGAGGAAGTCATAGGCGGTGAGCACGACGATCTTGTCACCGCGCGCTTTCATGGATATCAGCTCGCGGGTCGTGACCCGCTTTTCGCGCCCTTCCGTGCCCGTGTTCATGCCGGGGATTCTCGCCCGGCGGGGCGCGCGGAGCAAGAGCAGGGCTCAGGTGCGGCTACTTCACCGGCTCCTCTGACCTGCCGGCGCGGCTGGGGCGGGCACCGAGCTCGGCCGCCCGCACGAGGTCGTCGAGCAGCGCGTGGAGGGTGCGGTTGTGATCGTGCTCCCGGGGCGCGTCGGGATCGGACGTGACCACCACCGTCAGCTCGAGATCCGGTACGATGAAGAGGTACTGCCCGCCGTAGCCCCAGGCGAAGAAGACGTCGTGGGCACCGCTGCGACGCTGCCACCAGCCCAGGCCGTAGCCGTGACCGTTGAAGGGCGACGTCGTGCGCCGCACCCACGATTCCGACACCCACGCTTCCGGCACGATCTGGCGCCCGTCGAGGCGGCCGTGGTGGCGGTACAGCTCGCCGAAGCGGAGCAGCTCGCGCGGGCGGAGTGCGAGCTCGTTGCCGCCGAAGTAGATGCCCTGCGGATCGCGAGGCCAGGGCGCCAGCTCGATGCCGAGCGGCTCCAGGAGCCGCGAGCGTGCGTAGGCGAGCGTGCTCATGCCGGTGGCCTTCGTGAGAATCGCGGAGAGCAGGTGGGTGCTGCCCGTGCTGTAGAGCATGCGCCCTCCCGGTTCGTCCGCGAACGGCCTCGTGAGAATGTAGCGCACCCAGTTGCGACTCGAGATCCAATCGCCGTAGTTGCCGAAGGAGGTGGGCTGGAGGCCGGCCTGCATGGACAGCAGGTTGCCGATCGTGATCCGGCGCAGGCGCGGGTCGGCGTGGGCGCCGATGTACGCGGTGAAGAAAGGTGCGACCGGCTGGTCGAGCCCGGCGAGCTTCCCTTCGGCGATCGCAATGCCGACGAGCGCCGAGATGATGCTCTTGGACGCCGACTTGATGTTCGCGCGCCGCGAAGCCGTGGCCCCGTTGAAATAGGCCTCGCGCAGGAGCGTGCCCTGGCGCGCGACCAGCAGGCTGCGCAGCCGCGGCAGCGCGGCGGCGCGCGCATACACCCCTGCCAGCGTGACGCTGTCGAGCCCGCGTGTCGGTGCCGCTGCGGCGACCGCCGCGGTGTCCTGACCCGCGGCCGACCCACCGCCGGCTCCGGCGCAGGCGCCGAGCAGGAGCGCGAGCCCCGCCGCACGCGCGCTGTGCGCCACTAGCGTCCCCCACCTCCCGCATCCCAGCCGCAGAGTGCCTCGATGGCGGCGGCGGAGCCGTCGCGCTGCCAGCCGTCCAGCTGGGCCTGGTCCTTGAGCTGCTGGCCGCGCAGGCGGGGCACGATGGCGAAGGCGCTGCGGCTCTCGGGCAGGGCGGTCATGTCGCCCCAGAGCTTCTCGAACTGGGCGACGGGGAAGACGTCCTCCTGGCCGTGGCCCCAGCGCTTCTTGACGTCCTTGAGGGTGATGTAAGTGGGCATGCGGGCGGCCAGGGTACGGACCGCGTCCGCGACCCGGGGGCCGTCGTCCAGGTCGGCGCGGGTGAGGCCGAACAGCTGGAGCATGCGGTCGATGTCGACCCAGTTGGTGGCGGAGTTGTAGAAGGTGAGCTGGAACTCGTCCTCCTCCCGCGGCAGGGCCATGCCCTCGATGAGCCGGAGCCGGCCGTCGACGCGGGCGAGTCCGCCGCCGCGATCCTCGAGGCGCTTGGCGATCACCTCGTAGGAGAACGTCGCCTGCGACTGCAGGTGCCAGCCCAGCAGCAGCGGGTCGAGGTCGGCGCCCAGGGTGTCGATGTTGTGCACGAGCAGGGTCGCAAGCGCGGGCTGGCGGCGTAGGAGGTCGCGCAGCACGCCGTTCTTCAGCAGGTTGGGCAGCTCGAACCAGTGTCCCACGGGGTGGAGGCACTGCATGGGCAGGTTGTCGGTGTAGTCGGTGCCCTCGCCCGCGGCGCGGGCCCAGCCGATGAGCGCCTGGCGGACGCTCTCGCGCACCTTTTCCTTCTGCTCGTCCAGCTTCTGCTGCGCCGTCTGCTCCCAGGCGAAGACGAGGTCCCGGACCATGGGCACCAGCCGGAGCCCGATGGAGGCACCGGGCGAGAGGATGGGCTCGCGCCCGGGCTCGCGGGCGGCGTGCTCGCGCGCCCAGGCCGCGATGGGCGCGTGCGTCATGTAGCTGGTCGTCACGACGTGCGGCACGGCGTGGCCGGCCAGCGCGGCCGTGCGCGCCGACTTGGCCAGGTGCACCTCCAGGAAGTTGCGGTGGCGGCCACCCAGCCGGGCGAAGGGGTGTAGCGCCTTGACCACGCCGGCGCCCTGGGTCCAGCGACTGCCCACGCCCGCGGCCAGGGTGACGACAGCGACGCGGCCATCCCGCAGCGCGGCCTGGCCCACCGCCCGCAGTCCGTCGGCGTCGGGCGTGTCCGCCCCGGCATCGAACAGCTCGGCGGGCGCGACATCCTCCACCTTGGTGGCGGGCGGCAGGCGGTTCATGGCCAGGCCGATGCGACCGTCACGCAGGTGCGCCCGGATCTGCTCGTGCTGCTCCCGGTCGAAGCCGTTCGCGGCCAGGAGTGAATCGAGGGCGCGCTCCGAGGAGCCGCCGCCGTCCAGCGTCGGCAGCAGACGCCCGAGCAGGGGCTGGCTCGCCTCGGCGAAGGCGGGATCCTCGCGGCAGGCGCGGGTGAACTGGCGCAGGTCCAAGCGCTGCGTGGCCGTGAGGTCCCGGGCCTCCTGGCGGATGGCCGCGGGCAGGGTGTGCTGGTAGTACTCGGCGGGGAGCAGCGCCTCGTGCGCCGAGAGCAGCTCCGCCACGGTGCCGTTCTCGTTGATGCGGAAGTCGTATACCACGGGGTCCATGGCGAAGGGCAGCGCGGACTCCAGCCCCCGCTTGGCCACGGTCATGATCTCCTGCAGCCGCTCCTGCGCCTCCCGGTGGCGGTGCGGCGCGAAGATGAATCCCATGCCCCCGCCCGACATGCCGCCCAGCATCCAGAAGCCCCAGAAGTCCTCGCCGAAGGCGTGGCGCGTCCGGGCGATGAGCGCTTCCGTGTAGTGGTTGCTCACCCAGGGGATGATCGTCTGCAGCGGGCCGAAGAAGTTGCGGGTCAGGGAGCGGCCGAGCGCCTGCATGTCGCCGGCGCGCAGCTCCTCCACGATGGTGTCCAGCAGCCCGACGGCCTCCTGCCGGCCCTGCCAGTCCGCCTGGCCCCGCAGCAGGTACTTCTCCGTCACCATCTCCAGGATCGGACCGACGTTCTGCGCCATCCCGCCGTGCACGAGCACCAGCGATTCCTGCAGGCGCCGACGGGGCTCGTCCCCGACGACGTCGCGCCCGAGGATGCGGTGGCGCGGCAGCAGCCGGCCGCGGCTGATGCCGAACTCGGAGTCGCCGGTCTGTGCGGGCACGCCCTCGATGAGCTTGATGCCCGGCCAGATCCCGCCGGAATCCTGCCAGCCGCCGCCCGAGCCGCCCAACCACTCGCCCAGGATGGCGCGGGAGGCGACGACGCGGCGCTCATCCTCGTCGAGGGGACCCGTCAGGCGCCGGGTCTGGCCCGTGGCGCGCATGCAGACGGCGATGAGCGCGGCGAGCAGGTTGGTGGACACGGCCAGGCGAGAGCCCTTGGGGATGCGGTTGACGGAGCTGACCAGCTCGAGGCCGCAGCCGGGGGCGACCACGCGCTCCAGCAGTTCGGCCAGGCTGAGGCCCGAGCGCTCGATGCCGGGCGGCACCAGCCCGGCCGCGATCACGGCCGCCTTGAGCAGCCCGAGGTAGTCGCGACCGAAATCGAAGACGTCGTCGATCTCGCGCAGCTCGGCCGAGCTCTCGAGGTCCACGCTGGTCAGGCGCAGCACCGGCTCGTCGATGACGCGCAGGAACGCCTCGATGGGCGGACGCGGCTGCGCGTCCCGCCCGTGCACCCCCAGGTCGATGGAGACGTTGATGACCCGGGCACCCTCGGGGTAGTCCATGCCCAGGAAGAAGATGTCGCTCCAGCCGCTGTGAGTGAGGTCCATGCGCACGGCCGTGCGCTCGCGCAGCAGGGGCAGGGGGCCGGTCCCGCCCGCCCGCGCCAGCAGCTCCCGCCGCAGCCGCAGGGGGTGATCGGCGGGATGCCCCATGCGGAACATCCAGGTGTTGCCCGGCGTGGAGCGCACCGTGGCCCGCACCTGGTCCGCCAGCGTCTGGAAGGCCAGGTCGTGGTAGGCGGCCGCCAGGGCGCTGGACAGCGTATCGCTCGGTCCCTGCTCCTCCTGCGCCCGCAGGAAGGCGGTGATCGCTTCCTCGAAGCGGCGGTCGAGCAGGTGCGCGTGCCCCGCGAACGGCACCCGTCCGCGCGCCGGGAACTCCGGCCGCGCCGGCAGGTGGAAGCGGTGCAAGGCGTAAAGGAAGAAGAGAGCGCGCACCCTGTGGTAAAGGTTGGGCTCGGCGCGGCGGTAGGCGTCCAGCTCCGCCGCCGCGGCCAGCAGCTCGCCGCTGCTCAGCCCGGCGACGAGTCCCTCGAGGGGCAGGTCGCGGATGCCCGGATCGCCCGAGGTGATGACGTCGATGAGGGAGGGCCCGGCCGCGCGTGCGCTCATGCGTCGGCGACGAGCTCGAGGAGCTGGCGCAGGACCAGGTCGCGGTCGCGGCCGGCGAGGGAAAGCGCGAGCTGGGCGAAGAGCACGCCGTAGCGGTCGCCGATGTCGAAGCGGCTGCCCGCCATCTCCAGGGCCAGGTAGCGCTCGCGCCCGGCGAGCGCATCCAGCGAGGGGGAGAGGAGCAGGCCGGCCTCACCATGGCCGGCAGCTTCGGCCTCGTCCAGCAGCTCGAAGATGAGAGGCGTCAGCACGTGCATGCCGAAGAAGCACAGGTAGTTGCCGGCCCGTAGCCCCGGCACCAGCAGGCGGCGCTCGGCCTCCGTGGGCGTCGGCTTCTCCACCACGGTATCGATCTGGTAGAGGCGCTGGCCGCCGGGCACCAGGCGGCCGCCCACCGTGCCGAAATAGGGGAGCAGCGCCTCGCGCGTGGCCGACACGGCACTGACGGCGGCCCGTTCCGCACTGGCCACGGCCACCAGCTGCTCGGCGCAGGAGCGATCGTTCCGGCTGACGTACAGGTGGTCGCCCACCAGGTGCAGGAAGGCATCCTCCTGCTCCAGCAGGGCGCGCCCGAGCAGGATCGAGTGGCCGTACCCCAGCGCCCGCGGCTGGACGAGGAACTCGACGCGGTTCCGGTACGGCCCCGCCGCCTCCGAGTAGGCCGCCTCGTCTCCCGGGCAGACCACGACCACGTACTCCTCGATTCCTGCGCCGCGGGCCTCCTCCAGGATGATCTGCAGCGCGGGCTTGGCGACGCCCTCGCGGTCGACCAGCACCTGCAGCGGCAGGGTCCGCTGGCGCGGATTGGCGGCGGTGATGAGCGCCTTGCGTATTCTCATTTGGCTGGCACCCCGACGTAGCGGATCTCGACCCGCCCCACCTGCGCGGGGCGGTCGAAGCGGATGTGCAGGAAGCGCGCGGCGGGCTCGCTCCAGGCATGCTGGAACAGGACCGGGCGCCAGTAGCCGTAATCGCCGCCGGCCATGGGGACGGTAGTGCGCTCCAGGGTGACCGGCTGGAAGGCGGCGCCGTCGGTGGAGACCCCGAAGGAGAGGGCCGTGCTGTCGCCCTGGGCGAAGGCATAGACGCGGACACCGGCGATCGGACCCGGGACCGCGTAGACCAGCTCGCCGCCGGGCTCGCCCTGCACCCGGTAGAGCAGCTCCTTGTAACGGCGGTCGTCGTCTGTCTTCACGGCCAGCTTGCCGGCCGTGCGATACTCCCGGTTGAGCGAGCGCATGTCGTCGATGAGCGCCCGGGTGCGCACGGCCACCGGGCCGACCACGTTGGACGGGGCCGAGCGCCCGCTCTCGTTCCCGGCCACGACCCGGTAGAGGTACGACTTCCCGATCTCGGCCGTGGGGTCGGCGAAGAGCGGCATGTAGGGCTCGTCCGCGTCGGACACGTTCAGGCCCACCACCCGCCAGGGCCCGCCCGCCGCGTCGGCGCGCTCGACATCGTAGGCGGAGGCGCCGGCGGCGCCCTGCCAGGAGATGGCGGCGACATCCTCGATGGGGAGGAGCCGGGGCGCGGCGGGCACGGGCCAGCGCGGCTCGGGCAGGCCGCGGATGCGGAAGGCGGCGGCTCGCATCGTCGCCAGGTAGCTGCGCTCGTCGTACTCGTCGCCCGAAACGAAACCCGGGACGTGGAACGCCTTGAAGAGTCCACCGCCGGCGGGCTCGGAGTGCCAGTAGAACCCGCCCTCGCGCCGGTGATGCCGGAGGCTCCAGATGAGCACGCCGGCCACGTCGTCGCTGGCGACCACCTTGTCGTAGATGCGCAGCATGCCGCCCGTGCCGAAGAACCCGACCTCGCCCACGACGTACGGCTTGCGGCCGCGGATGAGCTGGCGCGTCGCCTCGATGTGGGCCAGCGACTGACCGGGCTCCGGCTCGTAGTGGTGGGTCGTGAGGATGTCGATGTCGCGGCTGGCGATGTCCGCCTCGATCGCCGCGGGATTCAGGTAGGCCCCATCCATGAGCAGGTGCTTGTGATCGATGCTCTTGATGTAGCGGGCGATGGTGTCGGTCCAGGACTGCGGCGCCTGCAGCTCGTTCCCGGTTTCCCAGCAGAGGATCGCGGGGTCGTCCTTGTAGGCGATCCCGGTGATCGTGTTCCTGCGGTTCAGCACGTAGGCGACGGTCTGCTCGAAGTCCGCGATGAGCTGCGGGTCCGTCCAGAAGGCGTCCTTGTCCTTGCCGCGGAAGGCCGCGTACTGCGGCCGGCCGCCCATCCACTGCCAGTTGTTGAGCAGCGGCACGATGATGCGCACGCCGTACTCGGGCGCCAGGGCGAGCACCAGGTCCATGGTCCTGAACGACGTCTCGTCGAAGCGGCCGGGCGCCAGCACGTAGCGCGGCAGGTCAGCCGGGTCGCCGGCGGTACGCACGGGGAAGGTGTACATGCGCACGACCGTGCCGCCCATCTGGCGGGTACTCCCGAAGGCGTCACGCAGCTCGTACTCGTCCGGCAGGCGGTACTCGTGGAGGCGGGTGAAGGCGAACTCGTCCTCCACGAAGTTCAGGTTCGGGATGTTGAAGGAAACGAAGCGGAACGGTTTCTCCCCGTCCATCAGGTGCGCACCGGACGTGGTGATGAAATGCGCGAAGGTCGCGGCCCGCTGGGCCGTGGCCGCGCCGGGGCCGGTCAGCAGCAGCGCGGCCGCGAGAACCGCTATCCTGGAACGCGTCGTCGTCATCGCACACACGCGGGAGAATGGTGGACCGGCACGGCGGGCTGGGCAGACTCGCCCGCCCCTGCCGGCCGTGCAATGTAGGGCCGCGCGCCCGCCCTGAAAACGCGGCCGGCCGGGGACGGCCTTGCCCGCCCCCGTCGGCGCGGCAGGAACGAAGACGACGTCGCCCGAGTAGCAGTCCCGTCCAGGCGTGTAGCCCGGCGGCAGCGGCCGCCATCCCCCGCCCTCCGCTTCCGGCCGGTGCCGATGCTCGCATTCGTGCTGTGGGCCCAGCTGGTAGCCGGCGCGGCCTCCGCGCCCGGGGACTCCGTCTATGCGACGCCGGCGCTGCGCGAGCTGGTCGCCCGGGCCGCGCTCCACAACCGCAACGCGCCCGCGGGCTTCCTCGGCTATCGCGCCCGCATCGAGACGGAGCTGTCCCTCATCCTGCGCGACACGCTCGGTCGGGAGCAGGCTGTGGAGATCGAGCAGCTGGGCACGCGCGCGAGCTGGCAGCGCGATGGCAGCTACGACCTGCACGTGCTCGGCTACCGCGCCCAGAGCCGGGGCGTGCCCTACTCCGCGCTGAGCTTCGTCAGCGGCTACACGGTGCCCTGGCTCTACGGCGACCGCCTGGACATGGGATTCCGGCCGGCGCGCGCCGGGCGGGATCGCAGCTTCCAGGCGGCGCGCGCCGGGCCACCCCGCCCGGGTCGGAGCCCGCTCAATTTCGTCCACCCCTTCGCCGCCGACCGGGACGCATACTACCACTTCGCCGGGGGCGACACGGTGACCGTGCTGGGCGTGGGCGGCCGCTCCATCCCGATCGTGCGCATCGTCGTCACGCCCCGACCGCCGAAGTCCGGAACGTTCGGCGCCTTCGACGGCGAAATCGAGATCGACGCCGAGCGCTGCCAGATCGTGCACATGCGCGGGCAGATGGTGACGCTGAGCCGGCGGACGACCGGCCACGCGGCCATGGCGCAGCGCCCGGGGCTCGTGGTCGCCGCCTACGTGGACTTCGTGGACGCGGAAGTGGGGCGACGCTACTGGCTTCCGGCTACGCAGCGGACGGAGATCCAGGCCGCGCTGGCGCCACTGGGGGCGACGCGCGCGGTGTTCCGGCTGGTCTCCACCTTCCGGGACTACGAGGTGCGCGACACGACGGCGCCGCTGGACAGCCTGCCCGCCGTCCGGGCCCGCATACGATTGACCTACGCACCGCGGGACAGCATGGACGGCTTCGGCGGCTGGCGCGCGGGCCTGGGCGAGGCCACCAGCAGCGTGCACGCGGAAGACTTCGCGGACCTCGCTCCCGATGCCTGGCGCGCCGATGGCCCGCCCCGCCTCGACCTCTATCCCCACGACCTGGCCGAGTCGTTCCGCTTCAACCGCGTGGAGGGGCTGTACCTCGGGCTCGCCGGCACGGTGCGCTTCCGGGACGCGTTCCCGGGGCTGAGCGCGGGCGTCTTCGGCGGCTACGCCAGCGCCGAGCGGACGCTGCGGGGCGGCGCCCGCGTCTCGCTGCAGCGGGCGCCCTGGACGCTGGGCGCGCGCGCCGGGCGCTACCTCGTCAGCACCAACGACTTCACCCTGCCGTTCGGGCAGGACCCCGGGTTCAGCGCACTGCTGGGCGCGGCCGACCTCAACGACTATGTCGATCGCCGGCTGGCCGCGCTCTCCGCGACCCGCGTTCTCGGCTCCGTCGACCGCGCCCTGCTCTCGGTCGAGGGGGGCATCGGCCGCGACCGCGCCGAGCAACAGCGAATCGACTGGGGGTTGTTCGGGTCGGCCGGCAGCCGCTTCGGCCCGAACCGGGGAGCGCTCGAGGGCGGCTACGCCCGCGTCGCCGCCGACCTGGAGCTGAACCCCGGCGTCTCCGGCGATTTCCTGCAGCCCGGCATCGGCGCGCGACTGCACTACGAGCGCGGCGGCGGGCCCAGCGGCTCGCTGGCATGGCAGCGCGCGGAGCTGGCGCTTTCCGCCCGGAAGTACCTGGGCCCGCTCTCCCTGGCCGCCCACGCCGACGGCGGCGTGGTGGCCGCCGCCACCATCCCGCCGCAGCAGCTCTTCGAGCTGGGAGGCAGTGAGTCGCTACCCGGCTACGCCTGGAAGGAGTTCGCGGGCGACCGCGCCGGCCTCTTCCGCGCCTCGGCCGGCTACCGGCTGCCGCTGTTCACGCGCCCGGTCCACGCCTTCAGCACGCTCTACCTCCCGGGCTTTGCCCCCGGCCTGGCGCTGAGCGCGCAGGGCGGCTGGGCCGAGCTGTCCTCGCCCGCGGCCAGAGCCGCCGTCGCCGGCCTGGGCCCCGTCGGCGCCGAGCCCGTCTCGCGCCCGACCGACGGCGTGCGCGCCTCCGTGGCCGTGGGCATGACCTTCTTCTCCGAGCTCGTGCACATCGCGCTGGCTCGCCCGGTGGACCATGCCGCCCCCTGGCGCCTGCTGGCCGGGATCGGTCCCGTCTTCTAGCGCAGGGCGCCAGCCGTACTTCGGGGCCCTATGACGCCCGGACCGCAAAGTACGGCTGCTGCGTGAGATCCGGACCCAGGCCCGGATACAGCCAGGCCGCGCCCGCAGCCTGCGCGACCTCGAAGTAGTACTGCAGCGGGTAGGGCGAATCGGTGTACGCGCCCGGGATCGTGGCCCGCGGGGCGGAGCCGTCGCCCACCATGGCCGAGGCCTGCCAGGCCTCGGCCTGGCTCACGTGCCGGTAGTGGAGCGTCACCGCCGGCGCGCCGCCGGTCCGCGCCCGGAAGGCGAGGCCCAGCTCCAGTGGCCGGCCGCGCACGAAGGCGCTGGGCGGCGTGTGCAGCGCGTCCGCCGCCGGGCGCGAGGGCGGGTCCAGGACCGCGCGGACCAGCTCGCCGGCCCGCGCCGCCGGGATCGGACGGGCGCCGGGCGCCACGCCGCCGCGCGCCACGGCGGCAATGTCCTTGTCGATGGCGGCCAGCCGGTCGGCCCAGTGGCCGCGCTGGTACCACTCCGGCCCGTAGGTGACGTCCCGCACGTAGACGCCGGTCGTGATCCGGGCCACGCGCGCCCACTCCGCTCGCGCGGCGCGATAGGCCTGGACGGCCGCCGCCAGCAGCGAGGCATCGCCGGTGCGGGTGTGCAACGCGTACAGTACGCCTGCCCTGAGCTTTTTCGCGAAGAAGCGGCCCAGCCCGATCTGCACCTCGGTATCGATGGCGAAGCGGCGAAACGCCGCGTCCCGGCGGCTGACGGAGGCCGCGCCGGCGCTGGCCAGCGAGTTCGCCGCCGCCGCGGCGAGGTCGTCGAGCCAGCGGGCGATCTCGGCGGGCGAGTACTTCCCGCTTACCTTGCCGGCCAGCAGCTCGTCCGCGAAATCCTCGATGCGGGAGAAGAGCTGCGGGTCCAGCGGGCTCACGGTGCCGAAGCGGCGCGGCTCCGGGGTGTCGGGATAGGGCATGACCGGCACCGTCGGGTCGGCGATGGCCATGTTGACGTACATCTCGGGCCAGAAATGGTTGTTGGCCGCGGACGGCGTGTGCGCGGTGGTGAAGAGCGGCAGGATGCGACCGGCGTGGGCGAGCGCCCTCTCGACCGCCAGCGCCGCGGCGCCGAAGTCGTGCCGGAGCTGGCGCTGCCAGCGCTCCGGGGGCGTCGCCGGGTCGTAGAGCGCGCGGCCCCAGACGCGGTAGGTCAGGCGGTACTTCTCGAAGTCGTGACCCGGGGCCCGCAGCGAGAGGTCGGCGTAGCCATCGCGACCTCCCGGCAGACCGGATCCCTTGCGGCCCTTGAAGGACAGGGGATCGAACACCTCGGCCCCGGCGCTGCCGCAGAAGGCGGCGGTGCGGCCGTAGGCGGCGGCGAACGCCGGGTCGGCCCACAGCAGCACGCGCTGCGTGCCGGGCCAGATGCGGTGCACGATCCGGTAGCGGCGGTCCTCCCGCAGCAGGTCGGCGTAGCCGTAGCGGGTGAAGCTGCGATCGCCCTCGCTGTGCGTGAACGGCCCCTGGCCCGGCCGGCCGGTGGGCACCTCGGTGGGACGGATGGCCGCCTGGTGATAGGGCAGTCCCATGTGCTCCGCCCAGAACTTGGGGGAGATCGTCAGCGGCACGCCCGCGGCCAGGGCGGCGTCCAGCGTGGGCTGGTCGATGCCCTTGGCGTGCAGGTCCAGGGGCACGCGCCGGCCGAGGCTCACGCCCTGGAAGATGGTGCGCCAGAAGTCGTAGCTGCCCTCGGGCACCCCGCTTTCCCCGTGGATGCGGATGGTCACGCCCGTGACGTTGGGGCATTCCCGCAGCACCAGGGCGAGCGCATCGCGGCAGTAGGGGCCGTGCGTCGCGGGCGTCAGCCCCTCGATGACGTGGTTCACACTGGGGCTGTCCACCCAGCGGTAGGCGTGCGTCCAGAGGCCGAGCTGGAACTCGAGCCCGTGCGCCGCCGCCTCGTCGCTGATGAAGCGCAGCATCTCCAGGTTCCGGTCGCGCTCGGCATCCGGCAGGTTGGTGGCGCGCACGTCGTATCCGGGCACCTTCACCAGGAAGGGATAGGTGAAGTAGAAGTACGTGTCGCGCAGCTGCTGCGGCTGGTCGTAGCCCAGGCCGAAGGACAGGTTCAGGCGGTTGAACCGCTGCGTCACCAGCATGGCCAGGTAGCGCCGCCAGAAGTCGCGGTCGTTGAACCAGGGCTTGTCCTCGACGTCGCTGGTGAAGAGCCGGATCACGCCCCGGACGGCGTTCGCGGGCGACTCCACGAGCGCGGCCACGGGTGCCAGCGCGACCGCGGGGGCGCCACCCAGGGAAACGACGTCGGCCAGCTCGGTCAGGGCATACACCAGCCCCCGACTGTCCCTGCCCAGTACGAAGAGGACCGCACGCTCGCCGATGCGCCCGGGCCCGATCGCCAGCGACTCCGCTTCCGCGGGCAGGGCCAGGCGGCTGTCGCGGGCAGGCGACGACGCCCCGCCCGCCACCACCACGCAGTGCTCGCCGGCCCGGGCATCCCCCAGGCGCGACAGTACCCGGACGGCGACAGCGCGCGCGGCCAGCGCCTGGCGGAGCTGCTCGACGGCCCAGCGCGCCGGCGCCGAGGCGACGACCGCATCGGCCGGGTCGCAGATCAGGGCCACGCCCTGGGCGGCGTTCCAGCGCCGGGTCAGCGCCTCGAGCGAACGACCGGGCAGGGTCGCACCCGCGGCGATGGCGCCGGCCTGCAGCAGGAAATCGCGTCGGTCCATCGCTTCCGCGCCGGATCGGGGAATCGTCAACGGAGGGTCCGAAGCTACGGTAGGTCCGGCCCGGCGCCGGAGCAAGGAGGCGCCCGGCTCGTGGCGCGCCGCCGCGGGCCGGGCGCGGGAGCCCGAGCTTTTGCGCGCGGAGGCGAGGAGCGCGAGCTTCAGGGCCGGCCACGACCACGGGGGCGAATGCGCTACGATTCCCTTCTCTGCCACTACCTCGCCCGGGAGCTGCACCAGCGGCTGGCGGGAGCGGCGGCGCACGCCCTGCGGCTGGACCCAGCGGCGCGCGTGGCCGCGCTCGAGACCGGGGCGGGGACGCTGGTGCTGGAGCTGCACCCGTCGCGGGGGCTCATCACCTTGGGCGCGCCGCCGCCCGACGGGCGGGTGCTGCCCCTGCACCGGCGCACGGTCGTGGGCGCGGTGCGCGCGCCGGCCGACGAGCGCCTGCTCGTGATCGAGCTGCCGGGCGGGGCGGCCAGCCGCGTCCACAGCGTGGTGGTGGAGCTGCTGGGCAACCAGTGGAACCTGCTGGCCCTTGATGGGGCCGGGCGCGTGGCCGCCGTGCTCTGGCCGCGGGAGGCGGGCGGGCGCCGGCTGCAGGTGGGCGCGGAGTACGTTCCGCCCGCGGCCTCGGCGCGCGCGGGGGCGCAGGTACCGATCGAGCTGGGCGACTGGCTGGCGCTCCTCGACCGGCGGCCACCGGCGGAGCGCGCCGCCGAGCTGGTGGCGCACGTGGCCTGGACGAGTCCGCTGAACGCGGGCGCCATCCTCGAGCAGGGTGGCCCCTCCCTGGAGGAGGCCTACGCGCGCTATACCGCCCTGGCGGCGCGGCCGCCGGCGCAGCCGTGCGTGCTGACCGGGGGTGGGGGCGGGGGCAGCCAGCCCTACCCGCTCCCGCTGCCCGGCCTGGCGGCCGCGCCGGCGGCCTCCCTGCTGGATGCACTGGCCCTCGCGCTGGGCGCGGCGCCGCCGGCCACGGGAATGCCTGCCAGAGCGGGCCGGGGCG
>JADGQX010000237.1 GCA_017881445.1 Gemmatimonadota bacterium | reverse complement strand
CTTCCGAGGGTTGCCCCTCGGCCTGCCTGAGCGTTCGGTTTCACTCCTGCTCGTCCGGCTTCACCACTGCGCGGTACTCTCAGGCTTCACCTGTACCCTTCCGCGCTAGCTCCGCCGAAGCGGACATCTGGTGCCATGCCTTCCCACATTTCGTGAGCGTGGCGCTCTCCTTCTCGTTCGGCCCTTCCCGTGGTCCGGCCTCGTCCGTTTAGGTCCGCCCTTGGCTGTCTCCGCCGTTTCCGGCTTCGTGCCCGTTTAGGGCTTCCCCTGCGTCCGCTCCTGCGGCCCCGGTACTACGGCCTCTGCTGACTTCTCGCTCCGCCCCGTCGACTACTCCCCGGCGGCGTCGCCCTTTCAGGCGTAAGGCGAGATCTCCCCAGGTAAGAACGATGGCCTTCCCCGCACGACTGCCGGATCTACGTCGCCTGACCTTTGGTCGCGAGAGCTTCGCGGTCGCATGCCCGCTCGCCCTGGTCGGCTCCGCCTCACATCCGGTTTCTGTTCGTCAGCCCGCGGGTTCGCTAGCCGCTTCTTTCAGCGCTCCCCTCACGGACGGCGCCTTGCGGTTCACTTGAGTCCCTGCGACCAAGTCCTCGGGGGACTTTCACCCCCAAGCCATCGCCCATGCTGGGCACACATGTGAAAGGGCCCGCCGGCTGCTCGCCTGCGGGCCCCTTCGACGTCCTCCGCGTGACGGCGCGCCTAATCGCCGCCCGCGGCCTCGCCTTCGACGTGCGCCCGCGGGCGCGGCGTTTGTGCAAGGCGCGGGCCCCGCCCGGGGCCGGCCTGCTGCAGCAGCGCCATCCGCTCCTGGACCACGCCGCGGTAGAAGCCGAGCGCCTGGCGCGAGAGCGCGCCCGACGGTGGCAGCTTGAGCTTGGTCACGTTGATGGCGTGACCGCTGGCGTCGCGCACCTCGTAGTGCAGGTGCGGACCGGTGGAGAGGCCGGTATTGCCCACGTAGGCGATGACCTGTCCCTGGCTGACCCGCTTGCCCGAGCGCAGGCCTTTGGCGAAGCGGCTGAGGTGGCCGTACTTCGTCGTGTACCCGTTCTGGTGGCGCAGGACCACGAGGTTGCCATACCCGCCCTGGCGCCCGGCGGAGACGACGACGCCGTCGCCGGTGGCCTTGACGGGGGTGCCGATGGCCGCCCCGAAGTCCGTTCCCAGGTGCGCGCGGAAGACACCGAGGATCGGATGGTACCTGCTCCAGGTGAAGCGGGAGGTGATGCGGACGAAGTCGATGGGATACAGGCTGATGGAGCGCTTGAGCGGCTTGCCGACGGCGTCGTAGTATCCGCCCTGCGTGCCGGACGGGCGGAAGAAGAACGCCGTGTACGGCTTCCCCTGCGAGTTGACCTCCGCCGCCAGGATCTTGCGGCTGCGGGCGGTGCCATCCGGCCGGGCCTCCCGCTCGTAGACGAAGCGGTAGGTGTCGCCGGGCTGGATCTCACGGGAGAAGTCGAGCTGGTACTGGAAGACGCCCGCCAGCTGGCTCACCAGCTCCGAGCGCTCCCGCACCGGCAAGGTCAGCCGGTCGTCCTCGAGGATGGCCTCGTACAGCGTGCGCCCCTCGTCGATGCGACCGGCCGCGAACACCGTGTCCACGTGCGTTTGCGTGAGCACCACGCGGCTGGCCCAGCCATCGTCGCCCTTCACCAGGTTCAGCGTGGTGTCCGCGTTCAGCCGGACCTCCACGGCCCGGGCCAGGCCGCTGGCGATCCAGCGGCGGACCGTCACCTCCACCCCCGGCTTCAGGCTGCGGGGGTTGCGCTGCTCGCGCAGCGAGAGCAGCAGGTCCGTCAGGTCCATGCCCGTGATCGAAGCGCGAGTGAGCAGCGACGTCAGCGTCTCACCGTTCTCGAGCTTGCGCGTCTGGACCTGCTCCACCGGTGGCGCGTAGAACGCGCTCAGCACCGGTGCCCGCTCCGGTGGCACGTCGGTGGCCCGCGGCCTTTCGTACATCGCCACGAGCCCCAGGCTGAGCGCACCAATGCCGCCCAGCGTAATGGTTCGGCGTAGGTTCACCTTCAAACCCTTCTGGTCTCTCACGGACCTGCCTCAGTCCATCTGCCGTCGAATGAATGTCGGGATGTCCAGATCGCTGAGCTCGCTGCGCCCCAGCGGACGCGCCGGCGGCCGCGAGAACGGCACCGGCTCCGGCGTAAAGCTCGACGCCGGACGCGCGGACGAGCCTCCGCCGGCCATGGCCATGGCCGGCTGCTGCGCCACCATGCGCTGCGCCGACTGCGGAGCCGGGGCCATCCGGGGAGAGCCGAAGGACTGGGAGCCGAATGACTGCGTGCCGAAGGGGGCCCGGATCACGTTGCCGCGCAGGGGCTCTTCCTCGCCGACCAGCCCCGTCGCGATGACGGTGACGCGGACCTCACCCTCCAGCGCCGGATCGTGCACGGCACCGAAGATGATTTCCGCCTCGTCGCCCGCAGCCTCCTGTATAATGGAAGCTATCGTGGTCACTTCGTCAATGGTGAGATCCATACCACCTGTGATGTTTATCAGGACACCGGCCGCGCCCTCGATGCTGACGTTGTCGAGCAGCGGGCTCGAAATCGCTTCCTGCGCAGCCTCCATCGCCCGGTTGTCCCCCTTGCCGTGGCCCGTGCCCATGAGCGCCGGACCGCGGTTCATCATGACCGTGCGCACGTCGGCGAAGTCCACGTTCACCTCGCCCGTCACGTGGATCAGGTCCGAGATGCCCTGGGTAGCGTGCAGCAGCACCTCGTCCGCCTTCTTCAGCGCTTCGCGGAAGCTCGTGCCCTTCCCCACCACCGAAAGCAGCCGCTCGTTCGGCACCACGATCACCGTGTCCGCGCAGCGCTTCAGCTCGGCCAGCCCCTGCTCCGCCTGGCGCATGCGCTTCTTGCCCTCGAACAGGAACGGCTTGGTCACGATGCCGATCGTCAGTGCGCCCTGCTCCCGCGCCACTTCCGCGATCACCGGCGCCGCGCCCGTCCCCGTGCCGCCGCCCATGCCGGCCGTGATGAAGACCAGGTCCGCGCCCTCGATCGCCCGGGCCACCTCGTCCCGGTTCTCCTCGATCGCCTGACGGCCGATCTCCGGCCGGGCGCCCGCCCCCAGCCCCCGCGTCAGCTGCTTGCCGATCTGGATCTTCAGCTGCGACTGGGCGTTCTTCAGCGCCTGCGCGTCCGTGTTCACGCTGATGAACTCCACCCCCTCCAGCTGCTCGTCGATCATCCGGTTCACGGCGTTGCCCCCGCCGCCACCCACACCTACCACCTTCATCCGCGCACTCTGTCCCGGGGAGTCCTCGAATTCGAAGATCATCATCGCGCTACCCTCCTTGGGGTCCCCGCGGCGGTCGGCACCTTCGCGCCGGCGGGAGGTGAACCGTGAAACGGACCGAGACTAAAAGAACTCCTTGAGCCAGGCGAGAATCCGCCCGAAAAAACCCTCTCCGAAACCCGCGCCCGAACCCGCGCCGCCCTGCTGCACGGCATAGAGCACCAGCCCCGCCGCCGTGGCGAACTGGGGCCGGCGCACCGAGTCGGCCAGGCCGGCCAGCCCCTCGCCCGGCGTACCCAGGCGGACGGGCAGGCCGAATACGCTCTGGGCCACGTCGCTGGCGCCGCCCAGCGCGGCGCCGCCGCCCGTGAGAACCACGCCCGCGCCCAGGCGGGCCAGCTCGCCGGCGTGCTCGATCTCGCGCAGCGCCAGGCCCAGGATCTCGTCCACGCGCTGCTCGATGATGTGGGCGATGAGCTCGCGCGTGACCTCGCGCTTGGTGCCGGGTCCGGGACCGGGCAGCTCGACGGTCTCGCGCGGGTCCACGAGCTGGGCGAAGGCGACGCCGTAGCGCTCCTTGGCGCGCTCGGCCTCCGCGAAGGTGATGGAGAGCCCCTTGGCCAGGTCGTTGGTGACGACGGAGCCGCCCCAGGGGATGCTGGAGAGGTGGCGGAGCTCGCCGTTGCGGAAGACGACCACGTCGGTATTGGCGCCGCCGATGTCGACCAGGGCGACGCCGACGTCCTTCTCGTCCTCGGAGAGGACGGCGAGGGCGGTGGCGAGGGGGGCGTAGACCAGGCCGTCGATCTTGTAGCCGGCGCGGGTGACGGCCTTGGCCAGGTTCTGGTTGACCGTGATCGAGCTGGTGACGATGTAGACCTCGGCCTCCAGGCGCGTGCCGGCCATGCCCACCGGGTCGCGGATGCCGCGCTGCGCGTCCACCGTGTACTGCTGGGGGATGACGTGCAGCAGCTCGCGGTCGGCCGGAATGGCGACGGCACGGGCCACCTCGTGTACGCGCCGGACGTCGTTGTCGCGGATCTCGCGGTCGCTGCCCACGGCGACGACCCCGGTGGAGGTCGTGGCATGGACGTGCTCGCCGGCGGTGCCGACCCAGACGCGGTCCACCGTGACGCCGGCCATGAGCTCGGCTTCCTTCACCGCGCCCTTGACCGAGTTCATGGTGCCCTCGATGTCGGTGACGACGTCCCGGCGCATGCCGCCGGTGCGCGCGGCGCCGACGCCCAGGATCTTGATCGTGGGCTGGTGGCCGGTCACGTCGCTGACGACCTCCGCGATGACCGCGCAGGTCTTGGTGGAACCGATGTCCAGCCCCGTCACGAGGTTCGGTCGCATGTGCCTGGCTACGGGTGTGTCGTGTTGAAGGCGACGACGATCTGGTCCGAGAACCGGGCGTCGATCCGGCTGAGCCGGCCCAGCTCGCCCCGGGCGATCACGTCCGAGAGCGCGGCGTGCAGGTGGCGCAGCGTGGCGGCGCTCGGCGCCGCCGGCACCAGCGCCACCAGCAGCGCGGGCTGGCGCAACAGCAGCCGGGCCGAGCCGCCGGGCCCCGGCTGCACTTCGGAAACGGTCCGCGCCAGCTCCGGGTCCAGGGCGCGGATGCGCTGGATGGTGCCGACCAGCGTCAGGGCAGCCGGGGACGCGAGCCGACCATCGGCGCCGACCTTCGCGTCCACGTCCACCAGCGGCAGGTCCAGGTCGGCGCTGCCCGGGGGGATGGGCAGCACGGCGCCACCGGCGGTGACCGGCACCAGCTCGGGCGTGCGCGCCAGGGCCACGGGCTCGGCCTCCGTGATGCGGATGACGAGCGTGGCCGGGAGCAGGCGCTCCACCGACGCATCGACCACCTGCGGCAGGCGCAGCAGCCGGGCGCGCCAGGGCGCGGGATCGTCGAAGACGCTGGCGCCGCGGCTGATGCCGCTGGCCGCCAGCACGTCGTGGGGCGCGAGGTAGCGCGTGCCCAGCACCTGCACGCTGCGCACGCGGAAGGCGTCGGCGCGGCGCAGCCAGCGCGGGGAGACCGCGGCGGCCACGGTCAGGGCCGCCAGGGCCACGACCACGAGCAGCCAGCGGAGCAGTCCCGGCAGCCGCATCAGGACCTCCCCTCGAGGCGGGCCGCCAGCTCACGGCCGGCGCCGCCAATGCTGCCGGCACCCATGACCAGGCAGGCGTCGCCGGGGCGCAGGAATGCCTCCAGGCTGGCGGCCAGCGTCTCGACCTCCGGGTGGTACTGGACGGAGCGGGCGCCCGCGCGCCGGGCCGCGTCCGCCACCAGCTCGCCCGTGATGCCGGGGATGGCCGTCTCCCGCGCGGGATAGACGTCCGTGACCCAGACCGCGTCGGCCCGGGCCAGGGACGCGCCGAAGGCGTCGGCGAAGTCGCGGGTCCGCGTGTACAGGTGCGGCTGGAACACGGCCACCAGGCGCCGGCCGGGGAACGCGCCCCGCGCGGCGGCGACGGTGGCGTCGATCTCGGTCGGGTGATGCGCGTAGTCGTCGATCAGGCAGATGCCGCGCGCGTCCGCGAGCTGCTCGAAGCGGCGGCCCACGCCACGGAAGCCCGAGAGCGCCTCCTGCGCCGCTTCCAACCCCGCACCGAAGCGCCGCGCCAGGGCGAAGGCGCCCAGGGCGTTGCGCACGTTGTGGATGCCCGGGAGCGCCAGGTCCACCACGCCCAGCTGCTCGCCCTTCTCGACCACGCGGAAGCGGCTGCCCCGGGGGAGCAGCTCGACCTGCACCGCCCGCAGCTGCGCGCCGTCGCCCGTGCCGTAGCTGAGGACGGCGGGCCCCCGCACGCGACCGAGCAGGTGGCGGGCGCCGTCGTCGTCCGAGCAGCCGGCGACCAGGCCGGTCTCCGGGACCAGGCCCACGAACTGCGCGAAGGCGTTCTCCACCGCTTCCATGGAGCCGTAGACGTCCAGGTGGTCCGCCTCGACCGCGGTGACGACCACCGCCTCCGGGCGCAGCCGCAGGAAAGAGCGGTCGTACTCGTCGGCCTCCACCACGAAGAGGTCGGCGCGACCGGCGCGCAGACCGCCGCCCCAGCCGCGCACCCGGCCACCCACGAAGCCGGTCGGCTCCAGCCCCGCCGCGGCCAGGATCTCCGTGGTCATGGCGGTGGTGGTGGTCTTGCCGTGCGTGCCCGCGATGGCCGCCAGCCGGCCGCGGTTCACGATTCCGCCCAGCGCCTGGGCCCGCTTCATGACCGGGATGCCGCGCCGGCGGGCCGCCGCCAGCTCCGGGTGGTCCTGGGGCACCGCCGCGGTGGCGACCACGGCCGCGGCCGTCAGCACGTGCGCCGGATCGTGCCGGTCCACCACCTCGGCCCCCAGCTCGCGCAGCTGCTCGCCCACGTCGCCGGGGTTGGTGTCGCACCCCGTCACCCGCCCGCCCGCCCGCAGCACCATCTCCGCCAGTGCGCTCATGCCGGAGCCGGAAATGCCCATGAAATGGATCGGCCCCGCGTTCGTGCGCGACAGCGCCACGATGTCGTCGGGCGCCTCCACGGCACCGGCGATGGGGAGATGGGGCGATGGGGGGACACCGGGCGCGTTCGCGGCCGGGTCATTCCGAGGCGAGCCGGCGCCGGCAGTTTCGCTCCCGCCGGCGGATGCGGAGGCGAGCACCCCATCCCCCCATCTCCCCATCCCCCCATCAGCGGTTGAGCCCCCGCCCCCCACGGGCCGATCGCCAT
>JADGQX010000236.1 GCA_017881445.1 Gemmatimonadota bacterium | reverse complement strand
GCCGCGGAGCGGGACCTGCAGCAGCTGCGCGGCATCACGCGCTAGAGTCCAGCGAACGCCGAGGCGCACGACCCTGCCGCAGGCGCCCCGGACCGGAAGCGCGTCGGGCGAGGCGTTGGCAAATGAAACGGGCTGGGCACCTGGCCCAGCCCGTCCACTACCCGGATCGGCTGCCTCGGACGCGCGCTACGCCAGACCGCGACGGAGCGGGCCGCCCACCAGCACCAGCAGGAAGATGCCGCTGCCCAGCAGGACCAGCGTGCCCGGCTCGGGCGTCACCGAGCCACCACCACCGCCGCCGCCGCCGCCTGCGCCGTTGCTGCTGAAGCCGAAGCTGCCGAAGTCGGCGGTGCCGCAGTTGTTGTTGATGGTGTTGTTGTGCATGGTTACGGCACCGTTGAGGGCGATGGCCCTCCCGCACACGATGTTGGCACCGGTGTTGAGGGTGATGCTCTGGTTCGCGATGATGTTGCCCAGGAACGACGTGCCTGTCCCCAGCGTCGCGGAGCTGCCGACCCTCCAGAAGATGCTGCCCCCGCCTCCCGGAAGCCCGTTGATCACGGACACGGACGCGCCGCTGCCCGTGGTGAGCGTGCTGCCGATTATGAAGGCGAAGAAGGGGTTGGACAGGTTCTGGAAGTTGAGAATGAGGTTGTTCGTCAGCTGCGCCGATGACGAGAAGGTATACACGCCCGGGGTGAGTGTCAGCCCTCCCACAGGACCCAGGTCCTGACCGGTCAGGTTCGCCGTGGACGGCAGTCCGCTGAGCCAGTTGTACGCCGTGAGAGCATCGTTCTGCGCCTGGTTCGCGACGGCATCCGTCTGATGGACCACTCCATGGAGGGTAATGCTTCCCAGGCCCGTGATCGATGACCCCGGCCAGAGCCCCAGATTCCCCCAGATGGTGGTCGGCCCGGTGTTGGTGACCGCCGAGGCCCCCAGAACCCCGAAGGGACGTGCCTTTCCCAGACGGCCCTGGGCCAGGACCGGTGCGGCGCCGCCGAGCAGCAGCGCGACCATGAGAACGGCGAAACGAGCCCTCGGTCGAACGCACGTCCTCGCCCTCATCCTGCCGGGTTTCCACTGCAGCGTTGGGTCCTTCATGGGTTCCGTCCTTGCCGGAGAGATGCGGGGTCGGCGGGCTTCCAGAAAATCGAGGCACGTCGGCGGATTGCGTGACTCCTCCAGCAACTCGGGAGCCAACCGGTAAACCGGGAAAGGTCTTCGCGTCCGAATCTAGGCAAGAGGTTGCAGGGAGGGGAGTTGAGGAACTCGCAGACAATCCGGGCGAGGCTCCCGCGCGTCTTACGAACAACACAGGCCGGGGGTTGATCCTACACTTGGCTGTCGCATCCCCCCCACAGGCACCGTTGCAGGACGTGAAATGACAAGCACTTCGCCGCCCATCCGCGTGCTCTTCGTCTGCCTGGGCAACATCTGCCGCTCGCCCATGGCCGAAGGCGTGTTCCGCCACCTGGTGCGCGAGGCCGGACTGGAGCAGCGCTTCCGCATCGACTCGGCGGGGACGGGCGCCTGGCACGAGGGGGAGCCGCCGGACGAGCGGGCGACCGCCGTGGCGGCGCAGCGCGGGGTCGTGCTGGGTGGCAGGGCGCGGCAGGTCGAGCCCGCCGACCTGCGCGCTTTCGACTACATCCTGGCCATGGACGCGGACAACCTCGGGCGCCTGGAGCGGATGAAGCGGCTCAGCGCCCCCGACGCCGAGGTGCGCCTCTTCCGTTCCTTCGATCCCGGCGCCGGGCCCGATGCGGAGGTGCCCGACCCGTACTACGGCGGTCCCCATGGCTTCGAGGATGGGTTCGACATGATCGAACGCGCCGGACGCGGGCTGCTGGAGCACATCCGCCGGGAGCACCGGCTGTGAGCCGCGTCCCCGCCGGCGTGCGCCAGGCGGTGGAGGCCGCCCTGGAGGCGCGGCTCGGCCGCGCCGCCAGGGTGGCCGGGGACGCCCCCGTGGGCGGAGGCTGCATCTCGCCCGCGGCTCGCCTGGAGCTGGCCGATGGCGACGTCGCCTTCCTGAAGTGGGGGACGGCCGGTACGCCACCGGGCCTGTTCGCCGCCGAAGCGGAGTCTCTGGCCGCGCTGCGGGCGGCGCGGGCGCTGCCGGTGCCCGAGGTGCTTGCCGTGGCCGGCGATGCGCCCGGCTGGATCCTGCTGGAATGGCTGGAGCCGGGCGCGCCCCCGCGCGGGGGTGCGCAGGAGCTGGGGCGCGGGCTGGCCGCGCTGCACGCGGTGAGGGCGCCGCGCTTCGGCTGGCCCCGGGACAACTTCATCGGCTCGCTGCCGCAGGAGAACGCCTGGGCCGACGACTGGCCCGGCTTCTGGCGCGCGCGCCGGCTGGAGCCGCAGCTGGGCCGCGCCTATGCCGCCGGCCACTTCCCGGCACCGGAGCGCCGTCGTTTCGATGCCCTGCTCGAGGCGCTGCCCGATCGCCTGGCCGGGTGGGAGCAGGACGGCGCCTCCCTGGTGCACGGCGACCTCTGGGGCGGCAACGTGCACATGACGGCGGCGGGCGCGGCGCTGATCGACCCGGCCGCGTACCACGGCCAGCGCGAGGTGGACCTGGCCATGAGCCAGCTCTTCGGCGGGTTCGACGCCGCCTTCTACCACGCCTACCGGGAGGCATGGCCGCTGCAGCCGGGGTACGAACCTCTGCGGCGTGCGGTGTATCAGCTCTATTACCTGCTGGTGCACGTGAACCTCTTCGGCGGCGGCTACGGCCGGCAGGCGTTGGCGGCACTGGCTACGGCGGGCTTCTGATGATCATGCGACGCTGGTCCACCCTCGCACTCGCCGCCTCCCTGCTGGCGGTCGCCGCCTGCTCCGGCGGCGATGGCTCGGTGCTGGAGGCGACGTCGCGCCCGGGCGGCGACACCGCCATGGTGCCGCTGCCGGACCTGGGCCCGCGCACCTATCTGGGCAGCCAGGGCGGGCTGTATCCGGGCGGGTTGAACGATCCGCCCACGGCCCACGCCGCGGCCGGGCGCGCCGCCGCCGCGGCCATCGTGCCCCTGGGGCGGGATGGCCAGCCGGGCGCCGGCGGCAGGATCGTGCTGCTCTCCGTGGGCATGTCCAATACGACCATGGAGTTCTGCTCGGGGAATTTCCCCCAGTGCGGTGCCTGGACCTTCGCCGGGCAGGCCGCGGCGGACCCGGCCGTGAACCACTCCACCCTGGTGATCGTGGACGGCGCCCGCGGCGGGCAGACGACGAGCGCCTGGGCCTCGCCTGCGCTGCCGCAGTACGACAGCGCCAACGCGCGCCTGGCCCGCGCCGGTGTCACCGAGTCGCAGGTGCAGGTCGTGTGGCTCAAGCAGGCCAATCCGCAGCCGACCGCCAGCATGCCCGGCACCGGCGCGGACGCCTACCTGCTGGAGAAGGGGCTGGGGGACGTGGTGCGGGCGCTGAAGAACCGCTACCCCAACCTGAAGCAGGTCTTCCTCTCCAGCCGCATCTACGGCGGCTACGCCAGCACGACGCTGAACCCTGAGCCGTACGCCTACGAGGGCGGCTTCGCCGTGAAATGGCTGATCGAGGCGCAGATCAACCAGATGCAGCAGGCAACCGCCGGCACGACCCTCATCGATGGCCGCGCAGGGAACCTGAGCTACGACGGCGTGGTGCCGTGGCTAGCGTGGGGGCCCTACCTGTGGGCGAGCGGGGCGAAGCCGCGCGCGGACGGGCTGGTGTGGTTGCCACAGGATTACCAGGCGGATGGCACGCATCCCGGGCAGAGCGGCCAGCAGAAGGTGGGGAAGCTGCTGCTCGACTTCTTCGAGACCTCGCCCTTCACCCGCTGCTGGTTCCTCGCGGGACAGCGCTGCTCGTGACCAGGGCGACGGCCAGCCCGTCGCCCACGGGCAGGATGGTGGACTCGAGGCCGGGGTCCCGCGCCAGCGCCCGGTTGAACTGCTGCAGCGCAGCGGTGCCCTCGTCGGGTGCCGGCTCCTCCACGATGTGCCCGCTCCAGTGGGCGTTGTCCCCCAGGATCAGCCCGCCCACCCGCACCAGCCGGCGCGCCCAGCGCAGGTACGCCGGGTAGCTCTCCTTGTCCGCGTCGATGAAGCAGGCGTCGAAGCTGGCATCGCCGCCGCGGGCGCACAGCTCCCGCAGCGTGTCGGCGGCGGGCCCGACGCGGACCTCGACCCGCGGGGCCAGGCGCGCGCGCCGCAGGAACTCCCGGGCGAGCGCCGCCCGGTCCTCCTCCAGCTCCAGGGTGATCAGCTCGCCGTCCGGGGGCAGCGCGCGCGCCATCCAGATCGCGCTGTAACCGCCCAGCGTGCCGATCTCCAGGACGCGCCGAGCGCCGATCGCCCGCAGCAGCAGCTGCAGCACCTTCCCTTCGGCGGGGGGGATGTGGATGCGCGGCAGCTCCCGGCGCTCGATCTCCTGCCGCAGCTCCACGAGCAGCCCATCCTCGCGGGCGAAGAGCGCCGCATCGTAAGCCTCGAGCGCCTGGGCACCGGCGGGACGACTCTTCTCGGTCGGGCGGCTCATCTCCGTATGGCCCTTCTGCATAGGCGGCTCCCCTCGAGCTCCGGGCGCGAATATCGGGATGCGTCGCGCGGCAGGGCAAGTCGCCTGGGGGGGATGGCGTGGTCGGGAGTCGTGCGGACGCGGTTGTCGGTGGTCGTGGTCGGCGGCCGGTGGTCGGCGGTCGGCGTTCGGCAGTCCACCGTCGCCTTGCAGGCGCCGCCCCGGGCCGCGACATTGGGAGGCCATGCCGCGCCTGGTGGTCTACAGCGATTACGTGTGCCCCTTCTGCTATCTCGCCACGCCGGCGCTGGCGCGCCTGCGGGAACAGGACGGGATCGACGTGGAGGCACGGCCCTTCGAGCTGCGCCCGGCGCCGGCGCCCCTGCCGGACCCGCGCGCGCCCGGACTGATCGCGGCGTGGGAGGGCACCGTGCTTCCGCTGGCGGCCGCGGCCGGGCTCGAGATGCGCCTGCCGGCGCTGCGGGCCCGGACCCGCAAGGCCCACGAGGCGGCGGCGTTCGCCCGCGAGCGGCAGCGATTCCAGCCCATGCACGACGCGCTTTTCCGGGCGGTCTTCCTGGAGGGGCGCGACATCGGGCGCATCGACGTGCTGGTGGCGATCGGCGTCGCCGCCGGGCTCGACCGCACGGAGCTGGCTCTGGCGCTCGGCCTGGACAGCTACGCGGACGCGGTGGCGCGGGACGAGCAGGCCGCCGCCGCGGCCGACATCGTTGCCGTGCCCGCCTTCGTGGCGGGAGGCGAGGTCATGGAGGGGCTGCTGCCCTACGAGGTGTTGCGCGACTGGCTGCGCGACGTGACGGACCGGTCTGAACCGTGACGAGGACGAAGTAATGGGGAACTACGAGCGATTCACGGCGGCCATGCCCGCCGAGGTGTGCAGGCGGGCCGAAGAGGTGCTCACCGGGCGGCTGCCGCTGCGCAAGACCGGCGAGACGCACCACTCGGTCACCCTCGCCGGCGACGATGGCACCGTCCGCATCGAGGCGCACCGGCATGGCCTGGACACCCAGGTGCTGGCCACGACCGACCAGCTGCGCACGTCGCGGCTGGACAACGATGTGCAGTACCTCATGACGCTGCTGCCCTACCAGCCCAACGACACCATGCCGGCGGCCCAGCAGTCGTAGCCGGCGGCGGTCGCCGCGGCGGCGGCCGGGTCGGCTGACGCGGCGCGCACATGGCGACAACCGGACTTGCAGCGGGATGGCGGTCCCGCACGGATCTTTACCGCTCAGGCGGGGGGGTGGAATGGCAGAGTCGTTCGAGGACCTCGGGCTGCGGCCGGAGCTGGCGCGGGCGGCCGAGGCCGCCGGCTTCACCGGGCCGACGGCCCTGCAGCGGGCGACGATTCCGCTCCTGCGACGCGGCGGCAACGCCCTGGTGCACGCGGCCTCCGGATCCGGTATCACCGCGGCCTGGGGACTGCCGCTGCTCGATCGCCTGAGCGCGGAGGGCGCGGAGGAGGCGGAGGGCGCGGGCGCGGAGGACGCGGAGGACCAGGCGCCGGAGGCTGAGGCTGACGAGGCGGAGGCGCCTGTGCCTGCGGGCGCGGGGGGCGTGCGCGTGCTGGCCATTGCGGCCACCGCCGACGCGGCGGCCCGCACCGCGGCCGCCCTGGCGCCCTTCGCCGCCGCCGCCGGCGTGCGGGTCCTGGCCGTCGCCCCGGGCTGGGCCGTAGCCCGCGGCGACGCCGACGTGGTCATTGCCACCGCCCAGGACGCGCTGGACGCCATGCAGCGCTCGGCGCTCAAGCTGGACGGTCTCACCGGCTTCGTGGTCCTGGGGCTCTCCTCCGTCTTCGCCTTCCGCGGCTCGGACGCCCTGGACACGCTCGCCGCCTCCGTCCCCCGCAATGCGCAGCGCGTGCTCACCACCTCGCAGCTGAGCGCCGAGGTGCTGACCTTCGCCGAGCGCCACGCGCGCAAGGCCATGGGCATCCCTTCGCGCCCCGCCGAAGAAGGGGCGCCACCGCCCAGCGCAGGCGAGGTCGGCTACGCGGTGGTCCGGGACGAGGAGAAGCTGGAGCGGGTCGCCCGCACGCTGGAGCCGGGCACCGTGATCTTCTGCCGCTCCGACGAGCGCGCGGCCGCGCTGGCCGACGACCTCATGCAGCGCGGCTTCCGGGTGGGCGCGGCCGGCGAGCCCGACACCGACGCGGCCGTCGCCGCCGTGGCCGCCGACCCCGAGGAGCTGAAGACGACCCGTCCCGTCAGCTACGACGTGCCCTTCGACGCGGCCCAGCTCCGCGCCCGCCATGGCGGCCGCGGCGGCGAGATCCTGGTCCTGGCCCGCGAGCTGCCGCACCTGCGCCAGGTCGCCGCCGAGGCCGGCGTCGCCCTGCGGACCGTCCCCCAGCCGCCCGCCACGGCCGAAGGGGGGGGGCTGGAGGCGTTCCGCGCCCGGCTGCTCGAGGCCGCGGCGACCGAGGACCTCGAGGCCCAGCTGCTGGTGCTCGAACCCCTGTTCCGGGACAGGTCGCCGGCGGAGATC
>JADGQX010000057.1 GCA_017881445.1 Gemmatimonadota bacterium | reverse complement strand
CTGGACCAGCATCTTCAAGGGCAAGCTCGTGCTGGGGCACAACTTCCTGCCGGCGGACGTGGATGCGGCCCACCCCGTTGCCGTCATCTCCGTGCAGCTGGCGGAGGAGCTCTTCGGCAACGGGGACCCGATCGGGCGACGCATCCGGATCCGGAGCCAGGTCTTCGATGTCATCGGCACCATCACGCTGCCGGACAACATCTTCACCAACCAGGTGAAGCACGCGGCCGTGGTGCCGTTCACGGCCTCGTACAAGTACCTGGACGCTCAGCGCGACTTCCTGGTGATCTCCGCGACCCCCAAGCCGGGCGTGCCGCAGGACGAGGCCATGGACCAGGTGACGGTGCTGCTGCGGACCATGCGCGGGCTGCGGCCGGGCGAGCCGAACAATTTCGCCTTCGTACGGTCCGAGGAGATGGTGAAGACCTTCAACAAGCTGACGGGGGTGTTCTTCGTCGTCATGCTCGCGCTGTCCTCGGTGGGGCTGATGGTGGGCGGCGTGGGCGTGATCGCCATCATGATGATCGCGGTGACCGAACGGACCCGGGAGATCGGGATCCGCAAGGCACTGGGCGCCACGCAGCGCGAGATCCTCTGGCAATTCCTGATCGAGGCCGTGACCGTCACCGTCATCGGTGCCGCCATCGGCATGATACTGGGCGGCGCGGGTGCGTTCATCGGGGCGGCGACCACGCCGATTCCGGCCCGCGTGCCCCTCTTCGCGGTGCTGGCCGCCCTGGGCATGGCGGCGTTTGCAGGCGTGGTCTTCGGCCTCTGGCCCGCCTGGCGGGCGGCCCGCATGGACCCGGTGGAGGCCCTGCGGTACGAGTAGGAGCCACGCGGGCTGGAACCGCGCGGTCCTGGAGAGCGTAGGGGCGGAAGAAGGTGCACGTATCTTCGACCGCCCCACTTCTTTTGCGGCGTGGGCGTCATCGCCATCATGATGATCGCCGTGACCGAGCGGACGCGGGAGATCGGCATCCGCACGGCGCTGGGCGCCACCCGGCGAGAAATCCTCTGGCAGTTCCTGGTGGAAGCGGTTACGGTCACCATCAATCGGCGCCTGCCTGGGCATGCTGTTGGGCGGGGGCGGCGCCTTCCTGGTCGCAGCCCTCACGCCCATGCCGGCGCGCGTGCCGCTGCTGGGGCTGCTGGCCGCCCTGGTCATGGCGGTGATCGCCGGCGTGGTCTTCGGCATCTGGCCCGCCTGGCGCGCCGCGCTCATGGACCCGGTGGAGGCGCTGCGCTACGAGTAGTCCTGAGTCCCTCAGCCTGGCTGGAGTGGTAATGGAAGGAACGGAGCCGCAGAACGGGCAGGTCGACCTGCTCGCCATCGTGGCGCACCCCGACGATGCCGAGCTCCTGGTGGGTGGCACCCTGGCCCGCGCCGCGGACCAGGGGCACCGCACAGCGGTGCTCGACCTGACCGGGGGGGAAAGCGGTAGCTGGGGCGATCCGGGAACCCGGGGCGAGGAGGCCCGTCGCGCGGCGCACATCCTCGGCCTGGCGGTGCGGCACAGCGCGGGGCTGCCGGACGGCGCGCTGGAAAACACTTCCTCCGCCCGGGCCATCGTGGCGGGTCACATTCGCGCGCTGCGGCCGCGCGTGGTGCTGCTGCACTGGCTGGAGGCGCGCCATCCCGACCATCGCGCCGCTGCGCGCCTGGGCTACGACGCCTGCTTCATGGCCGGGCTGCGCAACGCGGCCGTGGCGGGTGAGCCGCATCGCCCGCACAAGATCGCCTATGCCCTGACGTACCGGGAGGACGCGCCCAAGCCCACGTTCGTGGTGGACATCACGGACCAGATGGAGCGGAAGATCGACGCGATCTTCGCCTTCGGCACGCAGTTCGAGGGCAAGACGGCGATGGGCGAGGTGTTCGGCGGGGGCGAGCGGCCGTTGAGGGAGCAGATCCGGGCCCACCACGCGCACTATGGCTCGATGATCCGGCGCCCCTACGGCGAGCCGTTCTGGACGACGGAGACCATGCTGGTGGACGACGTCGTCGCCCTCCAGGTGGTCAGCATCTGAGGCTCACCCCTCCGGACAGAGGCAGTCCACCTCGATGACCAGGCGCCGCCAGCTGGGGGCTTCCTGGCCACGCACGCGGATCGCGCGGGCCTGAGCGCGCCCGCCCCCGAGCAGCCAGGGCGCCAGCCAGTGCTCGATCTCGGGCGGCAGGTGACCGACGAGGTCGCCGCCGTTGCGGTGCACCCAGACCCCGGGGTCGTCCTCCACGGGCGGCCCGGGCAGGATCAGCAGCTCCTCCCCCTCCCTCAGCCGGTCCACGACCGCGGCCCGCGTTCCGAACACGGTGCCGTGGACGGTCGAGCGGAAGCTGGCCGGCTGGTTGCGGGGAAAGGGCGGCAGCGTATGCACGGGGCCTCCGGTTGTGGACTTTCCTGGGCTCGCCCCTAAGTTACCCCGCAAGTCTGGCCGTGACCATGGCTTCCGGCCGGGCGCAAGGGGCGCCGGCGGCCGGCCGATGCGGCAAGGAGGACCCATGGAACCGATCTACCTGGACCACGCGGCGACGACGCCGATCCGGTCCGAAGTGCGCGCCGCGATCCTGCCGTTCCTGGACGCCCGCTTCGGCAACCCGTCGAGCACGCACCGCTGGGGGCGCGAGGCGCGGGCCGCGTTGGAGGAGGCACGGGAGCGCGTCGCCGGCGCGCTGGGGGCGCAGCGGCGCGAGATCGTCTTCACCAGCGGCGGCACCGAGGCCGACAACCTGGCCGTGCTCGGCCGCTGGCGAGCCGCCCGTCACGCCGGCGGCGCGGCCGTGGCGTGCTCCGCCATCGAGCACAAGGCGGTGCTGGGCGCGCTGCACGCTGCCGGTGACGAGGGTGCCGAGGCGCTGCTGCTGGCTGTGGACGCCGACGGCGTCCTGGACGTGGGCGCGCTGGACGAGACGCTGGCCGCCCGGCCCGCCGTCGTCTCGATCATGTGGGCCAACAACGAGGTGGGCACGCTGCAACCTGTGGAGGCCGTCGCGGCGCGTTGCCGGGCGGCGGGCGTGTGCTTCCACTCCGACGCGGTCCAGGCGTTCGGCAAGGTCCCCGTGCGCGTGGACCGGGTGCCGGTCGACCTGCTGTCCATCAGCGCCCACAAGATCGGCGGACCCAAGGGGATCGGCGCCCTCTACGTCCGGGCCGGCACCGAGCTCGAGCCGCTGGTCCACGGCGGCACGCAGGAAGGCGGGCTCCGCCCCGGCACCGAGAGCGTCGCCCTGGCCGCGGGCATGGGCGTGGCGGCCGAGCTGGCGGCCCGGGAGCAGCGCGAGGAGGCGCGCCGCCTGGCCGCATTGCGCGACCGGCTGGAGGGTGCGCTCCTCGAGCGCATTGCCGATGCCGTGGTGAACGGCGGCGGCGCGCCCCGCCTGCCGCAGATCCTGAACCTGTCCATCCCGGGCGTGGAGCGCGACGCGCTGCTCATGTCGCTGGACATGGAGGGCGTCGCCATCTCCACCGGTTCCGCCTGCCAGAGTGGCGTGGTCGAGGCCAGCCACGTGCTGCTGGCCATGGGCCGCGCGCTACCGGGCGAGACGGCCGTGCGTTTCTCCCTGGGCCGCACGACCACGGAGCGGGAGATCGAGCAGGTGATCGAGATCGTGCCGCGGGTGGTCGAGCGGGTGCGGGAGCTGGCGGGGTAGGAGCAGGAGGCAGGAACAGGAGGAGCAGGAGGGTAATCTGGCGGGGACTGGCCGGGTGAGAGTCCTTTGCGCCATGTCGGGGGGGGTCGATTCCTCCGTCGCGGCGGCGCTGCTGGTGGAGCGGGGGTACGACGTGGTCGGTGCGACCATGAAGACCTTCTGCTACTCCGGGACGCCGGGGCACGCCCGCTCCTGCTGCGGGCTGGACGGCATCCAGGACGCGCGCCGCGTCTGCGACCGGCTGGGCATTCCCCACTACGTCTTCGACATGGAGGAGGCGTTCACCCGGGACGTGATCGACGACTTCGTCGCCGAGTACGTCGCCGGCCGGACGCCGAACCCGTGCGTGCGCTGCAACTCCAACACCAAGATCCCGGACCTGCTGCGGAAGGGCCGCGCGCTGGGCGCCGAGCTGATCGCGACCGGGCACTATGCGCGCACGGCGCCGGGCACCGACGGGCGCACGCGGCTGCTGCGGGGCGTGGACGAGGCCAAGGACCAGAGCTACTTCCTCTGGGGCGTGCCGGCGGAGGTGGTGCCCTACCTGCTCTTCCCCGTGGGCGAGCTGACCAAGCCGGAGGTCCGGGCCCGGGCGCGGGCGCAGGGGCTATCCACGGCCGAGAAGCCCGAATCGCAGGAGATCTGCTTCGTCCCCACCGGCGACTACACCGACCTGCTGGAGCAGCGGTTGGGCGCGGCCCACCCGGCGCTGCAGCCGGGGAGGCTGGTCACGCCGGCGGGCGAGGTCGTGGGTGAGCATGCCGGCTACGGGCGCTACACCGTGGGGCAGCGGAAGGGACTGGGCGGCGGCTTCCCGCGCCCGCTGTACGTGCTGGGCGTCCGGCCGGGGAGCAACGAGGTGGTTGTCGGGGACGAGGCGCTGCTCGAGCGCCGGGAGCTGGCCCTGAGCGATCTCAACTGGCTGGACGAGCCGCCCGCCGCCGGCGAGCGGCTGCTGCTGCGGATCCGCCACCGCGCCGGGCGCGTGCCCGCCACCGTGGTCGGCGGCGAGGGCGACGTGCTGCGTCTCGAGCTGGACACGCCCCTGCGGGCGATCACGCCCGGTCAGTCGGGCGCGCTCTACCGCGACGATGTCCTCATCGGCGGCGGACGCATCCGGTAACGCAGAGAACGGCCGGCTTCGAAGAACGTCAACACCATCTCACGCGAAGCCGCGAAGCCGGCGCGCAACGCGGCCGGCGGACTCCGCCAGCTACCCGCCTCAGCCGGCGTATCTGTTGTTGAACATCCAACACGGCCCCGGCCGCACCGCAATGTCGAGGAAGTCCCGGGGCTCGGTGGCACCCGGGACTTCCTCCGCGTTCCTCGCGGCTCCGCGTGAGACGCTCCGCGCCGTTCTCCGCGGGCCCCTACTCCAGCGGGCGCGCGCGCCGGAAGAGCCCGGCCAGCTCATCCTCGGAACCCGTCTGCACGCGCCGCTGGGCCTCGGGCTCCAGCCCTTCGAGCTGGACGTAGCGCGGGCGGATCGTCCTGTTGCTGAGGCAGTTGAAAACGACGTGCGGCGCGTCCGGGTAGCCGAAGGCCCCGGAGGAGGCGTAGGCCTCCCAGATGAGGAAGTTCTCGTCCTGGAACGTTCTGGCCATTCTGTGCTCTCCCGTGGCGGCGTCTCGCGCCGACAAGATGCGGGCGAAGGTCGCGCCTGCCAAGCCCGGCACGTGCGCCGCGGCGCTATCCCAGCAGCAGCTGCACCACGATGATCTTGCCGATGGTCGCCAGCGGATACACCGTCGCGTAGCCCACGTGGGGCAGGTCGTTGCCGGTCTGCTCCACGGCGAAGCCGAGGACGGCGGGCTGGGTCTGCGTACCGGCGACCATGCCGGTGAGCAGGCTCATGGGGATGCGCATGAGCCGGTGACCGACCCAGAGCATGAGCAGCACGGCCAGGGTAGTGATGGCGGCGCCCACCAGGAGCAGTCGCAGCCCGCCGGCGCTGGAGACGGTGCTGATGAAGGAGTAGCCGGCGCGCGTGCCGATGCCGGCCAGGAAGAGCACGAGGCCGATCTGCCGCAGCGTCAGGTTGGCGCTGTAGGGCACGGTCCAGACGACGGGCCCGGTGAAGCCGCGGGCGCCCAGCAGCAACCCGGCGACGAGGGGCCCGCCGGCGAAGCCGAGGCGCAGCGTCGTCCCCCCGGGGAGCGGAATGGGCAGCATGCCGAGGGCGAGGCCGGCGGCGAGGCCGAGGGAGAAGCCCATGACGTCGATCTCGGAGAGCGCGCGGTAGGAATCGCCGAAGAACTCGGAGGCGCCGTCGAGGCGCTCGCGTGGGGCGAGGACGCGGACGCGGTCGCCCAGCTCGAGGACCATGCTGGCGCGGGGCAGCAGCTCGACGTCGCCGCGGCGGACCCGGGTGACCACGGCACCGAAGCGTCGCCAGAGCTGCAGGTCGATGTCGCCCAGGCGGCGCCCGGCCAGGGCCCGGTTGGACACGAAGAGGTGGCGGTGGTCGAGGAGCGTGCGGTCGGTCTCCAGCGGCACGGGACTGTCGCGGCCAAGCACGCGGGTGACCTCGTCCAGCTGCTCGGGTGAGCCGACGGCCGTGATGAGGTCGCCGATCTGGAGCCGGGTGTGGCCGCGGGAGAGCGTCAGGTCGCGGCCGCGCAGCACGCGGGTGAAGACGACCGACCAGTCGAAGGCCGCGCTCAGGTCCTTGAGGCGGGTGCCCGTGGCTTCGCGCTGCGTCACCTCGATGGTGCGGACCGCGATCTCCTGGGACGACACGGCCAGGTCTTGCAGGTCCCGGGCTTCCTGGGCGTAGTCGGTGCGCCAGAGCCGCTGCGCGATGGCGATGGCCAGGATGGGCCCGATGACGCCCACGGGGTAGGCGATAGAGTAGCCGACGGTGGCGGCGTCGCCGCTGATGCCGTTGAGCTTGAGCGTTTCGATGGCCGCCGCCAGGGCGGGCGTATTGGTCAGCCCGCCGCAGAAGAGGCCGGCGATGAGGGGGGTCTCCAGCTTCAGCCAGCGGCCGAAGGCCCAGGTGGCGACGCCGGCCAGGACCAGCACCAGCGCGACCAGGGCATTGTCCCGCAGCCCCTTCCGCCGCAGCGAAGCGACGAAGCCCGGGCCACTGGCCAGCCCGACCGTGTAGATGAAGAGCACCAGCCCGAGCAGGTAGACGATCTCGGGCAGCTTGAGGGAAGGATCGATGGCGCCGACGGCGAGGCCGGCAAAGAGAACGGAGGCAACGCCCAGACTGGTTCCCGCCACCCGGATCCGCCCCAGCGGATACCCGACGGCGGTGACGAGAAAGAGCAGCAGCAGCGGGTTCTGCCCCAGGAGCCGCACCATCACAGCCTCTCGCCGCCCAGTGTCAGCGGCGCGGCGCCGGAGCGCCGCGCTGCGGGCTCCGGCGGGCAGGGGTCAGTCGTGGCCGCGTCCCGTCATCTCCTCGACGTCGACGCGCAGCATGTAATAGCCCTTGAGCGCCGCGGTGCCGCCCGTGCTGCGGACCGGGATGCCGGGATACTGGCGCTTGATGGCTTCGAGGGCGGGGCCGAGCTGCTCCTCGTCCTGGATCCAGCTGGCGCTGCCCGTCGCCAGGACCGAGCGCCACCGCTTCCCCATGTCCCAGGTCTGCACGATGGTGACGCAGACCCTGGAGTTCGTCTCGAGGTTGCGGACCTTGCGGCCAGGCGAGAGCACGGCGTAGAACGCGCCCTCCTCGTAGCCGTAGATGAACGGGATGGCGTAGGGCTGGCCGTCGCCCACGGTGGCGAGCACGGCGATGAAGTTGCCGTCGATGAGCTCGCGGACCTCCGGGTCCGTGAGCGGCCGCGCCATGCGCGAGCGCGCCTCCTGCGCCTGCCCAACACCGCCGGTCGCGTCCGCCATGCCAGACTCCTGCTGCCGGCGTGCCTGCACGCCAGATCGATTTCCGTTTGTACGGGCGCAAGCTAGCCCGCGGACGGGGTCGCGTCTGTCGGGGTGGGTACCGGGCGCGTGTAGGGACATGCCCCGGGGGCCGGCGTGCGCACGCGCGCAGCGGCCGGTCCCGCGCTCAGAAGCGGAGGTTCGCGGACTTCGCCAGTTCGCGCACCAGCTCCTGCTGCTCGGGCGCCAGCTCGCTGGGCACGGTGATCTTCACCTGGACGTACTGGTCGCCGCGGCGACCACTCTTCTCGACCCCCTGGCCGGGAATGCGGAAGCGGGTCCCGGACTGCGTGCCCGGCGGGACCTTGAGCGCGACCTTCCTGCCATCCACGGTGCGGACGCGGATGCGCGAGCCCAGCATCGCCTGCGCCACGTTGATGGGCACGGTGCAATACAGGTCCAGCGCCTCCCGCCGGAAGAAGCTGTCGGGCCGCACGCGGAAGCTGACGATGAGGTCGCCGGGCGGGCCGCCGCCCGGACCCCGCTCGCCCTGGCCGGAGAGCCGGAGCTTGGAGCCGCTGTCCACGCCGCTCGGCACCGTGAGAGCGATCTGGCGGTCCTCCCGCAGCTGGCCGGTCCCGCCGCAGGTGGGACACGCCTGCGTGGGCACGGTGCCTCGCCCCAGGCACATCGGGCACGGCCGCGTCACCGCGAAGCCGCCCTGGCCGAACGAGATGCTGCCTCTGCCACCGCACTCCGGGCAGGTCTGGGGCTGCGTACCGGGCGCGCTGCCGGTGCCGGAGCAGGTGGCGCACTCCTCGGTCACGGGCACGGTGATCGTGATCTTGCCGCCCCGCGCCGCCGCCGCCAGCGGGATCTCCGTCAAGAATTCGACGTCCTGGCCCCGCTGCGCGCCCCGCGGCCTGCCCTTCTTGCGACCGCCGCGGTCGAAGATCGTGCTGAAGATGTCGCCCAGGCCACCGATGTCGCCCAGGTCGCCGAAATCGAAGTGCGCGCCCCCGGCGCCCGGGCCACCCGGCCCGCCCGCGCCCGGCCGGCCCGCGCCGAAACCGCCCAGGCCGCCGAACGGGCTCTTGCGCACCTGGTCGTAGTGCTTGCGCTTCTCCGCGTCCGAGAGGACCGTGTACGCCTCGCCGATCTCCTTGAAGCGCTCGCCGGCACCCGGGTTGTTCGGATTGGCGTCCGGATGGAACTGCTTGGCCAGCCGACGATAGGCCTTCTTGATCTCCTCGGGACTCGCGCTCTCGGGCACGCCCAGGAGCTGATAGTAGTCCTTGGTCCCCGTGGCGGGCATCGGCTAGTCCTCGAATTTCTTGACGCGCACCTGGGCCGGGCGCACCAGAGTGTTGCCCAGGCGGTACCCCTTCTGGAACACGTCCAGGACCGTGTCGTCCTCCTCGGGGGTCTCCGCGGGCGCGGTCATGAGCGCCTCCATCATCTCCGGATTGAAGGGCGCGCCCTGGGCCTCGATCTCTTCCAGCCCCACCGATTCCAGCGCCGTGCGGAACTTGCGCTCCACCAGCTGCAGCGCCTGCAGCAGCGACTCCGTCGTCACCTGTGCGGGGTCGAAGTGGTCCACCCGCTGCAGGTCGTCCAGGGCATCCAGCACCCGCCGGGCGAGCTCCGCCTGCGAGCGCGTGTGCTGCTCCGCCTGCTCCCGCGCCACCCGCTTGCGGTAGTTGTCGAACTCCGCCGCCAGTCGCAGGTGCCGGTCCGCCATGGCGCTCAGCTCCCGCTGCACGCGCTCCAGCTCGGGAACGACGTCCGCGGCCGCGACGCCGCCGTCCTCGGGGGTCCCGGCCCCGCCGGCGTCGTTCGCGCCCTCGAGACCGGCCGCCCCGTCCGCGGGCCCGCCTTCCACGTCCGCGGGCGCCGCGCCCGCCGCGCCCTCCGGCTCCCGCCCGTCCCGGTCATCCATCATCGCGTCATCCCCCCAAACACGAAAACGCGGCGCCACAGCACGCCGCGGTTAGCCTATCCTTCAAGCCCGGGCAGGTGCAAGGTCCGAGCCCCCCGTGCCTGCCACGACGGCAGGCCGGGGACCAACGGAAAGACCGCGAAAACGGATCTGTGGGCGTCTGCCGGCGACATCAGGTGCGGGCGGTGATCCAGTCGCGGATGCGGGCGCGGATGGTGTGGCGCTCGAGCTCGTTGAGCAGCTCGTGGTAGAGGCCGGGGTAGACGCTGACGGTGATGTCGCGGGCGGGCAGCGAGCGGGCAAAGGCGCTGCTGCGGCCGGTGTCGCAGATGCGGTCGGCACCGGGGAGCAGGAACAGCAGCGGCGCGGACAGGCGGTCGGCGCGCTGCAGCACCAGGCCCATGGCGGCGGAGGCCTCGGTGAAGAGCCGGGGCGTGATGGTGTCGTGGACCAGGGGGTCGGCGACGAAGGCGCGGGCGACTTCGTCGTCATGACTGAGGTCGCCCGGTGGCAGCGAGGCCCGCAGCGGCAGCGCCGGCAGCAGGCGGGAGAGGAAGGCCGCCATGGTGGACTTCAGGCGGGGCATGGGCAGGGCGGTGGCGAGCCAGGGCGCGAGGATGATGGCGCCGCGGACGGCGGACTCCAGCTCCTCCAGGTAGCGGAGGGCGATGAGCCCGCCCATCCCCTGGCCCAGCAGGAAGATGGGGCAGGACGGATCGATGAGCCCCTGCACCTCCCTGCGGAAGCGCTCCACGTCCTGGAGGAAGACCTCGAAGCGGCTGACGTAGCCGCGGCGCCCCTCGGAGGTGCCGTGACCGCGTAGGTCCACGGCATAGGTCGAGATGCGGTTGGAGGCCATGCTCTCGCCCAGCGACTGGTAGCGTCCGGCGTGCTCCGCCAGGCCGTGCAGCACCATGAGCGCGGCGCGAGGCGCCGCGGTTTCCCAGGCCCGGTAGTGCAGCCGGACCCCGCCCACCGCCTCCAAGTAACCATGGCTCTCGCGCGGCACCTGGGTACTCATGGCTCGGACTCCCGCAGCAGGCGGAGCAGTAGCGCGAGTGCGGCCTGGGCGGCGCGCTCGCGGATCTCGGACCGGTCGCCGAGAAGCTGGTAGCGCGCGACCTCCATGCGCTCCCCCAGCGCCGCGGCGACCCACACGGTCCCCACCGGTTTCTCCTCGCTCCCGCCGTCGGGGCCCGCGATGCCGGTGACGGCGATCCCCGCCGCGGCGCCCGTGGCGCGCCGCACGCCCTCCACCATCTCGCGCGCCGTCTCGCCGCTCACCGCCCCGTGGGCGGCCAGCGTCTCGGGACGCACGCCCAGCAGCGCCGTCTTGGCCTCGTTGGCGTAGGAGACGATGCCAGCGACCAGGAAGTCCGACGCGCCGGGGCGGTCCGTGATGCGCTTGGCGATGAGCCCGCCCGTGCAGCTCTCGGCCAGGGCGAGGCGCAGCCCGCGGGCGGTCAGGTGCGCGGCCACGGCGTCCACCATGTCCTGGTCGTCGCGGGCGTAGACCCAGCGCGCCAGGCGCCCGGCCAGGGCGTCGGCCGCGGCATCCAGGCGCGAGCGCGCCTCGGCCTCCGGCATGTCGCCCCAGGCCGTGAGTCGCAGGTCCACGCCCGACGCGTGCGGCAGGAACGCCAGGGTGAGCGGCGCCAGCGAGGTGGTGATGTCGTCGATGCGCTCGGCCAGGATCGATTCCGCGATGCCGGTGGTGCGCACCTGCCGGTGCAGCAGCGGCCCGGCGCGGTCGGGGAACCGGCGCACGAGCCACTCGAGCACGCTGCCGTCCAGCAGCGCGTGCACCTCGGAGGGCACGCCCGGAAGCAGGACGACGAAGCCGCGACCGTCCTCCAGCGCCAGCCCGGAGGCGGTGCCGCGGGGGTTGGGGAAGACCGTGGCGCCGGCGGGCACCTCCGCCTGCGAGCGGTTGCTGGCCGGCATCTCGATGCCGCGGCGGGTGAAGCGCTCGCGCACCCGCTCCAGCAGCGCCTCGTCCAGCACCAGCTCCCGACCGAAGAGCGCCGCCACCACCGGTTTGGTCAGGTCGTCCCGCGTGGGGCCCAGGCCACCCGTGCACAGGACGGCGCCCGTGCGCTCCAGCGCGTCCCGGACCGCCTCGTGGATGTCGCCGGCGACGTCGCCCACCACGGCCCGGCGCACCACCCGGATGCCGGCGCCCGCCAGCCGCCGCCCCAGCCAGGCCGCGTTCGTGTTCACGGTCTCGCCCAGCAGCAGCTCATGGCCAATGGCGACGATCTCGACCGCCGACTTCATGGGCGTCCCAACGCTCATCTCACGTTCGAAGACACGAAGAACGGCATCAAGAAGCCGAAGACATCCGGTGAGCCGCCGCCCCCCGGGCCGGGACAGATTACGTGTTGTTGCCGTTAACTACAACATCGGATCCCGGAGCGGCCGCGACGCCCGGGGCCCACGCGGAATTCGCGGCTTCGGCAGTCGTCGTGTCTTCGTGTGAGATGAGTGCTGGGGCGCCCCCGATGCAGGAGGGCCGCCGGACAGGCTAGACGGCCTGCCTCACCAGCGTGCGCCAGCCCCAGAGGTAGACGACGAGGGAATAGACCGTGAGGGCCAGGGCGAGGGCGAGGGTGATGACGTAGACCGTGCCGTGGAACGCCTGCCACGCCTCCCAGGCGCGGCCGCGCCAGCCGTGCGCGCGCGCCGCGCTCTGCAGCGCGTACCAGGCGATGGTGGTGCCGATGAAGATGTTCTGGAAGAGCGCCTTCTGTTTGCCGGCGGTGCCGGCCGGGATGACGATTCCCCGGCGCGCGACCAGCGCGCGCACCAGCGTGATGAGCAGCTCGCGGCCGAAAACGACCAGCAGCACCCACATGGGCAGCGTGCGCCAGACGGGCAGCGGCACGGCGTCGGGGCGGTGGGAGAGCATGTAGAAGGGCACGAAGGTGGCGACGAGCAGCAGCTTGTCGGCAATGGGGTCGACCAGCTTGCCGAAGTCACTGATCCAGCCGTACTTGCGGGCAAGATTGCCGTCGATGAGGTCCGACACGCCGGCGACAATGAAGAGGACGAACGCCAGCAGCCGCGGGCCGAAGTCGGCGTCGAAGATCAGCAGGAACACCGCCGGCGCCATCAGGATGCGCAGGACGGTGATCGCGTTGGGCAGCGTGCTGCGGTGAAGCACCGTCATGCGTTCGCCCCGTCGCCCCGTCGCCCCGTCACCGGGTCAGCCAAGGGTCTTCAGGACCAGCTTGCTGACGACCTTGAGGGTGTCGAAGACGCCATCACCGCTGATCGCCACCGCCTCGTAGTCGGGCAGCTCGTCCGGGTTGAGCTGGGCCCGCAGTTCCTCGACCGGCACCGCGGACGGGATGTCACGCTTGTTGTACTGGATCACCAGGGGCAGCGTCGCCGGGTCGTAGCCGTATTCCGCCAGGTTCTCGTACAGGTTCTGCATGGAGGCAATGTTCGCATCCATGCGTTCGGGCTGCGAGTCCGCCACGAAGACCACGCCATCCACGCCCTTGAGGATGAGCCGTCGCGAGGCGTTGTAATAGACCTGCCCCGGCACGGTGTAGAGGTGGAAGCGCGTCTTGAAGCCACGGATGGAGCCGAGGTCCACGGGCAGGAAGTCGAAGAAGAGCGTGCGCTCCTGCTCCGTGGCCAGCGATATGAGCTTGCCGCGGGTCTCCGGCTGGACCTTGTTGTAGACGTACTCGATGTTGGTCGTCTTGCCGCCCAGCCCGGGACCGTAATACACGAGCTTGCAGTTGATCTCCCGGCTCGCGTAGTTGATCATCGACATCGGCCGCCCACCCCCCCTAATTGAACAGACGGTCGATTTCGTCGGCCGCGGCGCTGAGCCAGCCACCATCGACACCGAGGCCGGACATGGGTTCGTTCGGGCGGGCGCTCACGTCGGCCAGCACCGAGGTCAGGCGGGGGATCAGCGCGCGACTGCGCAGCCGGACCAGCCCCAGCGTGGTGCTGCGATCGAACATGGCGGCCAGAATGGCGTGACCGCCCACGTCCGCCAGGTACATGGAGCTGCGCTTCCCCGCATGGTAGAGGGCGGCGAACTCCTTCTCCCCCAGCAGCCGCGCCAGCTGGTCGCTGGCGGCGAAATCGGCCGCGGCCAGCGACGCGAAAGTCGTCTGGTCGAGGTCGCCCGTCTCGCCCGCGTTGGTGATGGCGCGCCCCGTCCGGTCGAGCAGGAGCGCACAGCGCACGTGGGACTCCGAGACGAACAGGATCATGACCTCGTTCAGCGCGTCAAGGTCCTGCTGCCGCAGCGCCCAGCTGCCGGAGGGGTTGCTCAACCGAGGACCTCGCCCGCGTCGCCTAGAGCCGCCCCGCCCGCCTGCAGCTGCGCCTCCATCCGCTCCAGCACCAGCGCCGCCCGCCGCCGGATGAGCGGCCGCGGCTCCCAGGCGACGAAGTCGCGCAGCAAGCGGATCGTGTCCACGGTCGCCTCCCGCCCGCCGAGATAGCCCAGCGCCGCCAGCCGGCGCAGCGGATGGGAGCTGAACAACTCCCGCCGGTGCCGCGCGATCTGGTCCCGCACGACGATCGCGCTCAGGGTCGCCGCCGCGCCCAGCGCCAGCAGCACCCAGGCCGTCGTCTTGATGATACGCCGCGTCTTGTCCATACGATTCCTCTAGAGCTCCCGCCGCCCCGCCAGTGCCTCCGCGATGGTGACCCCATCCGCGTACTCGAGGTCCCCGCCCACGGGCAGACCCCGCGCCAGACGTGTCACCCGCACACCCAGCGGCCGCACCAGCTGCTGCAGGTACACCGCCGTCGCCTCGCCTTCCACGCTGGGGTTCGTGGCGACGATGACTTCCCGTATCACGCCGGGCGCCCCGGCGGTTGCGCCGGTGCCGGCATCCGCACCGCCCAGGCGCGGCAGCAGCGAGCGCAGGTTCAGCTCGTCCGGGCCGATTCCCTCCAGCGGTGAGAGCCGGCCCCCCAGCACATGGTACAATCCCCGGTACTCGCCCGTCCGCTCGATGGCGCCGATATCCGACGACTCCTCCACCACGCAGATGAGCGTCGGATCACGCCGCGGATTGCCGCACAGGGCGCAGGGCTGCTGCTCGGTGAGGTTGCCGCACACCGTGCAGGGCCGCACGCGCTCCGCCACGCTCTCCAGCGCCCGCGCCAGCCGCCGGACCTCGTCGGCCGGCCGCTTCAGCAGGTGGTACGTCAGCCGCAGCGCGGTCTTGCGCCCGATCCCCGGCAGTCTCGCCAGCTCGGCGGTCAGGTCGTCGATGAGCGGCATGGCGCTAGCGCCTCGCGCACGGGCGTGCCGCGGAGCGCGGCCGCCCGAAGGCGCCGCGTGCCAGCAACCTCGCCGGAGGCTTGGCTCCGCCTGGGCTCACGTAAGGTCCGGCAGCGGGAAAGGCAGCGGGAGGCCGCCGGCCAGCTTCTGCATCTCCACCTCGTAGGCCCTGGTCGCGCGATCCTGGGCGGCCGAGATCGCAGCCAGGACCAGGTCCTCGAGCATCTCCACGTCACCGGCGGCGACGCTGGGGTCGATCTTGATCTCGCGGATCTTGCCGCGACCGTCCGCCGTGGCCGTGACCATGCCGCCACCTGCCGAGCCGCTGATGCTGCGGCCCTCGAGCTCGGTCTGCAGTTCGTTCATCCGGGCCTGGACCTGCTGGCCCATCTGAAGGATCTGCTCGAAATTCGTCATGGGCGGGCGGGCCTCCTGAACCCCGTGTATCGGTCGAAAATAGGCGCCGCGGCCGGACATCCGCAAGGACGCCCGGCCGCCACGAGAGCGCCCGGCATGACCGCGCGCAGGGCCTGTCCTTCATGAGTTTACTACACCTGACCGGGGGCGGGTTCCGGTGTTCGAAGCGGCCCACCCAACAACGCCCGAGCCCGGCCGTTCCGGACACCCGCCCTCCAGGGGACGGCAATTTCACCACTGAGCCACAGAGGGCACAGAGGACTGCGGGTCTATTCGTTCAACCGACCCGGCCAGGCAGCGCGTAATGCGTACCGCGAGCTTCCCACGTTGCCCCTGCATTTGCAGTTGAATACAGAATCCGCACCTTCGGCCGAGTGAATGCCAGGTCGCCCGGGATCCCTTGCTGCCCCGCTCCGTGGCCGTCTCTGTGCGCTCCGTGCCTCCGTGGTGAGTGAGGTTCGAGCTTGACTGCGGCTACTGGAGCCGCCAGGCGTCCTCGATGTGCTGGACGATGGGCGGGGCGGCACCATTGCGCACGACGGCGATGGCATCGAATCGGTAGACATCGCCGGGGCGGCCGTGGCGCGCAACCCAGGCGCGGGCCACGAGCTCGAGCTCCCGGCGTTTGGCGGCGTTGATGGCCTCGAGGGGGTGTCCGAAAAGTGGGCCGGATCGGCTCTTCACCTCGATGAAGGCGACGATGCCCCTGCGACGGGCCACCAGGTCCAGCTCCTTGTGGCCCAGACGGAAGTTGTGGTGCAGGACGGTCCAGCCGCGGGCGGCGAGGTGCCGGGCAGCGAGGTCTTCGCCCCAGCGGCCGAATTCATGCGAACGTGCCATGTCGGTATGCATGGCTTATCATCCGGGGCGAAACCATGGCGGAGCGGGACGAAAGCAGGACTGCAGCCTATGCGCGAGGGCAGGATCCGACCCCGGCGACGCACATGCTGACGAGGAAGCTCTGCCCGGTCTGCGGCAAGCGAACGCTGAGGGAGCGCATGCCCTGGTGGTACCGTCCGGTGCGCTGGCTAGTCCGTGGCCGGATCAGCTACCGCGTGTGCGAGGACCATTGCTGGCAAGGCCTCTCCTGGGGGCCGCGCAATGAGTTCCACGGTCGGCATCGGTGATCTAAGTGGTTTCGCGGGCGAGGCTTAGCAGGTAGTCGCCATAGCCGGTGCCGGCGAGGGCCTGGCCGAGGGCGCTCAGACGGTCGCGGTCGATGAATCCCATGCGGTACGCCACTTCCTCGGGCACGGCCACCTTCAGCCCCTGCCGTTTCTCGATCACCTCGATGAAGCTGGAAGCGCCGTGCAGCGCCTCGTGCGTGCCGGTGTCGAGCCAGGCCATGCCCCGGCCCATCATCTCCATGCGCAGTCGCCCGCGGCGCAGGTACTCGAGGTTGACGTCGGTGATCTCGAGCTCGCCGCGGGCGGAGGGCGCCAGGTGGCGGGCGATGTCGAGGACGTCGTTGTCGTAGAAGTAGAGGCCGGTCACGGCCAGGTGCGAGCGGGGGTGGCTGGGCTTCTCCTCCAGGCCGACGACCCGGCCCTCCGCGTCCACCTCGGCCACGCCATAGCGGCCCGGGTCCTTGACGCGGTAGCCGAAGATGGTGGCACCGCACGGCTGTCTGGCCGCCCGCTGCAGCAGCGCGCTGAGGCCGAGGCCGTAGAAGAGGTTGTCGCCCAGGACCAGGCTGACGGCGTCGTCGCCCACGAAGTCCCGGCCCAGGACCAGCGCCTGGGCCGGCCCCTCGGGCGCGGGCTGCGCGGCGTAGTGGAAGTCCAGGCCCCAGGCTTCGCCCGATCCGAGCAGCTCCCGGAAGCGGGGCAGATCGCGCGGCGTGGCCACCACCAGGATCTGCCGGATCCCCGCGAGCATGAGGGTCGTCAGGGGATAGTAGATCATGGGCTTGTCGTACACGGGCAGGAGCTGCTTGCTCACCACGCGCGTCAGGGGGTACAGCCGCGAGCCGGTGCCGCCGGCCAGGATGATGCCCTTCATCGGGTCCCGCCTCCGGATGACGGCCCGCGCCGGGAGCGGCTCACGGGACCGGCTCCCCTCCCAGCCCCAGGCGCTGGCCGCGGTACTCGCCCGAGCGCACGTGCTCCCACCACCAGCGGTTCTCCAGGTACCAGGATACGGTCCGGCGCAGCCCGCTTTCCAGCGTCTCCCGCGGTGCCCAGCCCAGCTCGCGGCGGATCCTGGACGTGTCCAGGGCGTAGCGCAGGTCGTGCCCGGGGCGGTCCTGCACCAGGCGGATCAGCCGCTCCCGCGGGCCGGCGGCGTCGGGGGCGACGTCGTCCAGCAGGCGAAGGAGGCGCCGGACGACCTCGATGTTGGGAAGCTCCGACCCGCCGCCAATGGCATAGGCCTCGCCCGGCGTTCCTGCGTCCAGCACCCTCAGCAGGGCGTCGGCGTGGTCGTCCACGTAGAGCCAGTCGCGCACATGCTCCCCCCGGCCGTAGACCGCCACCGGCTCCCCGGCCAGAGCGTTGAGCAGGGCGAGCGGGATCAGCTTCTCGGGGAACTGGTACGGGCCGTAGGTATTGGAGCCGTTCGTCACCAGGACCGGCAGACCGTAGGTGTGGTGCCAGGCCCGGGCCAGGTCGTCGCTCCCGGCCTTGGTCGCGGAATAGGGCGAGCTGGGGCGGTGGGCGCTGCTCTCGTCGAAGCGCCCCTGCACGCCCGCCGAGCCGTGGACCTCGTCGGTGGAGACGTGGAGGAAGCGGAAGCCCTCCCGCTGCGCGCCGGGGAGGCCGCTCCAGTGGCGGCGCGACTCCTCCAGCAGGTTGAACGTCCCCAGCAGGTTGGTACGCACGAAGTCGGCGGGCCCATCGATGGAACGGTCCACGTGCGATTCCGCGGCCAGGTGCAGCACCGCCGAAGGACGGTGACGCTCGAACACGGCCCGGAGGGCGGCGCGGTCGGCAATGTCCACGCGCTCGAAGGCGTGGCGCGGGTCCCCCAGCACCGGGCGGAGCGAGTCCAGGTTGCCGGCGTAGGTGAGGCAGTCCACGGTGACCACGGCCGCGCCACGCTCGCCCAGCAGCCTGCGCACCACCGCCGAGCCGATGAACCCCGCGCCGCCCGTCACCAGGATGGGTCCGCCGCCGCTGCGCTCCATGGGCGCTATGCTGCCACCGGGAGCGGCTCCGCCGCAAGAGCGAGCAACGGGCGGACCTCCGGCAGCGTAACCAGCGGAACGCCGGCAGCCCGGCCCCGCCGGCGACTGCGTCTCTCGCCAAGGGCGCCAAGAACGCGAAGAACGGCATTTGATCATTCAACGGCAACGGCATCCGGCTGCCGCGAGGATTCCGGCGGAACGCCGGCGTTGCCTTTCAGGCCAAAAAGAAAGGGTGCTAGCTGACGCCCCGGGGCCGGCTGCCGGGCCGGTGGCCCTTTGCGCGTCTTTGCGTTCTTCGCGAGAGCCGCCGGAGCGCGCCGGCCCCGGTCCCCACGACGGCAGCTCCGTCATGTGGATGTACCATTCGCACGTGGAGGAAGGGACAGACGTACCCTCGGGGCTGATGGGGCCGCTTATCGTCACCGCCCGCGGCCAGGCGAAGCCGGACGGGTCGCCCGTGGACGTGGACCGCGAGATCGTGGCCACGCGCGGGGCGGGAGGATGGCTCTTGCGAGCGCGGGGACGGCGGAAGCATCTTGAGGGCGCGCAAGAAAATATAGCTCGGGAGTGTGCGGATGCACTTGCCCGTCACGCTGGGTAAGTCGTGCCCGGTTTGTGGCGCGAAGACCCGGCGGGTACACATGCCCTGGTACGTCCGGCCCGCGCGCTGGGTGCTGCTGGGGAATTGCAGCTACCGCCGCTGCGTCGATCATCACTGGCGCGGGTTCGCGGCGCACCGCTGACGATCCTGGCGACTACGGCGGCAGCAGTGGCTGGCGGCGCGACGGCGGTCGCGGCGCCGGCGACGGCCGGCGCGACGGCCGCGACGGTCAGTCCAGCAGCTCCAGCTCCCAGTCCTCCACCACACGTCCCAGCAGCGGCTCGTCGCGGCTCATGCGCGCGAGCCGTTCGGCCTTCACCCGCTCGGGTGTGAGGCGCGCGGGCTGCTGCGAGCGCCCGCCCGGGCCCCGGCCCACGGAGCGCACCTCCAGCTGCAGCCGCCGCGCCAGCCTCCCCTCGAGAGCGTCCTCCAGCGCCCGCAACGCCACCGGCTCCGTGGTCAGCCGCTCCAGCCCGGGCCCCTGGGGCAGCTCGAGCACCAGCCGGTCCGGGCCCAGCTCCGCCACCTGCGCCGCCTTCAGGAAGATGCCGATTCCCGGCGGCAGCCCTTTCCCCGAGGCCACCAGCGCCCGCAGCGCCGCCTCGACCACGGAGGGCGTCAGCTCGGGGGCGTGAGAGGCGGATAGCGGGATGGCAGGATCGCGGGACGGCGGGACGGCTTCCACGAAAGCGGGATCGGGATACGGCGCGACGGCCGCTACCGGCGGCTCCTCCAGCTCGACCGCCACCGACGCGGGCACCGCGGCGTCCGAGATCTCACCCCATTCCGTGGGCGGCGGGCCCTCCGGAACGCGCTCCGGGGCAGCCCGGCGCCGGGCAGGAGCGGGCTCGGGCGCGGCCGGCCGCTCGGGCGCGGGCTCGCGCGAGGACGCGGGCGTCCGCAGGGTCGTTGCGGGCCCGGGCCCGGGCCCGGGCCCGGGCCCGGTTGTTCCGGGACCCGAGGGCGCCCGCGAAGCCCCGCCCGCTCGCTCGGCGGGG
>JADGQX010000235.1 GCA_017881445.1 Gemmatimonadota bacterium | reverse complement strand
GCTTCGATCGCCACCTGCACAACGGGGATCCGCTCAGCGCGCGCACGGTGCAGGTGCCGGCGGGGCGGCCGCCGACCGGCTCGCCGCCCTTCACCTGGGAGGAAAGCGCGCTGGACGCCCTCACGCTGCGCGAGCTGAGCGGGACGCTCGACTGGAGCCTCTCAGGTACGCTCTTCCAGCTCGAGGGCTACAACGGTTGGGGCTACCGCCTCTACCACACGCACGTCCTCTCGCCCTACCTCTGGGGCTTCTCCAACCACTACACCAGCGGGAAATACGTGGCGGACGGGACCTGGTCGGACACGGCGGTATCGCAGCAGTGCGGCGGCGCGGTCATCCTGCGGCGCCTGGCCGAGCGGGGCCAGATCCAGTTCCCGGACCAGCCCGCTCCCGCCGGCAACGCGCCGCCGCTGGTGGCGCCCTTCTCCAACAGCGCGCCCACCGACCCGACCGCCCTCGCCCAGGCCACGGCGCTGCAGCAGTGGCTCAACACCTTCCCCGGCGTCTTCGTGAAGGTGGACGGCGCGCCGGGCGAGAAGACATCGGACGCGTACCGGCAGGTGACCGGGTCCTACCTGCCGGGGGATCCCAGGGCGTGATGGCTGCTGCGGCGCGGGAGCGGCGACGGCCCGGGCTCGTGCCCGGTTCGCGCCGCCGCTCCGCAGCGTAACTTGCCTGTGGCGTGCTGGTGCGGACGACGATCCGCTCCGAGCGCGACCAGGTGAAGAAGCTCTTCTTCGGCTACAGCGACGCGACCCGGATCTACCTGAACGGGCGGCCGGTGTTCGAGGGCGACAGCGGCTACCGCTCCCGCGACGAGCAGTTCATGGGCACGATCGGCTGGAAGGACGCGGTCTACCTGAACCTCGGCAAGGGCCCGAACGAGCTGGTGTTCGTGCTGGCGGACGTGGACGGGATCGGGCGGTAGGGGGAGGGGCGTTCCCGGCGGCCAGGGGGCCGCCGGGAACCGGAGGCGACGGCGTCGCCTACCTGGACGCGGTCTGCGCCGGCAGGGTCCAGCCGATCTTCTTCCCCTTGTTCTGCTGCTGCAGCCAGACCATGAGCGGCTGGAAGTACTCGACGATGGCGCCGGCGTCGATGTCCTTCTCGCCGGTCATCTCGAAGAGGGTCTGCTGCCAGGGCTGGCTGGCGCCGCGCTGGAGCATCTGCTGCAGCTTCTGGCCCGCCTCCTTGCTGCCGAAATAGGAGCAGCGATAGAGCGGCCCCTGCTGGCCGGCCGCCCGGCACATGGCGCGGTAGAACTGGAATTCCAGGATGCCGGCCAGGAAGTAGCGGGTGTAGGGGGTGTTCGCCGGCACGTGGTACTTGGCGCCCGGATCGAAGTCTGCGGCCGTGGCCGGCAACGGGCGCGTCACGCCCTGGTACTTCGCCTTCAGCTCCCACCACGCCGCGTTGTAGTCCGCGGGCTTGATCTCGCCCGAGAACACCTTCCAGCGCCACTGATCGATGAGCAGCCCGAAGGGCAGGAAGGCGACCTTGTCCAGCGCCTGCCGCAGCAGCAGCGCGGTGTCGCCCGAGACCGGCGGCAGCTCGGCGAGCAGACCGACCTGCTTCAGGTAGGCGGGCGTGATGGAGAGAGCGATGGCGTCGCCAATGGCCTCGTGGAAGCCGTCGTTGGCGCCGCCCTGGAACAGGTAGGGCTGCCTCTCGTAGGCCAGGAAGTAGTAGTCGTGCCCCATCTCGTGGTGCACGGTGACGAAGTCCTCGGCGTTGGGCTCGTAGCACGCCTTCATGCGGACGTCGTCCTTGTTGTCGATGTCCCAGGCCGAAGCGTGGCAGACCACGTCCCTGTCGCGGGGCTTTACGAAGAGCGACCGCGTCCAGAAGGTCTCGGGCAGCGGGCGCATGCCCAGCGACTCGTAGAAGTTCTCGCCGTAGTGGACCATGCCCAGCGCGTCCACCTTCTTCTGCGCCAGCAGCGAGGTCACATCCACGCCGCCGGCCGTGGCTCCCCGGGGGCCGAGCAGGTCGTAGATGTTGCCCCAGGACTGTGCCCACATGTTGCCCAGCAGGTGGGCCGGTATCATGCCGTCCGTCGGCACGAGCTGGCTGCCGTACTTCTCCGCCAGGCGCGTGCGGGTGTAGGCGTGCAGCTGCAGGTAGAGCGGCCGGACCTGGGTCCAGAGCCGGTCCAGCTCCTTCTCGAACTCCGCCGGGGACATGTCGTAGCCGGAGCGCCACATGTCGCCCGTTTCCTTGAAGCCCAGGTCCCGCGCCCCCTTGTTGGACAGCTCGGCGAAGCGGGTATAGCGGTCCTTCATGGGGCGGGCGACGGCGTGCCAGCCGGCCCATGCGTCCAGCAGCTCCTTCGGGTCCCGGCTCTCGCTCAGCACCTTCTCCAGCTCACCCAGCTGGCGGCAGAGCCGGCCGTTGGGGGCCGCGGGCTCGGGCCGGCAGTACGTGCCCTTGCCGTAGTCCGCCTCCAGCCCGACCTGCAGCCGCGTCAGCTCGGTCGCCTCCGCCGGGTTCGGCGGTGGCGGCGCCGCCAGCCCCAGCTTCAGCAACATGAACTTCCGGCGCAGCGTCGGGTCGAGCTGCAGGCCGTCGAAGCGACGCGCCTCCAGCGCCAGCTTCTGGAAGAGCTGCGAGTACTCGTCCTGCGCCGCCGCCGACAGCTCCTCCGTATCGTCGGTGATGAAGTTGGCCGCGACCCACTCCGCGCGGTTCACCCCCACGCTCAGCTCCGAGAGCTGCTTCTCGGCGCGGTCCATGAACTCCTGCGCCTGCGCCGGCGTGGCCGGGCCGGCCACCTGCGCCGGCTGCTGCCCCGCGACCAGCGCGGGCGCGAGCGCCAGCACGCCGGCGGCGAGAATGCTGTACGTGAATCGCTGCACGAACGAGCCTCGCTGAAAGGGTAGGTACGGACGGCCCCCCAAGATGCGGTGGCCTGCGGCCAGGCGACAAGGCGACTCGATTCGCCGCGCGTGAGGCGTGCGTCCTCGTGGAGCAGCACACTTCCTGGCGGGCGCGCACTGAGCTTCCACCCCGAGCCTTCCGACAGGGCCCTACTCTTGCACTTGAGATGGTGATACCACGTCAGGGCAGTGAATGCGCGGCCGCGCGCCGCGAAAGGGTCGGAGCCCATGCCAAACGACACGCCGAAGGATCCGCCGACGCCTGCACCGAAGCCCACACCGAGGCCCACACTGAGGCGCAGGCGGTGGGACAAGGTCCCCCTCAAGCGAATTGCCATCTACGCGGGCGGGGCCGCCGCACTGGTGCTGGTCGTGGTCGGCGTCGTCCTGCTCGCCCGCGACCACGCCTCGCTCAAGCCCGTGCTGGGCGGCGCCCAGGCGACGAGGGGCGCCCCCGAGCTAGCCGCGGGAGAGGGCTCGCCGGTGGTGACGAACCCGGCCCCGGTGGGCCGGAGCGTGCCGGGAACGGTCGAGGAGCCGGCGCCCGCAAAAGTGCCGACCTACGGGATGCCGACGGCATCCCGAGCGGCCGCTTCAGTGCCCGCGCAGAGTGCTTCCGCGGCGGCGCCGGAGCCCACGGAGCTGCCCTTGCCCGGGGGGCCCGTCATCACACTCCCGCATCGGTCGGCCGGGCCCAGGCCGGTGCTGTCGGCGCCGGACGCGCAGCCGGCGCCGTCCGCGGACAGCTTGCCTCCCGCGCCGCCGCTCAGGGCGGACACCACGACGCGCCTGAAGCCGGCGCCGGCGCCCCGGCCCGACACGTCGGCGCCGCTGAAACCGGCGCCGGCGCCCAAGCCCGACACGACCGCACTCAAATAGCTGGCTCAGGGGAAGAGCCCGGGCAGGTCGGCCACGGAGTCGATCACGGCATCGGGCCGGGTCAGGCTCGCCTGCAGGTCCGAGGCCCGGAACTTCCCCGTGCGCACGAGGATGGCCGGGAGCCCGGCGGCGCGGGCGCCCGCGATGTCGGTCTCGATGTCGTCGCCCACCACCACGGGCGGAGCCGCCGCGGCGGGCAGGGAGGCGGCGGCCAGGCGGAAGAACTCCGCGCTGGGCTTGCCCACCACCACGGCCTGGACCGCGGCGCCGAACTCCAGCGCGGCGACGAAGGCGCCGGCGTCGAGCGTCAGTCCGTCCGGGGTGCGCCAGTAGCGATTACGCTGCAGTGCCACCAGGCGCGCGCCATCCAGGAGCTGGCGGAAGGCGCGGTTCAGGGTGGCGAAGCTCCATGCCTCCCCCAGGTCGCCCACGACCACGGCCTCGGGCCTTTCATCGACCATTTCGAAGTCGCGGAAATCCGCCAGCGTCGATTCCGGCACGTAGAGGGCGATGCGGCGGACGCGCTCGCGCGCGAGCCAGGCCGCGGCCGCGACGGGAGCGGTGAAGAGCTGCTCGTCGGCCGCGGGAAACCCCATGGCGCGCAAGCGCGACGCCAGCTCCTGTCGGGAGAAGCGGGTCGTGTTGGTGAGGTAGCGGATGGGAATGCCGCGGCCTTGCAGCAGCTGGACGGCTGCCGGGGCGCCGGGGACGGCGTCGTCGCCCACGTAGAGCGTGCCGTCGATGTCCAGGAGCAGCGCGCCCGGGGTCACCACTGCAGGATGGGGAGCAGTCCGGAGAAGTCGTCGGTCCAGAGCGCGAGTCGGGCCGGCTGGAGCGGTTTCCAGCCGGTGTCGCTCGCCAGGGGCCCGAGGTCGGCGCGGGTGCGGGCGAGGACGACCCACTCGGAGCGGTCGATGCCCATGTCCTCCTCGCGGCTGGTCAGCTTCTCGTCGTCGCGGTACCAGGCGACGAGCCCGTTGGCGCGGGCGACCGCGGCCAGGACCGGCTCGAGGTCGAGGTAGCGGTTGGAGATGTTGAAGGTGATCAGCCCTCCGGGCGCCAGCTTCTCCGCGTACATGTGGACCGCTTCCCGGGTGACCAGGTGGATGGGTATGGCGTCGGAGCTGAAGGCGTCCAGCACGATCAGGTCGTAGGCGCCGGCGGGCGCCTCCCGCATGCGCAGGCGGGCATCGCCCAGCACGATGGCCGGGCGGACCGCGGCGTCGGAGAAGTAGGTGAAGTAGCGCGGATTGGTGGCGACGCGCAGGATCGCGGGGTTCAGCTCATAGAAGGTCCACTGCTCGCCGGTTCGGGCGTACGCCGCCAGCGTGCCCGTGCCCAGACCGACGGCCGCCACGCGGGCGGGCCGGGCGCGTCCCTGCAGCGCCGCGAACAACTGCCCGATGGGGCCGCGCCGGGAATAGTAGGTCAGCGGCTCGCGTCGCATGATGGGAAGCAGGCTCTGCTTGCCGTGGAGCGTCGTCCCGTGCATCAGCTCGTGGCCGGTGCCGCCGGCGACGGAGAGCACGCGGATCCGGCCGTAGAAGTCACGGTTGACGAAGAGCATCTTGTCCGTGCCCTGCTCCGCGGCCAGGGCCGTGACGTAGATGGCCGAGAGCGCCAGGCCCATGCGCAGCGGGTGCCGGGCGAAGGGCAGGGCGAGCAGCACCGGCAGGCCGGCCGCGAGGGCGGGCCACCACCCGCCCCGCAGGAAATGGAAGAGCAGGGCGGCCAGGCTCCAGGTCGCGGTGGGCACCAGCACGTCCAGCACCAGCGACCAGCCGCGCGAGCCGGCGCGCACCGCGGCGGGCAGCACCAGCACCGCCAGCAGGATGGCGAGCGGGTACTCCACCGTGCCCGTGAACAGCAGCGGTGCCACCAGCGTGTTGAAGGCGCCGCCCAGCACCCCGCCCAGGGAGACCCAGAGGTAGAATTCCGTCAGCCGGGCCGCGGGCGGACGCGTTCGTGCCAGCTCCCCGTGGCAGGCCATGGCGGCGCCGAAGAGCAGCAGCAGCGGGAGCAGGAAGAGCGCCCAGTTCGGCAGGTCCCAGCGGACGGGGACCGAGACCACCCAGGCGGCGGCGAGCAGCGGCGCCGCCCACAGCATGAGCCGGTGCGGGATGGGCGGCCGGCCGGCGAACGTCAGCGTGAAGGTGGCCAGGTAGATGGCCAGCGGCACGATCCAGAGCAGCGGCACCGCCGCGATGTCGGTGGTCAGGTACGTGGTCACGCCCAGCAGCAGGCTGGACGGGACGAACGCCAGCAGCAGCCAGCGCAGGCGCCGGCCGGTGCCGATGGCGCTCGCGGGCGACGTCGCCGCCTCGGCCGTCGCCGTGGGCGCCTCGCCCGCGGGCGCTGCCGGCGGCGTCGCCGGCCGGCGGGCCAGGGCCGCGGCGCACACGAAGGCGAGGGCCAGGAGCAGCAGGTAGCCGCCGGTCCACTCCCCGATCTGGTGCGTGGTCGTGAGGAACGGCTCCAGCAGCGTGGGGAAGGCGAGCAGCCCCACCATGCTGCCCAGGTTGCTGGCGGCGTATAGGAAGTAAGGGTCGTGCGCCGCCGGGTGGGACGTGAGCGAGAACCAGCGCTGCAGGGTGGGCCCCGTCGCCGCCAGGGCGAAGAAGGGCAGGCCGATGGAGGTCAGCAGCGTCAGCAGCAGCCAGGCGGTGGGCGCGCCCGAGGGCGCCGCCCGCCCGATGGCGGGACTGGCCACGCCGGCAATCAGCGCCAGCGCCGCCAGGGCCAGCACGCCCAGGTAGGCCTGCGCGGCGCGGGTCGGCGAGAGCCGCGCCGCCAGCAGGTGCGCGAAGGCGTATCCCGCCAGCAGCATGGCCTGGAAGAAGACCAGGCAGGTGTTCCAGACGCCGGGCGACCCGCCCAGCAGGGGCAGGAGCTGCTTGCTGACCAGCGGCTCGATCCAGAAGAGCAGCGCCGCGCTCCAGAAGATGGCGGCGGAGAACACCAGCGGCAGCCACCTCGTCCCGCGCGGGGACGCGGCGCCCGCCGCTACGGTGGCCGAAGCGGACGGATCCGTGGACCGCGCGTGGGCGGACGGCAGGGCGGACTCCAAGTCAGGCTCCCGCTGGAGGTGTTCGCGCAGGTTAGGCGCCTCCCGCACCCCGCCGCAAGCGGTCGCGGCCCGCGCGTGGGCGGAACGCGCCCTTGCGCCCATGCGCCCTTGCGCCTTGCGCCCTTGCGCCCGCCTTGGCGCACGCTAATCTGCGCCCTGGTTCGTGAACCCGAGGAAAGGAACGGACGACAATGCTTCCGAAGCGAGCGCTGGGCCGCAGTGGCCTGGAGATCACGACCGTGGGATTCGGCTCCTGGGCGGCCGGCGGCGGCGGCTACGCCTTCGGCTGGGGTCCCCAGGACGACGACGCCTCCGTCGCCGCCATGCGGCACGCGCTGGAGCTGGGCGTCAACTGGATCGACACGGCCGCCGTCTACGGCCTCGGCCATTCCGAGGAGGTGGTGGGCCGGCTGCTGAGGGAGGTGCCCGCCGCCGAGCGGCCCCTGGTCTTCACCAAGTGCGGC
>JADGQX010000234.1 GCA_017881445.1 Gemmatimonadota bacterium | reverse complement strand
CATCCAGGCCCAGGTCGCGGTCGGGGACAGCACGCTCCTGACGGCGACCACGTATGACCGGCTCGACTCCCTGACACAGCCCGTGCCGGTGCTCTGGTCGAGCAGCAACGACACCACGGCGACCGTGCGCCCGAGCGGCTGGGTCGTGGGCGGGCGGGTCGGCACGGCCACGATCCGGGGATCCGCCGGTTACGTCTTCGGGACCGCCGCGATCACGGTGGTGGCGCCGCCGGCGCCCTGAGCCAAGGCGCCGCGAGCCCGGCACTTCCGAACGCGCCCGCCGGACCGTACCATGCTGCGCATGGCGACGATCCGGCGGGCCGGCCCGCCCGAAATCCCCCTGCTGGTCTCCCTGCGCAGCGAGTTCCTCACGGAGCTGAGGCAGCGCGCCCACGTGGGCGCGCCCGCCATGTCGCCCGTGAACCTCGAGGCCAGCACGGCCGAGTACCTCGCCCGGGCGATTCCCTCCGGTCAATACGCCGGCTGGCTGGCGGAGGAGGCGGGCGTGGCCGTGGGCATGGCGGGCTGCCTGTTCTTCGAGCGGCCGCCCATGGAGCGGCCGGGCGCGGCGCTGGAGGGACGCGTGGTGAACGTCTACACCCGCCCCGCCTGGCGCGGCCGCGGCATCGGCCAGGCGCTGATGCGCGAGGTGGTGGCGCACGCCCGCTCGGTCGGCGCCCGCAGGCTCCGCCTGGGGGCCACCACGGAAGGCCGGCGGATCTACGACCTCCTCGGCTTCCTCCCCGTGGCCAACGAGATGGAGCTGCGGCTGATCCTCCCGGATCCGCCCCCGCCCCCGCCGACTTCCTGAACGGAGCCGTCATGGATGCGCAGCTCACGCGCTGGCGCGCGGAGACGCCGGCGGCCGCCGCCGGGCTGGTGCACCTGAACAATGCCGGTGCGGCGCTCATGCCGGCGCCCGTGCTCGAGGCAATCGAGGACCACCTGCGTCTGGAGTCGCGGGCGGGCGGCTACGAGGCGGCCGAGCAGGTGGCCCCGCTCATCGCGGATGCCTACGAGGACGTGGGGCGGCTGATCGGCGCCGGGGGGCGGAACGTCGCCGTGGTGGAGAACGCCACCGCCGCCTTCGCGCTGGCGCTGTCCGCCTTCGACTTCGCCCCCGGCGACGCCATCCTGACCACCCGCAACGACTACATCTCCAACCAGCTCATGTACCTGTCGCTGGCCCGGCGGCAGGGCGTGGACGTCGTGCGGGCGGAGGAGGCCCTCGAGGGGGGCGTGGACGCGCAGTCGGTGCGGGAGATCCTGCGGCGCCGCCCGGTGAAGCTGGTGGCCGTGACCTGGGTCCCCACCAACAGCGGACTGGTGCAGCCGGTGACGGAGGTGGGCGACGAGTGCGAGGCCGCCGGCGTCGCCTACCTGGTGGATGCCTGTCAGGCCGTGGGCCAGATCCCGATCGACGTGTCCCGGCTCCGCTGCGACTTCCTCTCCGCCACCGCGCGCAAGTTCCTGCGCGGCCCCCGGGGCATCGGCTTCCTCTACGTCTCGGACCGGGCGCTGGCCGACGGGCGCGCGCCGCTCTACGTGGACATGCGCGGCGCGGGCTGGGTGGCGGCGGACGACTACCGCCTGGCCGGCGATGCCACCCGCTTCGAGAACTGGGAGTTCGCCTACGCGCTGCTGCTGGGGCTGGGCGAGGCCGCGCGCTACGCCCTGGCGGTGGGCGTGGAGGAGGCGGGCCGGCGCGCGCTCGAGCTGGCCGCATACACCCGCGAGCGCCTGGGCGCCCTCGACGGCATGCGCGTGCTCGACCGCGGCGCGCGCCTCTGTGCCATCGTCACCGCGCAGGTGGGAGCCCTCGACGCCCGGGAGGTGGTGGCGGAGCTGCGCGGCTGGGGCATCAACACCAGCGCGACCACCCGCGACGTGGCCCTGCTGGACATGGACGCCAAGGGCGCCAGCAGCGCCGTCCGCATCTCGCCCCACTACTACAACACGCGCCAGGAGATCGACATCGCCGTCGGCGCGCTGCGCGGGCTGGTCTGAGGCGGGGTCCGTGTACCAGCCGCTGAACCGACACTCCCGGGGTGAGCCGACGCTCATCTCACGCGAAGAACACGAAGCGCCGAAGTCAGTCTGCGCCGCGAATCCTCCATACTCCGGGCGTCCGAGACCACCGTTTTGTTGGTTAACTACAACAGAACATCCCGCGGCGGCGGTTGTGCTGGGGCATCCCGGTCCCTAGCGTCCGCCGGCGGGTATTCTTCGGCCCTTCGCAACTTTGTGCGAGATGAGTGTTGGGGTGTCGCCAGAGGGTATCGGGGTTGACGCCGGGATCAGCCTGCCGGCGAACCCGCGCGTTGACACGGTGTAGACGAAATCCGGCTACCGGCTACCGGCCGCGGGACGCTTCTGCTCTTTCTTCTTCTGTGCCTGCACCGCCGGCCTTGCCGGCACGGAGGCGCCGGCGCACTCTCGCAGCGTCCCGGCGGTTCCAGCGGATTCGACGAACAGACGCCCGCCCGGCCGCGGGCGGGGAGAGGTCATGCGCCGGCACCATCTCGTGGTCCGTGTGACGCACTGGGTGAACGTCGTCGCGTTGACGATCATGGTGGGCAGCGGCCTGCGCATCTTCAACGCCCACCCGTCGTTCGCGCGCATTGGCGAGACGTTCTGCTGCTATCCCTTCGAGGGGAAGGCGATCCCGCGCTGGCTGACCTTCGGGGGCTGGCTGGCGGGCGCGCGCAACTGGCACTTCGCCATGATGTGGGTGCTGGTGCTGAACGGGCTGGTGTACCTGGGCTTCGTGTACCTGCACGGCGAGTGGCGCGACCTGATGCCCCGGCGGGGTGACGCGCGCGACGCCTGGCAGATGGCCAGGTTCTACCTCTTCCTGCGGCGCGATCACCCGCGCCAGGGCAAGCACAACGCCCTGCAGAAGCTCGCCTACTTCTCCCTGCCGGTGGTGGCGGCGGTGGCGGTGCTCAGCGGCATCGCCATCTGGAAGCCGGTCCAGCTCGCCCCGCTGACCGCCCTCTTCGGCGGTTACGTCTGGGCCCGCTACTTCCACTTCCTGGCGATGCTGGGAATCGTGGTCCTGTCCGTGGGACACGTGTTCATGGTGCTGAGCGTGGACCCATACTCCCTTCGCTCCATGATCACGGGCGGCTGGGACCCGGCGCTCTCGCCCGAGGAGCGCAACGCCCGGCCCTTCCTGAATCTGCTGCCCGCAAAGCCCGAGGCCGCAGGCATCATGACGAACGGGCCCGGGCCCGAAACGGCGGCGGCGGCCGGGATCGCGGCGGAAGCGCCGGCGCCCGCAGCAGCAGCCGTCGCCACGGCTGCGGCGGAGGCCCCGGGCCCGGTGCAGGATCACGCTGCGGCGGATGCCGTCGTCGCCCCGATGGACTCCGCGCGGGAGGAGGGCTGACCATGGATCGGCGGGCGTTCATCCACCTGGGCGGGGCATCGCTGGCGGCGCTGCTGGCCGCGTGCAATTCCCAGGGACCGGGCGCGGCCAAGAAGCTGTTGCGGCTGGCGGAGCGCGGGAACGAGAAGCTGGAGCGGGACCTGTTCCGGCACACGTCCATGGACAGGGCCGGGCGTGGCCGGCTCGCGGGCCGGGGGCTCCCCAGCTACTACATCTCGGACCAGGTGCCGGTCTGGGACACGGCGGCGCGGGGCACGTGGACGCTGGAGGTCACGGGGCTGGTGCGCCGGCCGCTGCGGCTCACGCTGCCGGAGCTGGTGAACCTGCCGCGCGTCGCCCAGCGCGTGGACCACTTCTGCGTCGAGGGCTGGACGGCGGTGACGGAGTGGACCGGGGTGCGCGTGAGCCAGCTGGCGCGGCTCGCGGGGCTGGCGCCGGAGGCGCGCTACGTGGACTTTCAATCGTTCGACTCCGATTACCACGAGAGCTGGGACCTGGAGAGCGCATTCCATCCGCAGACGCTGATCGCTTACGGCCGCGAGGGTCGCATGCTCGACCCGGCCTGGGGCGCGCCCGCGCGACTGCATTCGCCGGTGAAGCTGGGCTACAAGAGTGTGAAATACCTCACCCGCATTGCGTTCCTGCCGGAGCGCAACGGGGGGTACTGGAGCGATCAGGGCTACGAATGGTACGCGGGCGTTTGAGCTGGCGGGGGCGGGGGCGGGTGGTGGCACGGGCGTCGTCGGTGGTGGCGGCGCTGGCCGCGTTCTGCCCGCCCGCGCCCGGCGCGGCGCAGACCTCCGCCTTCGTGGCGCGGCTGGGCCGGGACACGGTGGCGGTGGAGCGGTTCACGCGCCGCGGCGCGCTGGTGCGGGGCGTCAACGTCATCCGCTCGCCCCGTACGCTGGTGCGGCGCTACGAGCTGCGGCTGCTGCCGGACGGCTCGCCCGCGTCGCTGCGCCTGGAGTCCTCGCCCCCGGGCGGGCCGGTGCTGGAAACGACCGAGTGGCTCTGGAAGGGCGACAGCGTCATCGGCAGCCTGCGGCGCGACACCGTCCAGCGGCGCTGGCGGGTGGCGGTGGCGGGGCGCCCATTGCCCTTCTTCGAGACGCTCTACGGCCCGTGGGACGCGGCGCTCCGGCGCGTGGGCGCGGGTAACTCACTGCCGCTGGTGTACGTCCGGCAGGTCCTGCCCTATACGCTGCAGCGCCACCCCGATCGATCCGCCACCCTGCACTTGCCCGGTCACGACCCCGAGTTCGACGACGTCGTGGTCCGGGCGGATCGCACGGGCGCCTTGGAGCTGGTGGACATGACGGCCACCACCACGCGCTACGTCGCCCGGCGGGTGCCGACGCTGGACGTCGAGGCGCTGGCCGCCGAGTTCGCCCGGCGCGAGAACGCCGGCAAAGGGCTGGGCGTCCTCTCGCCCCGGGACACGGTGCGGGCGGAGATCGGCGGCGCCCACCTCCTGCTGGACTACTCCCGGCCGGCGGTGCGCGGTCGCTCCGTCTTCGGCGGCCTGCTCGCGCCCTTCGGCTATGTCTGGCGCACGGGCGCCGACGCCGCCACCCAACTCTCCACCGACCGCGCCCTCGAGCTGGGCGGTCAGCGTGTCCCGCCCGGCACCTATTCGGTGTTCTCGATCCCCAGCGCGGGCGGCTGGACGCTGATCCTGAACCGGCAGCACGGCCAGTGGGGGACCGAGTACCACGCGGAGCAGGACCTGGCCCGCATCCCGTTGCAGCTCAAGCGGCTGGGCGCGCCGGTGGAGCGATTCACCGCCCGCGTCGAGCGCGCGGCCGAGGGCGGGGTGCTGCGCCTGTCCTGGGCCGACCGCGAGGGCAGCGTCGCCTTCCGCGTTCGCTAGCGACGCGGGTCGCGGGCGGCGCCGGCACGCGGCGACCGCCCCCGTTCGCCGCCTAGTGCGCCTCCTCCTCCGCGTCCGCGCCGTGCTCGACGATGTCGCCGTCCTGGAACAGCACGCCCTGCGCGATCTCCCGCCAGACCGGCTTCTTCCGCAGCAGCCACTCCAGGTCCATGCTGAAGTGCTTGAACTCCTCCTTCTGCGCGGCGCGCATGATGGCGCGCGCCGAAGCGTCCTTCTCCAGCGAGATGCGCTGCTCGTACCGGTCGATGGCCTCGCCCTCCTCGATGAGCGAGAGGATCATGCGGGCAAAGCTGCGGACCTGCTGCGACAGCTCGTCGGGTGGTTCGTGATACTGGTCGGTTGCCATCGGGTCTCCCTGCTCCCCTCCCGTCGTGTCCTCCTCCGTTTGCGGCTGCGATCATTGCATGGGCCATGCCTCGTGCGCCCCGGAATCGGCCGGTCGACGCCGTCCCCCTTGCGCTGGTGGGCTCAGCGGCCCCTTTTTGCGTCCGCGAACGGGGTGCAGCGGCTCCGGTGCACTTCCCATGGCGAGGGGCGGATGTCGAAGCGGTCGAGCGTCAGCGCGGGACTGCTTCTGTTCCGGCGGACGGGTGGGGGTCTCGAGATCTTCCTGGCGCATCCGGGCGGGCCGTTCTGGGTGCGGCGCGACGAGGGCGCCTGGACGATCCCGAAGGGCGGCGTGGAAGCGGGCGAGGATCCGCTGGACGCGGCGCGGCGGGAGTTCGAGGAGGAGACGGGCATCGTCCCACGGGGCGAGTTCGTGCCGCTGGGGAGCATCCGTCAGCGGGCGGGCAAGATCGTGCACGCCTGGGCCTGGGAGGGCGACGCGGACGCCGCCCGGATCACGAGCAACACCACGGAAACCGAGTGGCCGCGCGGCTCCGGCCGCCGCATCACCTATCCCGAAATCGATCGCTGCGCCTGGTTCACACCCGAGGAGGCCCGCACGCGCATGAACGCGGCGCAGGCCGCCTTCATCGACCGGCTGCGGGAGCACCTCGGCTGAGCTGACGGCGGGAGCCGCGCCATGGCCCTGGAGCACGTGGTCGGCTTCGACGATGCGCCCTTCGACCGCTCCCACCGCGGCGATGTCCCGGTGGTGGGCGCGGTGTTCTGCGGCTCGCGCATGGAGGGCGTGCTGATCGGCCACGTCCGGCGGGATGGCGCCAATGCGACGTCGGCGCTCGCGGCGCTGGTGGCCGGCTCCCGCTTCTCCACCCACCTCCAGCTCGTCTTCCTGCAGGGAATCGCACTCGCCGGCTTCAACGTGGTGGACATCCACGCGCTCCATGCGACGCTGGGCATCCCCGTGGTCGTGGTGGCCCGGCGGGCGCCCGACATGGCCGCCATCGAGGCCGCCCTGCGCGGCCCGGTCCCGGGCGGCGAGCGCAAGTGGCGCCTGGTCCGGCGCGCGGGGGCGATGGAGCCCATGGCGGGCGTCTGGGTGCAGCGCTCGGGCATCGAGGCGTCGGCCGCGGAGCACGTGATCCGGCGCTTCGCCCTGCACGGCAACATCCCGGAGCCGCTGCGGGCCGCGCACCTGGTCGCGGGGGCGCTGGCGCGCGGCGAGAGCCGCGGCCGGGTCTGAGCGGCCACCGGCGTCAAGATCGTTGCGCCGCCTTCCAACCGCCGCCAGCATTCGCGGCTTCGCGCTCTTTCCTCGCCTTCTCCGAGCATTTGCGGAATCGCCGACGGTCTCGACGCGCCCTCCGGCCGCGAGGCGCCGGCTCCGGCCTATCCCGTCGTTCGACGTTCCCGTTGCCCCGGAGGCCGCATGAATCGGTCGGTGAAGCGAATCGTCCTGCCCGCGCTCGCGGGACTGTTCCTGGTCGTCGGCTGCGCCCGCGACACGACGTCGCCGGTCGCGGCGCCCCCGGTGCGGGCCGCGGTCGCCGCGGCGCCCGGCGTGGCCGGGCAGTACCTGGTGCTGTTCAACGGCAACCGCGTGCCCGCCGACCTGGCGGCACGAGTCGCCGCGCTGGGCGGCAAGGTCCTTTTCAGCCACGACGGCGCCGCTC
>JADGQX010000233.1 GCA_017881445.1 Gemmatimonadota bacterium | reverse complement strand
CGGCGTCGGCGCCCTTCTCGGCGGTGGCATGGATCTGAAGCTCTGGAAACCGGTTAGCCTTCGCCTTTTCGAAGCCGACTACGAGTGGGCGCGCGAGGTCATCCACTCGCACGGCCTCGACCACCGCCTCGCCGCGGGAACGCTGCGGGCCATCCTCGTCTCGCCCGTCTGGGACGCCGTGGACCTGCAGGAGCTGGCCGGCTGGATATTGGAGGACCATCTGCCCGTCCGCTACCAGATTCAGCTGCACAAGGTGATCTGGGGCGCGAACGTGCCGGGGGTCTGAGAGCGGTTCGTCCTGTTCCTCCACCCCGAGAGTCTATGCCCAACCAACGATGGCTCGCAGCTCTTACCTTCGCGTTGGCCGCGGCACTGGTCGCGCCGCCCGCGGCTCGCGCGCAGAAGCCGGACGGCCGCTCGGTCGTCATCGACCTGAAGCCGACCCGCGCCACCGACGCCAGGCGACTGCGGCTGGACGTGCTGGCCGACGGCATCGTCCACGTGGTGGCCTCGCCCGGGCCGGCCTTCTCGACGCGTCCCAGCCTGATCGTCCCGCCCGCGGAGTGGCCGGAGGTCCAATGGACGCACCGGATCGTGGGCGACGACGTCGTCGTCTCGACTCCGGCGCTGACCGTGCGGGTGAACCGCAGCAGCGGGCGCATCGCGTTCCTGGACGCATCCGGCCGGCGGCTGCTGGCGGAGCCGCCGGTGGGCGCCCGGACGCTGGTCCCGGCCACGGTGATGGGCGAGGCGACGTACCGGGCGCGGCAGCTCTTCGACTCGCCGCCCGACGAGGCGTTCTACGGCCTCGGGCAGCACCAGAACGGCTGGATGAACTACAAGGGCCGGGCGGTGGACCTCTGGCAGTATAACAGCGTGGTCTCCATCCCGTTCGTGGTGTCCAGCCGGGGGTACGGGATCCTCTGGGACAACACGTCGCACAGCAGGTTCGGCGACCCCCGTGAGTACCAGCCGCTGTCGTCGCTCCAGCTCACGGACGCGGACGGCCGGGCAGGTGGGCTGACCGCGGAGTATTTCTCCGACGCCAGCTTCGGCAAGCTGCTGACGACACGGACCGAGGGCACGATCGAGCACGAGTACACGGACCGGCCGGGGACCTATCCGGACGGCTTCGACCGCAACGCGGGGAGCATCCGCTGGAGGGGAGCGATCCGGGCGACTCGGACGGGCACGCACCGGCTCCGGCTCTACAGCTCGGAGTACGCGAAGCTGTGGGTGGGCGGGCGGCTCGTGGTGGACAGCTGGCGCCAGAACTGGCACCCCTGGACCGACGTCGTCGAGGTGCCGATGGTCGCCGGCAGGAGCTACCCGATCCGGCTGGAGTGGAAACCCAACGGTGGCTTCATCGGGCTGCGGGCGCTGACGCCGGAGCCGGCGGAGACGGCGGGACGGCTGGCGCTGTCCTCCGACGTCGCCGACCAGATCGACTACTACTTCATCCGGGGCAAGGACCTGGACGGCGTGGTAGCGGGATACCGGCGGCTGACCGGCCAGGCGCCCATGATGCCGAAGTGGGCGCTGGGGCTCTGGCAGTCGCGGGAGCGCTACCAGACGCAGGACCAGCTCCTCTCGGTGGTGCGGGAGTTCCGGCGGCGGCAGATCCCCTTCGACGACATCGTGCAGGACTGGTTCTACTGGCCAGAGGACCAGTGGGGCTCCCACGACTTCGAAGCCGCCCGCTATCCGGACCCGCGGCAGATGGTGGAGACGCTCCACCGTGAGCTGCACGCCCACGTCATGATCTCGGTCTGGGCCAAGTTCTACACGGGGACCGACAACTACAGGGCGCTGGCCGACAGCGGCTGGGTCTACACGCACAAGGTCGAGCAGGGGCAGAAGGACTGGGTCGGCAAGGGGTACGTCTCCACGTTCTACGATGCCTTCAACCCGGCCGCGCGGCGCCTCTACTTCGAGCAGATGCGCCGGAAGCTGGTGGTCAAGGGCTTCGACGCCTGGTGGATGGATTCGACCGAGCCGGACATGGGCGACGTGCCCTCCCCCGAGGAGCGGCTCGCGCGCATGGCCCCACTGGCGCTGGGCACCGCCGCGCGCTACGAGAACGCGTTCCCTCTCGTGCACGCGGGCGGCGTGTACGACGGGCTGCGCGCCAGCGTGCCGGACCGGCGCGTCTTCATCCTCACGCGCTCGGCCTACGCCGGGCAGCAGCGCTACGCCACGGCCGTGTGGAGTGGCGACGTCGCCTCACGGTGGGAGGCATTGGCCGCCCAGATCCCGGCGGGGCTCAACTTCTCCATCGCGGGCCTGCCCTGGTGGACCACCGACATCGGCGGCTTCGCGCCGGAGCGGCGCTACGAGAAGCCGGATTCCGCCAACCTGGAGGAGTGGCGCGAGCTGAACACGCGCTGGTTCCAGTTCGGCACCTTCTCGCCGCTGCTGCGCGTCCACGGCCAGTTCCCGTACCGCGAGATGTTCAACGTGGCGCCCGAGGGACACCCGGCCTACCAGGCCATGCTGGGCTACGACCGGCTGCGCTACCGCCTCATGCCCTACACGTATTCCGTGGCGGGCATGGTCTCGCAAGGCGGCTACACGCTGATGCGTCCGCTGGTCATGGACTTCACCGCGGACGCGCGAGCGCGGGGTGTGGCGGACGAGTTCATGTTCGGACCCGCGCTGCTGGTGGCGCCCGTGACCGCGTACCACGCCCGCTCCCGCCCGGTCTACCTGCCCGCGGGCACCGGCTGGTACGACTTGAAGACCGGGCGGCACTTCGCCGGCGGGCAGACCGTGGTGGCGGACGCGCCCTACTCCGACATCCCGCTCTTCGTGCGCGCGGGCGCCATCGTGCCGCTGGGGCCGGCGATCCAGTACACGGACGAGAAGCCGGCCGACCCGATCCGGCTCTGGATTTACACGGGAAAGAGCGGCGCCTTCACGCTTTACGAAGACGACGGCGTGAGCTATGGCTACGAGCGGGGCGAGGCGAGCCGGATTCCCCTCACCTGGAACGAAGCCGCCGGCACACTCACCATCGGTGCGCGCCAGGGCTCCTTCCCCGGAATGCTCCACGAGCGCACCTTCGAGCTGGTGTGGGTGGGGAAGGGCGCGCCCGTCGCCTTCGATGCGGATGGCGCTCCGAAGCGGGTCGTCCGCTATGGCGGGAGCCAGCTGGTCGTACGGCGAGACTGACCGTAGCGCCATGAAACGGGAGGCGGCGCCGGCGGCCGGGGAGGCCGTGCGCCAGGTGAGGGCGCTCCTGTCGGGGCAGGAGCAGCGCCTGGCGGGACTCCTGCCCCGCCGCCTGGAGCTGCGCGCGCGCATGGGCTACGTCGAGCTGGACCTCACGCGCGCCACCTTCCAGCAAGGCGTCACCGAGATCGACGTTCGCTCGTTCGCCGGCTACGTCCAGATCCGGCTGCCGCCCGGCGTGCGCGTGGAGAGCCACGGCCGCGCGCTCTTCGGCTTCTTCTCCCTGCGCGGCTCCGACGCTGGCGCCGGCGAGACCGCCCCTCTCGTGCGCATCACCGGCAGGGCCATGTTCGGCTTCGCCGAGTGCTTCCTCGCCTCGCGGCAGGGCGGCGACCCGTCCTGATCACGGGATCACGCGGATCGTCTTTTCCAGGCGGATATCGGCGGACGACGCCCCGACTTGCAGCAGCACCGGCTCGGCCTCGACCGACCACCGCTTCCTGTCCGTGTTCCAGTAGGCGAGGTCCGCGGCCTCCAGGCGCAGCGCGACGGTGCGCGTCTCGCCCGGTTTCAGCGTCACCCGCAGGAAGCCCTTCAGCTCCTTCAGCGGCCGCTCGACCGTGGAGCCGAGGTGACGCACGTAGAGCTGGACGACCTCGTCGCCGGCACGGGAGCCGGTGTTGGTCACATCCAGCCGTACAGTGATGGCTCCAGCGGCCGGAATCGCCGCGGCGCTCGTGCGCAGGCCGGCGTAGCGGAAGGTGGTGTAGCTGAGCCCGTAGCCGAAGGGATAGAGCGGCTCTCCGGCGTAGTACATGTAGGTGCGCCCGCGGCGCAGGTCGAAGTCGAGGCGGGGCGGCAGCTGGTCGATCGACCGCACCCAGGTGTGGACCAGCCGGCCCCCGGGGTTCAGGTCGCCGAAGAGCGCATCGGCGAGCGCGTTGCCCAGCTCCTGGCTGTTCTGTGCCATGTGCAGGATCGCAGGCACGTTCTGCTGCGTCCAGGTGATGGCGTAGGGGAAGCTGCTGATCAGGACCACGACCGTCCTGGGGTTGTTCCGGCGGACCAGCTTGATCAGCACCTCCTGCTCCAGCGCGAGGGAGCGGCGATCCACGGCTTCCTTGCCCTCGCTCAGCAGCGGGCACTTCTCCCAGCCCGCGTTGCACTCGGGATGATTGCCCACCACCACGATGGCGACGTCGGCGCCGCGGGCCGCCGTCACGGCCGCCGTGCTGTCCGTTCCGTCGGCGTACCGGACCGCGGCGCCCGCGCCCAGGCGAGCCCGGATGCCCTGCAGGGGCGAGACCTTGTACGGCGGGGTGCCGCTGTACCAGTCGAGCAGCACGGAATCGGCCCACGGACCGATGACGGCCACGGTCTTCAGCGCCGTGCGGTCCAATGGCAGCAGCCCGCCCTCGTTCTTGAGCAGCACGATCGACTTCTGCGTCACCAGCCGCGCCAGCGCCCGGTGCCGATCGCCGTTCCAGGGCTCGGGCTCCCCCGCGACGCCGATGCTCCGGTACTTCACACTCTCGGGCGGGTCCAGCTGACCCAATCGGATCAGCACCCGGTAGCGGCCGCGCAGCGCCCGGTCGATGTCGGCGTCGGTCAGCAGGCCATCGCGCAGGGCCGTCTGCACGGGCTCCAGGTACCTGTCCAGGAACTGGTTGATGCCCGCCCGGATGCCGGCCGCGGCGGCCCAGGCGAGGTCCGGATACTCGTGGTGATCGGAGACGAGCAGCCGGAGCGCGCCACCGTCGGTGGAGATGATGCCGTCCTGGCCCCATTCCTCGATGGTCCGGCGCAGCAGCGGGTGGACCATCATGGGAACGCCGTTGACGCTGTTGTACGCGGCCATGTACGCCCGGGCGCCACCCTTCATCACGCCCATGCGGAAGGGGACCTCGTAATACTCGTGCAGCAGCCGGTCGTCGAAGTCCGAGGAGGACCAGGCCCGCTCCGGCTCGTTGCTGTTCGCCAGGAAGTGCTTCATCAGCGACGCCGCCAGCCAGTACTTCGGGTCGTCGCCCTGCAGCCCCTTTACGAAGGCCGTCGCCAGGGTGCCGGTCAGAAACGCATCCTCGCCGTAGCTCTCCTCGGTCCGCCCCCAGCGGATGTCGCGGGCCAGGTCCGCATTGGGCGCCCAGACCACGATCCCGCCCTGGCCGTACTTCGGGCTCTGGAACAGGTAGCGCGCCTCGTACGCCTCCGCCGCTGCGACCTGTCGGATCAGCGCGGGGTCCCAGGTCTCGCCCAGCCCCACCGCCTGCGGGAAGATCGTGGTGGTCACGGGGTGGCGCTGGCCCCAGTCGCTGGGCCCGCCCTGGGCCACGCCATGCAGCCCCTCCGTGTTGCCCGAGCCCTTCACGCCCAGCCGGGGCACGCTCGCATCGGTGCTCAGAGCCGCCAGCTTCTCCGACTGCGTCATGCGCCCGATGAGGTCGTCGATCCGTCGCTCGACCGGCAGGTGCGGGTCCATGAAGGGATAGGCCTGCTGTGCACCCGCCCCCGGGGCACCGGTTGCGCAGAGCAGCATGGTGACCAGGGCGCACTTGGCTGGTAGCGTCATCGCAGGTTCCGCGGTTCCAGGTTGAGTCCGCTCCGGGCCGGGCGCTGAATCTTAGGGCAGGAGCGATCGGTTTCGCCATCCTTCGACCGGCCGGGCCAGCCCGTCGCAGCCGCGGGCGGGCAGTGTCAGGGCGAAGACGTCGCCGGCGGAGTGGAAACCGGTCGTGTCCGCGGCCTGGGCCGCATCGACCACGGGCGCGAGGGTCCGGGCGCTGACGGAGTCGAGAACAGCCTCCGGCCAGGGAGCGCCGTAGAGGCGGCGCTGCATCCAGAGCCAGCCCTCGCGCCCGGCGGTGCGGCCGGCAATGCGGGCCGCGAGGCCGCGGGTGCGGGCGGCGGCGGCCAGGGCCACGAGGTCGCGGCGCTTCGTCTCCATGTCACGGTCGTACATGCCGCCGGGCGCGGCACAGGCCCAGGCGTCGATGGCGGCCAGGCCCGCCAGGCGGGAGCGCCGGACCGCGTCGAAGCCGAGGCCGGCTACGGCGGGATAGCCGTCGGCGGGTGACTGGGTGGAGTCGGCGGCGGGCGTCTGCAGCCGGCCGGCACCGGCGGGGGCGGCGTCGCCCGCCGGGGGGGTCTCCAGCACGCGCCGGAGCAGGTCGAAGGGCGCGAGCACCCGGGATGGCCCATACGCCTGCAGGTACCAGTCGCGCGTCTCGCGGTAGACGGGTGCGACCTGGTCGAGGATCTCGACCAGCGCGCGACCGGCCGCGCCGGTGAGGTCGGGCGGCTGCACGGAGCCGTAGCCGGTGAGCACGTCGTCCTGCACCGAGGAGAGGTAGCCGTCCATGATGCCGTCGCGGGCGAGGGCGCCGGCGACGAACCACTCGACGTTGCGGGCGAAGGCCTCGGCGGGGCGACGCAGGTGGCTCAGGCGGTACTGCTCGCGACGTCCCGGCGCCGGCAGCGTGCTGAGCCCGGAGACCGAGGAGGCGAGCGGGTCCCGGGCGCGGCGCGAGGCGAGGTCGGTGGCATAGCCGCCCCGGACGCCGTACAGCTTGCGCGCGCCCTGCCAGTCGAGGTCGTGCGCCAGCTCGTGGGCGATGGTCCCGGCGCCGGTGGCGGGCGGCAGGTAGATGATCCGTCGCCGCGGGTCGTGCAGCGCCAGGGCTTCGGGTCCGAGCGGGTCGGGGCCGAAGCGCACGCGCAGCCCGCGGAAGTCCAGGGCGGGCATCACCCGCTGCAGGTCCTCCAGCGACTGCCCCAGCATGCGCCGGAAGTAGGGGCGCCACTCCTCCGGCACCTTACCATCGAAGGACACGGCAATGCCGAAGCGGTCGGCCAGCTCGCGGGCGGAGGGGCCGCCGAAGCCGGTAAACCACACCTCCTCCTGGGCATAGCCGCGCAGGGCCGTGGCGACGCCCAGGCGGGCGGAGGCGAGCCCGGCGTCGCCTTCCCCCCGGTGGTCCAGGGCCAGGTCCAGATGGCCGGCGAAGCGCTCGGCGTCCACGGCGTCCGCCAGCATGCGCTCGCGCTCGGTCCGCTCGTCATCGGACAGGTCAGCCGGCGCCAGGATCGCCGCCGCGTGCACGCCCAGCGCGACCACCACCGGCGTCTCCGGCATCTCGGCGAGCT
>JADGQX010000232.1 GCA_017881445.1 Gemmatimonadota bacterium | reverse complement strand
GGGCGCCGCGCAGGGGCGCACCGGCGCGCCTGCCCCGTTCACCCCGGCGTCCGCGGCGCCCGAGTCGTTCCGGTCCTCCGACGACGACACCCGTGCGGCCGGCCTCGCCTTTGCTCCCGCCGCGCAGGCCGCGCCCCTGGCCAGCAACGTGGCCAATGTGGCCGACGCATCCACGCCCGAGGAGGCCGTTCGCGCCCTGCAGCTGGCCGAGCGCGCCTACCTGCGGGCCTACGCCAGGTACGCGGAGCTGACCTCCTCGCAGCAGACGGAGGACCCCGTCGCCCGCGTCGCGGCGCTCGAGAGCATCGTGCTGACCACCCGACAGGCGCTCGACCGCGCGCCCGCCGACCCGCTCATCAACGGTTACCACCTCACCGCCGTGGCCCAGCGAGATGCTGCGCTGCGCCAGATCGCCCTGCGCTCCGACGGGCGCTGGTTCTGACAGGAGAAAGTTCCATGCGCTACACCCGAATCGTTTCCCTCGCGTTCCTGGCCGGCCTGGCCCTTAGCGCGCTGCCGCTGCGAGGGCAGGACGCTCCCACGCGCGCCCGCCAGGCGCACGGCTGGCTCGGCTTCTCCTATGGCGCGGAACGCATCCGCATCGTGTGGTCGCCCGGGGCGGACCAGGCACCGACCACGAGCCCACTGGTCGTGGGCGAGGTGCTCAAGGGGTCGCCCGCGGACCGGGCCGGAATGGAGCCCGGCGACACGCTGCTCCGTGTCAACGGGGAGCCCGCGACGCTGGGTCGCATGGGCGACGCCTCCCGCCGCCTGCATCCGGGCGACACCGTGCGGCTCCAGGTCCGCCGCGCCGGCAAGGACCAGGCGCTGACCCTGATCGCCGCGCAACGACCGTCCTACCTGGGCGCCGAGCTCCCTCGCTTCGACGAGATGCGCATCGCCATCGACGGCGATTCCATCCGCCAGGTCATGCACATGTATATGGACTCCGCCCGCATGAAGATCGATTCCATGCCCTTCCCCCACACGGTCATCCACAACGACTCCATCATCATCATGCAGTACGGCCGCGGACGACGGGCAGACACGCTCCGGATCCCGAGCATGGACAGCATGCGCGCGTTCTACCTGCCCCGCATGCGGGTCTTCGGCGACAGCATGCTGCGCTCCATGCCGCAGGTCCACGTCTACGAGCGCGGCGAGTTCCCCGGACCGCCGGGATTCGAGGTCGAGCTGGTCGGCCGGCGCGGCATCGCCGGCGCCGGCGTCCAGGAGCTGACCCCCCAGCTCGCCAGCTACTTCGGCGTTCAGACGGGGCTGCTCATCGAGAGCGTCGCCCCGAGCACGCCCGCGGCCAGAGCCGGGCTCCTGGCGGGCGACGTCGTGACCGCGGCCGATGGACATGCCATTGCCAGGGTCACCGACTTCCGGAATGCACTCCGCGGCCGGAAGGGCGACGTCAAGCTGGACATCGTGCGCAAGGGCAAGAAGCAGCAGATCACGGTCAAGTGGCCGTAGCCCGGCAACGCACGACCGACGACCGTCGAGAAGCGAGGGGCGGGCGCGAACGCGCCCGCCCCTTTCCCCTTTCCCTTGCCCTCCCTTTCCCTCTCCTTCTCCTTCTCCTCGCCGTTTGGTATATTCGCCCGCGGCGCCCCCTCCCGAATCGCAGCTTCCATGGCCATGCACAAACCCGGCGACACCATCACACCCGCGTCCTTCGCAGTGGCTCCCGAGCTGCTCGGGCGCCCGCTCGCAAGTCCGGGCCAGCGCGCGGCGGCCATGGCCATCGACCTGATCCTGTTGGCGGTGCTGGTCAAAGGCAGCGGCCTCTTCTTCGGCATCGCGGCGGCGTTCGCGCTCTGGCGTGCCTCCGCCCGTGCCGGCATCGGCGGGCGCCGGCCGCGCCTGCGCACCGCCTTCCGTGTGGCCGCGGCCGGCGTGCTCTTCATTGTGATCGCCAGCAACTGGGGGATGTGGACGCGGCCCCTCCACCGCCTCACCACAGACGACTCCGATTCAGGAAGCTCCGGCGACGCGGATGCGCCCGCCGTAACGACCGATTCCGGCACGGAAGTGAACGCGAACCTGGGCGACCTGGCCGCGGTGGCCGAAGCGATGTCCCTGCGCCGCGCCACCTCGAGCGCGGATGCCCGCAAGAGCGCGGACAAGCTGGTGCGCCGCATGAAGCGCAAGGGCATATCCCCGGACAACATCCGCTCCATCGAGGCCGGACTGGCCCAGGGCGCCGACAGCGGCAAGACCGCGCTGCCCCCCGCGGCTATGCAAGCGCTGCACGAGGCCATCGCGGCTGCGCTCCCGGCCGATACCGCGGCGGCGGCCAGCGTCGCCGACCGGGATTCACTGGCCCGCAGCTACGTTCGAGCCCTGGCCCGCGGCGACACGGCCCCACTCGCCCAGCTGCGTCCCCGGCTCGGCGTCGCCTTCGCCCCGGACACACTCCGCACGCTGGGTAAGGAGATCAAGAAGCTCTCGGGCGAGAACCGCAGGCTCACGCAGCGCATCCAGCAGGACAGCATCCGCCAGACCACCTCGACGGCAGGGGTCATGGCCAGCATGGCCGACGCCGGAGGCGAGTTGGTCAAGCTGATGAAGAAGGCCGGGCTGGGCTTCGGCTGGACCGGGCTCTACTTCACCGGCTTCGTCGCCCTCATGCGGGGCCAGACGCCAGGCAAGTGGCTCATGCGCATCCGCATCGTCCGCCTCGACGGCCGCCCCATGGGCTGGTGGGCGGCCCTCGAGCGCTTCGGCGGCTACGCTGCCTCCGTCGTCACCGCCCTGGGAGGTTTCTTCCAGATCCTCTGGGACAAGAACCGCCAGGCCATGCACGACAAGATCGCCGAGACCGTCGTCGTGCGAGTCTGACTCACCGCCCAAGAAATAGCCCGTCCGGCCTACGGCCGGACGGGCTGCATCATGCCTGGAGCTCGCGACTCAGGCCGCCGAGCCCTTCCACCGGCCGAACGGCAGCGTCGGCAGCGCCGGCTGCGGCGAACCCCAGATGAACGCGGAAATCACCGGCCGCCGAGGCGGCTCGGATCCGTCGAACACCACGATTCCCGGCGGATCGCCCGTAGTGTCCGTAGCCGCTCTCGGCTCCTTCATGCCATCCATCACGTGCTGCTCCCCTCGCTGGACCGCGCGGCCGCACGCCGCGCCCGGCGTTCATTAGGCACGGGATGTACCCGTGGCCAACGATGGTAGCAACTTATTGACAGAAAATAACTTAGGCCGTGCGAGCGCCGGCGGCGGAACCGTGGGCTGTACTCTCCGGAGGTCGTTCGGGTGTGTCGATCTGACACAGCTTCAGCCACTGCTTGTAGGTGGGAAGACCGAGACGGCGGAACAGCAGCATGTCCACGGCGTCGCGCAGGACGATCTCCGTGAGGGTGTACTGGCCCTCGGGATCGGCGTAGAGCTCCTGTACGGCGTCGTCGGCGACCTCGAGCAGCTCGTCGCGCGAGATCGAGTCCTTGAAGTCCTCGATCCGTTGCTCGACCCAGGCGAGGTACAGCTGTTTGGAGGGCGAAGCGGGAGCAGTCATGAGGTGCATACGTTAACGGGCGCCCGCGGCGCGGCACAAGGCCGAAGCGGCAAAGGCTAGGGCTCTTCCCGCAGGAGGGAATCGGTCATGAGGATGGAGCGGGCGATCTCGACCATGGGCTGGTTGCGGTTCTGACTCTCCTTCTGCAGCAGCCGGTAGGCGTCGGCCTCCGCCAGCCCCCGGGCATCCATGAGCAGCCCCTTGGCCCTCTCGATGAGCTTCCTGTCCTCGAGCTTCTGCTCGAGCTCGTGGACTTCCCCGCGGACCTCGCGCCATTCGTTGAAGCGGGTCATCGCCACGGCGATGGCGGGGCCGAGGTCGGCCATGGAGACGGGCTTGACCAGGTAGTGGAAGACGGGCGCCTTCGTCGCCTCTTCGATCATCTCCGGATCGCTGTAGCCGCTCAGCAGGATGACGGGAACGACCTGGATGGCCGCGATCTCCTGGGCCGCTTGCAGTCCGGAGAGGGCAGGCATGCGGACGTCCAGGATGGCGAGATCGACGGGATTGGCGCGGGCGAGCTCGACCGCGGCCCGGCCGTTGTAGGCCGGTCCGATTACCACGTGTCCGAGCGCCTCCAGCTGTGCCTGGAGCGCCATCGCCGAGAGCAATTCGTCCTCGGCGACGAGGATTCGAAGCGACGTCGCCATACCTCCGGCTCCATGGGAGACGGCCACCAGCGGAGTGTCGCGGGCTTCGCAAGTTGCGCTCCATGGTCGCGGGAGGCAAGGAACGGGCGGGGTGGAGCTAGCGCCGGGCCGGCCTGCGTGTTCTGGCCTCGAGGCGCAGCAGCAGCTCATCGAGCACGCGCTCCTCACCGAGCGAGGCGGACTTGAGCAGACGGTCCGCCCGTAGCAGGTCGTCGAGGACGGCATCGATGGTCGCGGGGGTCCAGCGGCGCGCCTGCTGCGCGGCCTTGGAGGCGAGCCACCGCTGCCTCGGGGGCAGCTCGGCCTCGAGGGCCTTGGCGCCGCCGTTGACGGCGAGGCCGAGCCGCAGGAAATGGGTGCCGAGGGCGATCACCAGGCCGACGGCCGTGTCGCCGGTTTCGAGCAGGACCGGCACGGCCCGGCGGGCCTCCGCCACCCGGCCATCGCCGACGAGGTCCAGCCAGGCCCAACGGTCCTGGCGCGGGACCACGCCCACGACGGCCTCGACGTCGGCCAGCGTCGCCGCCGCGCGCTCGCCCACGAAGTCGCGCAGCTTGTCGAGCTCGCGGGCCAGCACGCCCAGGTCGCTGCCGATGGCGGTCGCCATGGCGCGGGCGGCGGCCGGATCGAGTCGCAGGCCGCGGACCTCCGCCTCCTCCAGCAGCCACCCGGGCAGGTCGCTCTCCGGCAGCGACGCGAGCTCGACCGCCACGGCTTCCCGCTTCAGCCGCTCGTAGAACTTGGCCCCGGAGCCGTCCGGGATGTTGGTGAGCAGCACGAGCGCCAGTCCGGGCACGGGGCGGTCGAGGAGCTCCTCGACGGTGGCGCGGCTGCGCGGCGCGCCCGCCAGCGCCTGGGCGTCCCGCACCACGACCACGCGCCATTCCGCGAGCATGGGCGGCGTCGCCAGCACGGAGGCGAGCGTCTCGGCCTCCATGTCGCCGCCCCGTAGCTGGTCCAGGTTGAAGTCGCGGGTGGATGGGTCCAGGTGGGAGTTCACGATCTGCGTGACCAGGCGTTCCTTCAGCAGCTCCTCGTCGCCGAAGATGAAGAACACGCCCCCGCGCCGCCCCTGGGCCAGGGCGCGCACGACCGCGTCGGCGCGGGTGAGAGCCATCCTCTAGCGAGTGTACGACGCCAGCACGGAAACGACGGCGGGCTGCCCGTAGTCGGGCTGCTCGACCACCAGCGGAGTGTAGGGACCCGGCGCCAACAGTGCCGGCCGCGCCGGCGGCATGCCCGTCGCCGCCCGGGGCATCAGCCCCCGGATCCAGTCGCCGCCGCCCGTGACCGGCAGCGAAAGACCGGCCAGATCCACGCCCTCGAGGACGGGCCGCGCCAATGCTCTCTGCTCGGGCGCCACCTCCGCCGTAGCCGTCGCCGGCACGCCGGTCACGCGGAAAAGCGCACTCCATGCCACCAGGGCGACCACGCCCGCCACCGCCACGGTGGCGGCGATGGGCGCCCTGGGCACGCTGGCGCCGGGCGCGCCGCCCGGGGCCACGGCCAGGCCGCCGGAGCGGGCCAGGTGCTGCTGCAGGCCCACGTAGCTGTCGCAGGATGGAAGCACCGGCTCGGCCTGGCGCAGCAGCTGCAGCCCGCGCCGCAATACCCGATCGTAGCGTGCGCAACGGGCACAGCGGCTCGCGTGACGCCGCATCTCGGCCGCCGCGTCGGCGCCGAGCTCCTGGTCGAGGTATTCCGAATGACGGGCGAGAAACTCCCCGCAGGTCATGGCTTCCCATCCGCGGTGGCTGCATCCGATCCGGCCGGGAGCCGCGGTCGGCTCTCGCCGCGACGCTGAATTGGCGTCGTCGGCTGCCTTGTACTGGAGCATGCCGCCCGAGGTTCCACCCTGCAAGAGTGCCGGACGAGGAAAGGCCTCGCCGGTGCAGCGCCGGCGAGGCCTTGTCGGGCCCGTAGGAAGGGACTGCGAAGGCCCGTGGTCCCGCTAGTCCAGCATCGGCTCGATGATCTGGGCGAAGTTGTTGCGCGCCCGGTTCAGCCGGCTCTTCACGGTGCCGAGGTTCACCCCGGTGATGTCCGCGATCTCTTCGTACGTCTTCCCTTCCAGCTCCCGCAGTATGAACACGATCCGGTGATGGTCCGGCAGCTGGGCCACCGCCTTGTCGATGGTCTCCCGCAGGTGCCGCTTCCGGAACAGATCGTCCGGCCGATACGTGTTGTCCTCCCACTCCAGCGGCCGGTGGTCGGCGTCCCAGCTGCTCTTCAGCGTCTGGAACAGGACCAGCGGATTCCGCGACCGGTTCCGCAGCTCGTTCTTGGCCAGGTTCCCCGCGATCGTGTACACCCAGGTCGAGAACTTCCGGCTCTGGTCGAACCGGTGAAGGTGGCGGTAGACCCGGATGAACGTCTCCTGCACCAGGTCCTCTGCCCGCTCACGGTCCCCGATCGTGCGATAGACGAAGTTCAGCAGCCGCACGTGGTAGCGCGAAACCAGCTCGCCGAACGCCCGGCTCTCGCCCGCCATGAACCGCGCGACCACTTCGCTGTCGCCCAGCTCCTTCAGCTTCGGTGCGACCGGCACCGCCAGGGTCGCCGCGCGAACGGCCATGAGTTCCGCCATGGGAGTTCCTCTTCCGGGCCAAGAGCCGCGTCCGAGATCGGGGCATAACGCCCGTCCTCGCCGCCCTTCGCACCGGGGGCACCTTCCATACCGGATGCGCCATCCACCAGGCACAGGCGTCTTTGTTATTCTGGGACATTCACTTGCACGCGAGCGACGACTCCTGCCGGGCGCGTCGCCCCGTCCCCTTCCGGGGACAGCCTCCGCCGGACAGTGCCACCGGCCGGGGACAGGTCTCCCGCCGCCGAGCGCCTTGTCCTCCCTCCAAACCCGTTGAGCATCTGGGGACAAAGGATGCGGGAATCCCCCACAGCGGGTGGGGTGCCTCCGGACTCCGGCCGCCATCGCGGGACCTAAGTTGACACGGACCCGGATGGGAATCCCCTTTGGCAACAGTCGAGAGGATCATGCGTTCATTCGGTCTTGCCGCATTGCTGCTGGCCACGCTGCCCGCATCGGCAGCCGCGGCGACATTCTCGGGCCCGACCATCGGTCCCGTGCCGATCGAGTTCATCCTGTTCGGCATCGTGCTGGCGTGCGTGGCGCTCTTCCA
>JADGQX010000231.1 GCA_017881445.1 Gemmatimonadota bacterium | reverse complement strand
CGCCACCAGCTCCGCCCCCGCCGTATAGCCCGGCTCGTGGTGCCACGCGCCGGAGGCGTCGTCCTCTCCCAGCTCGCCGTAGACGGCCAGCGGCAGCGCCCCCAGCGGCGGCCGGTACTGCACGTCCACCGACACCATCTCGTTGTCGAAGAAGCCGACCGGGTCGGCGCGCAGCCCCAGCGCCGTGCGGAACAGACTCCGGAACGTGATCGGCACGTTCCCGCGCCCGCCGAACATGGTACCCCGGTTCAGCCCCACGGTGAGCCGGGGGTGCGGCGTCATGGTGCCCCGGAAGGCCCCGAACCAGGGGTCAGGGAACCAGTCGCCTCCGTGAGCGCGCGAGAAGAACAGCTCCATCCGGATCGGGCCCATCCCCCGGAAGATCCAGGGGAATCGGATCGCTTCCGGCAGGAATGTGCCCACGCCGTTGAACGTGTTCTGCTCGCTCAGCACGATGCCGCCCCCCACGCCCGGGCCGAAGCGGGCGCTATGGCGCCCCGCCCAGACGCCGAACGGACCGAGCAGGGCCACGACCTCGCCCGCCGCCAGTTCGACCGCGTCCGACCGCAGGGTGGGCTCGACCATGAGCGCCAGATGGCGGTCCGGCACGCTTTCCCAGCGGGCGCTCAGGAAGGCGGTGGAGGTATCCGGTACGGGCTTGCCCGCTACCCAATCCGTGTCCGGGTCGTACCCCACCCCGGTCCGGACCAGCCCCCTTCGCTCCGCGTACCCCACCGCGAGCCGGCGCGGCAGCAGGTCACGCCAGCCCGCAGGCGCGGGGAGCGCCGTCGGGTCCGAGCCGGCCGTGCCAAACTCCGCCTGGAAGCGCCGCTGGAAGCCGCGCGCCAGCGGCGCCAGCTCCGGACGCTGCTCCTGGGCGAGCGCCGCCGCCCGCGCCAGGACGCGCGCGACCTCGGAACGCAACACAAACCCCTGGGCGCGGTCGGGCCATTCCGGGGCGAGGCCGAGCGCCGACAGGCGGCGCAGCGCATCCCAGGCCCAGTGGCCGGCGGGTAGAGAAACGGACGCCACCGGCGGGGTTCCCGGCGGTGGCGCGCTTGCGGACCGCTGGCCCGAGGCCCCGCCGGCCCCGGCCCCCAGCCCCAGCAGCATGGCGGCGAGCACTACCGCCTGCCGGCGGCAGGGCGCTGGCCTCCTCAATCGTTTCCTCCGGCCGTCGTGTAGTAGTGGGCCGTGGGCGAGTAGGAGCCGTAATGGGCATCCGTGCGCGGGTTCACATCGTTCAGCACCAGGCCCAGCGTGGGGGCGCGCACGGCCGCGAGCTGCTCGATGGCATAGCTCAGAGCGCCGCGCTCGCTGAAGCCGGCCCGCGCCACCAGGACCACCCCCTCGGCGTTCCTGCCGAGCAGCGCCGCGTCGGTGACCAGGTTGAGCGGCGGCGCGTCCAGGATCACCATGTCGTAGCTCTCTTCCAGCTTCTTGAGCAGATCGCGCATCCTGGACGAGCCGAGCAGCTCCGCCGGGTTGGGGGGTGAGAAGCCGCAGGGGAGCAGGTCGAGGCTGCCGCCCGCGCCCAGGTCGACCCGGCGCAGGGCGTCCGACAGTTGCGCCTTGCCCAGAAGGACATTCGAGAGGCCCGGCTCGCCCGCAAGTCCCAGCACGCGGTGGAGCACGCCCCGGCGCAGGTCCGCGTCGATCAGCAGGCAGCGCAGCTCCTGCTGGCCGAGCGTCAGCGCCAGGTTGAGAGCCGTCGTCGATTTGCCATCGCCGGGGGTGGCGCTGGTGAACACGAGCGTGCGCGGGGCCGCGTCGGCCCGCGAGTACGTGATGTTCGTGCGCAGCGAACGATAGGCTTCCGCTACCGGACCGAGCGGCTCGCGCCCCACGATCAGCCGGTCGGTGAACGCGGGTTTGCGCGACCACCTCGGGCCGGCCCCGGCCGACGGCGCGATGCGCGGGATCAGGCCCAGCACCGGCAGCCCGCCCGTCGCGCGCTGCGCGTCCTCCCGCGTATGCACGGTGGTGTCCAGGTGCTCGCGGGCCACGCCCGCGCCCACGCCCAGCGCCAGGCCGACGATCAGCGCCAGCAGCAGGCTCAGCACCTTCTTGGGCCAGATCGGTCGCTCGGGCAGGATGGAAGGATCGATCACCCGCACGCTCGCATCTTCCACCGCCGCAGCGATTTGCGCTTCCTTGAGCCGCGTCTGCAGCAGGCTGAAGATGTCCTCCAGCACGTGCGCTTGCCGCTGCAGGCGCGCGTAGCGGACCTCGCGCGCGGGGATCTGGCTCATGTCCGCACCCGAGCGGGCGAGCACTGCGTCCAGCGACGCGACCTGGTTGCTCAACCCCTGCCGGTAGGTGGTGGCAATGGAATAGAGCTGCTGCTCGAGCCCATGCACGCGCTCGCTGAGCGCGCGCACGTCCGGGTCCTCGGACGTGCGGCGCGAGAGCAGCTCGGTGCGCTTCTCGTCCACGTCCGAGAGCGAGCGCAACAGCTCCGTCGTCGCCGGGTTGCGCAGCAGGCTGGGGAAGGCGATCAGCCGTCGATAGGGCGACGGCCCCGCGTCCGTGGGCGCGTGCTCGATCTCCGTCACCAGCGCCGAGAACGCCGCCTGTTCCGCATCGATGGCCTCGCGCTGGCCCTGCAGCTCCGAGAGCCGCGTCACGTCCGCCCTGGCTTCCGCCTCCGGCGCGATCATGTGGGTCGCCTGGCGATAGTCGCGTAGTGCGTCCTCGGCACTCGCCAGCTGGCCGGAGAGCGTGTCGATCTGATCGCCCAGGAAGTGCACGGTGCTGCGCGCCTCGGTGCTGCGCACGCCCTGGCGCCAGGCGATGAAGCGCGCCGACAGCAGGTCCGGCACCGCCCGCACCAGCTCCCGGTCCCGGCCCTCGTACCGGATCTCCACGATGTCCGCGTCCCGGTTGGGCCGCGCCACCGAGAGGGCATCCCGGAACTCCTTCACCGCCTTGTCGAAGCCGAGCACGTCGAAGACGATGCGCGGGTAGCGCGCGCTGCCCGGCGCCAGTCGCACCGACGCGCCGCCGTCCAGCGCCAGCGCCTCGCCCGGCGCCACGGTCCCCCGCTGCGCGCCACTGTCGGCCTCGACATCGAAGCGCCCATCCGCGCGACGGACCAGCGTGTAGCGCCGGTCCCCGCTCGCCCGTGTGCCGCTCACCCGGGCGAAGATCCCGCTCCGGGGTGCGCTCGCCGGCCGCGCCAGGCGAAGCTGCAGGCCCAGGGAGTCGACGACGTCTTCCGCCAGCGTCCTGCTGGCCAGCACCTCCATCTCCGTCTCGATCTTGCTGCCGGAGGAGAGCGATTTCAGGGCGTCGAGCACGGGCAGCGTGGACTGCTGCTCATCGATCCGCAGCGTCGCATCCGCCTCGTAGCGCGGCGTGGCCGTGAACACGAATGCGGCCGCCGCCAGCAGCGCCAGCAGCGGCAGTCCCAGCATCGACCAGCGGTGGCGCAACACGAAGTTGCGCAGCTCCCGCAGGGGAGCCTGCTCGGGACCCGCGCCGTTGAGATGAGCAGTGGAAGGCATTCGCCGCGGTCTCCCTATCGGGTTTTCAGGAGGACGATCATGCTCAGGATGCTGAACCCACCGGAGATGAGAGTGGGCACGATCGCCGGGTTCCGCGTGAGCCACGGTCGCTCGGGCACGAAGAGCTGGTCGCCCGACTGCAGGGGCGTGGCCGCCAGAGGCGTGTCCTGGCGTACGTCCGTCTGCACACGCTGCCCGTCGCGCAGGATGTCGACCTTGTCCTTCGAGCCCCCCTCCGTGGGACCACCGGCCAGCGCCAGCGCGTCGGCCACGGTCATCGTGGCATCCACCGGGTAGAGTCCGGGCTTCAGCACGGCGCCCAGGATCCGGACCCGGTGCATGAACACCACCTCGATCGACGGGTTCAGCAGGTATTTGCGATACCCCTCCAGCAGCTGCGCGCGCAGCACGTCGGGATTCACGCCCGCCACCGGCAGGGTCCCCAGCAGCGGCAACGTCGCCAGCCCCTTCTCGTCCACGGTGTAGCTCCCGGAGAGATCCGGCTCGCGCCAGATCAGGAGCTTGATCGAGTCGCCCGGGCGCAACACGGCCGGGGCCACCGGCACCGGTGCGCTCACGGTTGCCGGCGCCTGCGCGAGCGCACCGGTTCCGGCGCCCAGGACGAGGCAGCCCGCCACGCAAGCGTTCAGGAATCGCCGCATCTTACCTCCAGGAAACCCGAATCATCGCAGCAGCGCCAGCACCCGCCGCCAGAGCGCCGGACGCACGGGCAGCGGGAAAACACCGAGCAGCGGCTCTCCCCGGATCACGCGCCCGGGGTTCTCCGCCACCAGCAGGCTCGCATACTCCTCGCCCCCCAGCGCCGTCAGCACTTCGATATACTCCGCAAGCGGACACTGACCGCGGGAGTGATAGTCGCTCGCCACGTAGTCGACGGCGCCCTCCCGCAGCAGCGCCAGCGCGGCGGCCCGTGCCTGCTTGCCGTACCAGCCGAGCAGCGAGCCGCCGTTCAGCTGCAGGTACGCCCCGGCATCCCGCCATTGCCGGGCGAAGCGCGGCTCGCGTTTCACGTCCTCGTACCGCTCCGGGTGGGCCACGACCGGGATCGCGCCCCCCTCCCGGATCCGGTGCAACGCCGCCGGCGTGTTCGGCGGCACGTTCGGCTGGGGAAACTCCACCAGCACGTAAGGGCCGCCCGCCAGGCGCACGCGGGCATCGTCGACGTTCAGGACGGGCAGGTCGAGCATGATCTCGGCACCGCGCAGGAGCTCGACTTCCGGAACCGTCACCGCCACCCGGCCCAGCCGCTGCCATGCCAGGTCGAGCTCGCCCAGGCGGGCGTCCAGCGTCTGCGGACGCGCCAGCACGGAGGCATCCACGTGCGGCGTCGTCACCAGGCTGCGCACGCCCGCGGCGTGCAGCGCGCGCAGCCCCGCCAGCCCCTCGGTCTCGTCGCGCGCGCCGTCGTCCACGCCTGGCAGCAGGTGATTGTGCAGGTCAACGGGCGTGGGCATTGGACCCCTTCTCCGTGACAGCACCCGGCCCGGGCGGCGTCCCCTCGGGGTGTGCGCCGACGCCCAGCCCCCCCACCATCGCCGCGGCACAGAAGAACGCCGCGTACTGCGTGAGCGGGGCATAGTAATCGAACGCGTTGTCGGTCACCGCGATCACGGCCCAGGCCGCCAGCAGCGCAAGCGCGGCCGAGGCGAACTCGCGGGCGCAGCGGCCGTCGTCGCTCCCCTCCCGCAGTCCGCGGCTGCCGAAGGACGGGGGCGCCGGCGACGCCCTCCCGGCTGGCTCCGCCATCCGCCGTGCGCGCTCGTCGCGCATCACGCCTAGTGCCGCCCGCCACCACTGCACCATGGCCAGCAGGAACACGGCGCCGCCGATCAGGCCCGTCTCGGCGATCAGACGCAGGTACTCGTTGTGCACCACGGAGATGCCGCCCCGCCCGAACGTCTCGCCCAGGATGCTCGTGGTCGCACCCAGGCCGAGACCGACCCAGGGGCTGCGCAGGAATCGGCCGAAGATGAGCGGCCAGAGCACCTGGCGCCCCTGCCAGTTCATGGCCCCGTACAGGCGAGCCGGGTCCCGGACCAGATCGATCAGCTCACCCGGCCGCGGCAGGTAGCCGAATGTCCGGGCCAGCAGCACCGGGAGCAGCGCCCAGGTGAGCACCGCCGCCACGATGGCCGCCAGCACCAGCACGCGGTAGTCACGCCTCAGCCAGCTCGTGACCAGCGCCAGGACCGCGAGCGCCACCAGGAACGCCAGGAAGGTGATGCGCGTGTACGTCAGCGCCATCCAGATCACGAGCCCCAGCGCCAGTAAGGCGTAGCGAGCCTCGCGACGCTCGAGCAGCCGCACCAGCGACAGCAGGAGCGCGGCCAGCAGGTAGAAGGAGAACGGGTTCTGGTGCAGCCCGAAGCTCCCGATCCGGTAGACGCCGGTCGGGTCGGCGCGGCCGCCCGTCACGATGGCGAACACCGGGCTGATGACGAACGCGACCGCCGCGGCGCCCAGCAGCATCCAGTCGGCCAGCCGCTCCACGTCCCGCGTTCGGGCCACGCCCAGCACGACCACGAAGACGGTCAGGGGATAGGCCAGCTTGAAGAACAGCCGCAAGCCATCCAGCGGAGCGGGCGACAGCACGAGCGTGCCCGCGGCGAAGAGCAGGAAGATCACGTACCAGCGACCGGACGGCGCCAGGAGCTGCCCGACCATGCTCCGGTTCAGCGCGATCACCGCGGCCAGCGATACCACGATTCCCACCAGGCGGATGCCGTTCATGTCCAGCCCGCCCGTGCCCGCCAGCAGGCTTTTGAACCCCCCCGTGACGAACGAGAGATCCACCGCGCCCAGCACCAGCATCACCCCGACGATCTCCAGCGGGTACCCCAGGGTCAGCACCAGCAGCAGGAGACCGAGCACCGCGCCCGCCGTGAGCCAGGGCAAGCCACCGGCCGAGAGCCCCGCAGCCGCGGCCGCCCCGGCCAGCCCCAGGGCCAGCAGGCCCCGCGGGGACTGCCGCAGCGTCAGCGCCTGCACGTCGCCTCCAGGATCGACTCCACCCGCCGCACGCTCCCCTCCAGCGTGAACGACGCCTCGAAGCGCCGCCGCCCCGCCTCGCCCAGGCGGAGGCGGTCGGCGGGCGTCGCCGCCAGCCTGGCCAGCGCGGCGGCGAGCGCCGCCGGGTCCCGCTGCGGCACCAGGTAGCCGGTCTCCCCGTCCGTCACCGCGTCGGCCACGGCCCCCGTGCGCGTCGATACCACCGGCAGCGCGGCGGCCATGGCCTCGAGGATCACGAGCGGCAGTCCCTCACGCTGGATGGCGGGGAACACCAGCACATCCGCCTCCGCCAGCAGCGCACGCTTGCCCGCGCCAGCCACTGGCCCCAGGAAGGTGAAGGCGTCGGCGAGCCCCCGCTCCGCGAGCCGGGCCAGGGCGCGTCCCCGGAAGGTGTCATCCGCCCAGTCGCCCGCCAGCACGAAGCGGGCGGCGATGCCATCCGAGCGCAGGAGGTCAGCCGCCGCGATCAGCTCCAGGATGCCCTTCGCCTCGGCCAGGGAGCCCAGGTACGCCACCACCAGACCTGCGCCCACCCGGCCGCGGCGGTCCGGCGGCGCGACCCCCTCGAAGGGGTCGGCCACGCCCACGGGCGCGACCTGCACCCGCGCGGGCGGAACCAGCCCCTCGTAGTCGCGCCGCAGCTCCTGCCCCAGTACCAGCGCCGCGTCCAGCCGCCGCGACGTCGCCCGCACCAGCCAGCGCCAGCCCGCCCCCGTGGTCTCGTAGTATCCCCGCAGATCGCTGCCGTGCAGGTGCGTGATCACACGGCTCCCGGCCAGCCTGGCCAGCCCGATCAGCAGCGCATCCCGCAGGTAGGCCCAGTCGTTCCGGGAGATCGGCAGATAGACGACGGCCGGGCGGCG